>DWWJ01000030.1 GCA_019119795.1 Candidatus Intestinimonas pullistercoris
CCACCAGGGGCCGGGAGGTCTCCACATACTCGTTCCTGCCGTAGCCCTCGTCGCTGACGATCAGGGGCACGTTGTTGGGATAGCCCGCGATGGGGTAGTGGAGGAACACCCGGATCCCCAGGTCCTCCAGCCGCTTCTTGAAGGCGTCGGCGGCGGGCTGCCGGTCGTACTGGGTGACCACCACGCTGCCCACATAGAGGCCCCGGTCCCGGAAGGCGTCGATCAGCCGGAGCACGTCCACATCGTAGGTGATGCCCAGGTCCCCCCGGACCTTGTTCTTCTCGATGTCGCTGGCGCAGATGGCGATCACCACCTCCACATCCTCCTTCAGCTCGGAGAGCATCCGGATCTTGCTGTCCGGCTGGAAGCCGGGGAGCACCCGGGAGGCGTGGTAGTCGTCGAAGAGCTTGCCCCCGAACTCCAGGTAGAGCTTGTCCCCGAACTGGGCGATACGCTTCTTGATGTGGGCGGACTGGGTCTCCAAATATTTCGCGTTGTCAAAGCCGATTTGTTTCATCTGCACCCCTCCAAGCTGTCATTCTTACACAATCATTTTATTTTACTCTCATTTCGCCCCCGCCGTCAAGTGACTGCAATCATACGTTTAATACACTCCATTTATAACATTTATCTAATAAATCATTCATAAATTTGTAAATTATACTCAGATTTTTACTGTGCACATTGCCATTTTTCGTTTTTTATGTTACTATATCTAAAAATTCTCTTACGTAAAATTTAGTGTATTATTTGATGTGTGTTACGTTATCAAACGTCAGGGGGCCCCATTATGTTTGGTTTCTCTAAAGAAGAAGTATTAGCCAAAGCAATCAAAAATGCATGTTCAAACAAATTAAACACATATGAACACGAAATTCAGCAAATTCTTAGAAGATATCAAATGCCACCAAAGATGTCCGAAAGCGAATTATCGCATCTGACTTTACAGGCTCGTCGCAATTATCTTAATGCCGTATGTGACAGTATCTGGAGCAGCTTTTCTGTGAGTAATCCAAATACACATGCACGCTTCAAGCTTGCTTTGATGAGTCCACAAATGACTGGACTTCCTGAAGAAATCAATGTTGATTACTTAAACACCAATGGAATCTCTGCAGGTGTTGTTTTTGCACTTGCGTTTTTTGCACTAACCAATAAACAAATCAATTCTCCTAAATTGTTTAGGACAATGTCTATATTAAGTCATTATCAAAATGATTTAATGGAAAGTGTACTAACTAAATTTGATAAAGCATGATTTATCTAGGGTGTCCTATATATGAAGTGGGGCACCCTAATACTATTCTTAAACTGAATTATTGAACCATCGTAACCATGGAAGCTCACTCCCATACTTATATATGAATACATATGTATATGTATAAGATCTCTCGCACTACCTTGTCCGCCAAGCATTGGCGTGATACAATCAAGGCACCCATTACCAAAAGGAGCGACACCATGGATACCATCATCACCATCCTGGCCCGGGAACTGGGCCGGGAACCCACCCACGTGGAGAACGTGGTCCGCCTCCTGGACGAGGGGAACACCATCCCCTTCATCGCCCGCTACCGCAAGGAGCTCCACGGGGCCATGGACGACACCGTCCTGCGGACACTGGCCGACCGGCTCCAGTACCTCCGGGGCCTGGACGAGCGGCGGGAGGAGGTCCGCGCCGCCATCGAGGGCCAGGGCAAGCTGACCGAGGCCCTCGCCGCCGCCCTCACCGCCGCCACCACCCTCGCCGAGGTGGAGGACCTATACCGCCCCTACCGGCCCAAGCGCCGCACCCGGGCCTCTGTGGCCCGGGAGAGAGGGCTGGAGCCCCTGGCCCGCCTCCTCTTCGCCCAGGGCCGGGACTGCCCGGAGCCGCTCGCAGAGGCGGAGAAGTATGTGGACCCAGACAAGGGGGTCGCGACGGCGGAGGAGGCCCTCCAGGGGGCCGGCGACATCATCGCCGAGGACATCTCGGACGACGCCGCCCTCCGCAGGCAGCTCCGGGCCCTCTGGTGGTCCAAGGGGGAGCTGGTCTCTTCCGCCGCCTCCAAAGAGCCGGAGGACTCGGTCTACCGCCTCTACTACGCCTTCCAATGTCCCGTGCGCCGGGCCCAGGGCTACCAGGTGCTGGCCCTGGACCGGGGAGAGCGGGAGGGCTTCCTGAAGGTCGCCGTGGAGATGGACCGGGACACCGCCCTCATCCAGGTCCGGCGGGCGGTGCTGATCCCCGGCGCTCCCTCCATGGCCTTCGTCCGCGCCGCGGCCGAGGACGCCTACGACCGGCTCATCGCCCCCAGCGTGGAGCGGGAGATCCGCCGGGACCTGACGGAGCAGGCGGCCGAGGGGGCCATCCACACCTTCGCCCTGAACCTGCGGCCCCTCCTCATGCAGCCGCCGGTGAAGGGGGCGGTGACCATGGGCCTGGACCCGGGCTACCGCAACGGCTGCAAGGTGGCGGTGGTGGACCCCACCGGCAAGGTGCTGGATACGGCGGTGGTCTACCCCACCTTCAGCGAGAAGAAGAAGCAGGAGGCCATCCGGGTCCTCTCCGCCCTGGTGGAACGATACGGCGTGCGGCACATCGCCATCGGCAACGGCACCGCCAGCCGGGAGACCGAGCAGATGACGGCGGAGCTCATCAAGGCGGTGGGGGGCGGGGTCTCCTATATGATCGTCAGCGAGGCGGGGGCCAGCGTATACTCCGCCTCCAAGCTGGCCGCCGAGGAGTTCCCCCAGTACGACGTGAACCTGCGCAGCGCCGTGTCGATCGCCCGGCGGCTCCAGGACCCCCTGGCCGAGCTGGTGAAGATCGACCCCAAGGCCATCGGGGTGGGCCAGTACCAGCACGACATGCCCCAGGCCCGGCTGGACGAGGCCCTCTCCGGGGTGGTGGAGGACTGCGTCAACGCCGTGGGGGTGGACCTGAACACCGCCTCGGCCCCTCTCCTCACCCGGGTGGCCGGGCTGGGCAGCGCCACCGCCAAAAACATCGTCCAGTACCGGGAGGAGAACGGGGCCTTCACCGGCCGGAAGCAGCTTTTGAAGGTGCCCAAGCTGGGCCCCAAGGCCTTCCAGCAGTGCGCCGGCTTCCTCCGGGTGCCCGAGAGCGCCAACGTCCTGGACAACACCGCCGTCCATCCGGAGAGCTACGCCGCCGCGGAAAAGCTCCTGGCCCTGTGCGGCTATGACCTCCCGGCGGTGAAGGCCGGGGCCATCGGGGACCTCCGGGACCGGGTGGCCGCCTACGGCGAGGAGCGGGCCGCCCAGGCCTGCGGCGTGGGGGTGCCCACCCTCCGGGACGTGACGGCCGAGCTCATGAAGCCAGGCCGGGACCCCCGGGACGAGCTCCCCAAGCCCATCCTCCGCACCGACGTGCTGGAGATGAAGGACTTAAAGCCCGGCATGGAGCTCACCGGCACGGTGCGGAACGTGGTGGACTTCGGGGCCTTCGTGGACATCGGGGTCCACCAGGACGGGCTGGTCCACATCTCTCAGCTGGGCGCCCCCCACCGGGTGCGCCACCCCAGCGAGGTCTGCGCCGTGGGGGATGTGGTCACCGTCTGGGTCCTGGAGGTGGACGAGAAGAAAAAGCGCATTTCCCTCACCATGAGGAAGCCAGAGGGCTGATCGTATAAGGAGGTATTTCCATGATCCTCACCTTTGACCAGGTGGGGGAGCTCTTGGATGAGATGGCCGAGGAGTTCCCCCAGGAATTTTACCAGGACCTCAACGGCGGGGTCTGCCTGCTGCCCGAGGCCAAACCCGACCCGGACTTTCCCGAGGGGGAGATGTATATTTTAGGGGAGTACTGCAACGACATGATGGGGCGGTACATCAACCTCTACTACGGCTCCTTCGCCGCCTTAGCGGAGCAGGAGGACTGGACGGAGGAGGACTGGGAGGACGAGCTGTGGGAGACCTTCGCCCACGAGTTCACCCACCACGTGGAGGGCCTGGCCGGAGAGCGGGGTCTGGAGATCAAGGACGAGGCCTTTCTGGAGGAGTACCGCGCCCAGCGGGAGGAGCCCTGACCGGACCCGGCGAAAAATGCGCGGAGAGCCCGGGGCATGAGCATGCTCATGCCCCGGGCCCTCTTTATTTCTGCCAGTCGGCGGGGTAGACGAAGTACAAAAACCGCGCCCGGCCCCGGACCGAGAACTGGATCTCGCTGCCCCGGGGGATGTGGAGGACCTCCCCCGGCCCGGCGGAGACGGTCTCTCCTCCCACCAGGATGTCCAGCCGGCCCTCGATGACATAGTCCATCTCGTCATAGGTCAGCTTCCAGGGGAAGGTGGTGTCCTCCATCACCATGAGGCCGCAGCCCAGCCGGGGGGCCTCCGCCAGGGAGAAGAGGTCCCTGGTCCACACCCGGTCGCCGCTTCGGCCGGTGTCCATCCGGTCGGCCTGCGTGACCTCCACCCGGGGCACCGGCACCGCCCGGACCCCGTGGGCCGCCGCCTTTCCCGCCGGAGCCGCCGGGGCGCCCCCCAGCTTTTCCAGCAGCACCTGCCGCACCAGGGACTCCAGGGCGGCCTTGTTCACCTCAGACATGCTCGCGCTCCTTTCACGCCTCCACCCGGTCCACGATGCCCACCACGGCGGCATCCACCGGGACGGCCGCCCCGGCGGCCACCCGGGCCCCACCGCCCCGGGTGATGAGGACCCGGTCCCCCGGCCCCGCCCCCGCCAGATCGGAACAGACCAGGGCAGGGCCCTGGTGTCCCTCCGGGGCCACCAGCAGGAAGGTCTGGCCGGTGAGGGCCGGGTCTTTTTTCGTGCACCATACGTTACCAATGACGGTTCCTAACCACACAGACGCCCATCTCCCGCAGCTCCCGTTCCAGGGAGGTGAATTTTTGGTAGACCCCCAGAGGGGCCGTCTTTCGGTATTCCTTATACTCCAGGCCGGTCTCCAGGACCTTGACCTTCCGGCCCTCCAGGAGGGCCCGGAGCACCTGTGCCTCCTGGTCGCTGAGGGCCAGACCCAGGGCCAGGGCCCCCATCTGCTCCACCGGCAGGCGGGTGATGACCAGGGCCCCGTCCCGCTCCTCCAGGTCCATCTGAAGGACCTCCTTTCCTTTGCGCCGGGCTCCCGCCTCTGCTCAGGGCAGGAGGAGCCCCCGGCTCCCCTTCTGAAAACCGCAGGCGTTGGCCTCGTCGTAGTCCAGGTGGGCGGCGGTGGCATAGCGCTCGCTCACCCGCACCTCCACGTCTCCGAAGACCAGAGGGCGGCTGGTGAGGGTCCGCAGCCGGACGGTCTGCCCGTGCCGGACCCCGAAGCGGGCGGCGTCGGCCGGGGTCATGTGGATGTGCCGCTTGGCCGCGATGAGGCCCCGGTCCACATGGAGGACCCGGCTGCCATAGCGCAGGGTGAAGCCCGGGCTCCCCTCCAGGTCGCCGGAGAGCCGCACCGGGGGCCGCTCCCCCAGGGCCACGGCGTCGGTGAGGGAGACCTCCGCCTGGCACTCCGGGCGCTCAGGCCCCAGGATGACCACGTTCTTCAGCTCCCCCTTGGGCCCCTGGAGGGTCACCCGCTCGGCACAGACGAACTGCCCCGGCTGGGACAAATCCCGGACCCTGTTGAGCTGGTAGCCCACGCCGAAGAGCTGCTCCACCGCCGCCCGGCTCAGGTGGATGTGCCGCCCGCTGGCCTCCATGGGGATGGTGATGCGGCGGACGATCTCCTCCGCCAGAGTCTCAAGCGCCCGTGTTTCCATACGTTCCCGCCTTTAGCTTAATCATGAAGATCCACAGCAGGGAGGAGAGCCGGTTAAGACCCTGGAGGATATCCTCCCGGGTCACCGCTCCGTTCTCGTCCCGGAAGGCCCGGTAGGCCGCCAGCTCGGTCTGGCGGGCCACGGCCCGGACCTTATTGACCGCCAGAATGGCGGGGGAGTCGGTGTAGTGGAGGAGGAAGTGGGGCTGGCCATAGTACTTCTCCGGGTAGTGGGACCGCTCCCGCAGCTCCTCCGGCCCCAGGCCGCACAGCCGCACCTCCCCCACAGGCTCCTCCAGTACGTCAAAGCGGATGAACCGCCGGACGAAGCCCAGCACCTCCTCCAGCTCCTCCGCCAGGGCGGGAATGCCCTCCCGGACGCAGACCTGCTGGCACAGGGCGATCTCTGCCTCCAGCAGGTCGATCATGCCCCGGAAGGCGATGCGGGGGTGGTCCTTGAAGACCAGGAGGTTGCCCCGCAGGTGGGTCATGTGCTCCGGCTTCTCCTCCAGGCCGGCTCCGAAGAGGGTGCGGTATTTTGGCCCGGCGGGGGCCTTGGCCCCCGCCTCCTCCCGGGCCTCCCCCTGGGGATAGACCACCTCCACCCGGTGCTCCCGGAGCCAGGACCGGGCCGAGGGGGTGAGGACATCCTCCCGGCGCACCACCACCGGCCCCCGGGTCCCGTTGTCCGACATCAGCCGGACCCGCTCCTCGGTCAGGAGGGCCATCCCTTAGCCCTCGTGGTCGAATTCCCCGGCCTTGTGGGGCAGGATGCCGTCCACCTCGGCGTGGGGGCGGGGGATGACGTGGACCGAGATGAGCTCCCCCACCTTCTCGGCGGCGGCGGCCCCGGCGTCGGTGGCGGCCTTCACGGCCCCCACGTCTCCCCGGACCATGACGGTCACCAGGCCGCCGCCCACCTGCTCCTTGCCCACCAGCTGGACGTTGGCGGCCTTCACCATGGCGTCGGCGGCCTCGATGGCCCCCACCAGTCCTCTCGTCTCTACCATGCCCAGCGCGTTCGTGTTTGCCATGTTCCTTGTGCTCCTTTCGTTGTGGGCCTCCCGCCGGGGGAGGGCCGCTGTCTGCTTTGCTTCCCGGTCCGCCCGCTCGGGGACGGCCGGGGCGCCGCCCCCTCCGCCCCCCAGGACGGCGGCGGCCAGGGATGCCATGTCCTCCTGGACGGGCTTTTTCCGGCTCCGGGGGGCGGAGGAGTTCTTCCTTCGCTTCGGGGCCGGCCCCGTCTCCTGGGGAGGGGAGTCCGGCGGCTCCGCCGCCTCCGGGCCGGAGTCCTGCCCTGGGGCATCTGGGGAGCGCTCCGGCCCCTTGTCCTCCGTGAGCTCGGCCGCCGGCTGGTCCCAGGCCGTGGGGCCCCCGTCGGCCGAGATGCGCTTGGAGGCCGAGAAGGGCTTGACCTCGTCCCCGGAGGGGGGCGGCACGTCGGCAGAGGCCGCCTCCATGTCGGCGGTGAACTGCCCCATCTGCTTGAGAAGGTTGGTGTAGGGGTTGCGCATGGTCCCCTCGGCCTGGACCTCGTCCAGGGCGTTGTCCTCCACCGCCGGCGGGGTGAGCCCCTCCGGGGTCAGGGCCGCCTGGGAGGAGGGGATGCCGTCACGGCGCTTTCTGCTCATCTCAGGTCAGCCTCCTGACGATCTGGTCCACCAGCGCCCGGAGGAGGGCGTCGTCCACCTGGGAGGCACCGCCTCCGGCGGCGGAGCCGCCCCGGATGTCCTCCAGCTCCCGGACCCCCCAGGCCACCCGCTTGATGTTGATGAGGTCCAGGGGGCCGATGTTGTTGGAGGAGGAGGAGCCGCCCACCGCCCCGCAGCCCAGGGTCAGGGCGGGGAAAAGGCAGGTGGTGGCCCCGATACCTCCCAGGGCGGAGGGGGTGTTCACCAGCACCCGGCTGGCGGGGACGGCCTGGGCGAAGCGCTTCACCACATCCTCCTCCTCGCAGTGGATGGAGAAGGTGTGGCCCGCCCCCTCCCACTCCAGGATCTCCACGCACCGGCGGAGGACCGCCTCCTCATCGGGCTCCACATAGAAGGCTAGGATGAGGCCCAGCTTCTCGTTGGAATAGGGGTAGCCGGGGCCCACCCCGGTCTCCCGGGCCACCAGCACCCGGGCGCCGGCGGGCACCTGGGTGAGCCCCGCCAGCTCGGCCACGGTCTCCACGCTCTTGCCCACGATGGCGGGATTCATGGTGCCATTGGGCCGGAGGATGAACTTGGAGAGCTGCTTGTGCTCCTCGTCGCTGAGGAGATAGGCCCCCTGGCGCTGGAGCTCCCGGGTGACGGCCTCCTCCTGGGCCCGGGTGACCACGATGGACTGCTCACTGGCGCAGATGGTGCCGTTGTCAAAGGTCTTGGAGTCCAGAATGTGCTTCACCGCCAGCGAGACGTCGGCGCTCTTGTGGATATAGGCGGGTCCGTTGCCCGCCCCCACCCCGATGGCAGGGGTGCCGGAGGAGTAGGCCGCCTTCACCATGGCCCCGCCGCCGGTGGCCAGGATGAGCCGGGTGTGGTCGTGCTTCATGAGGGCGCTGGTGGCCTCCATGGTGGGGGTGGGGATGCAGGCGATGGCCCCCTCCGGGGCCCCGGCCTCCCGGGCGGCCCGCTCTACCACCTTCACCGTCTCGGTGATGCACTTCAGGGCGCTGGGATGGGGGGAGAAGACGATGGGGTTGCCCGCCTTCATGCAGATCATGGACTTGTAGATGACGGTGGAGGTGGGATTGGTGGAGGGCACCAGTCCCGCCACTACCCCCACGGGCACGCCGATGTCGATGGTCTTCTTCTCCCGGTCTTGGGCCAGGATGCCGTGGGTCCTCTGGTCCTTGATGGCCTCGTAGAGGGTGGTGGCGGCAAAGCGGTTTTTGACCTCCTTGTCGGCCCGGATGCCAAAGCCGGTCTCCTCCACCGCCAGGGCAGCCAGCCGGCCGGCCTCGGCCGCCGCGGCCCGGGAGATGGCCGCCGTTATTTTGTCCAGCTCCTCCTGGCTCATGCGCTCCAGGACCCGCTGGGCCTCCCGGGCCCGGTGGACCAGATCCCGGACCTCCTGCACCGAGCGCAGGTCTTTGTCGATTTGCATGTGGTTCCTCCTATTCTTCCCTGGGGTTGGCGGCAATTTCTAAAACAGCCTGGGCAAACGCCTCACAGGCGCCCCGCCCGGCTCCCGCCGGGCGGGGACCCCGGTCTTTTTCATGCTCGGGGCAAATGAATTGCCCCTGCGCCAAGGTTTTGGGCCTTTGGCCCAAAACGCTTGTACGCGCCTGCGGCGCGGCCCGCTTTGCGGGCAAGCCGCCTGTCGCGGCGTACCGGCCTATTCCTCCCTGGGATGGGCCGCAATGCCCAGCACCGCCTGGGCGAAAGCTTCGCAGGCGGCTTTGCAGGCGCTCTGGGTGCCGGTGAGGAGGCCGCCGCCAAAGTTAGTCTCGCTGGGGGGCTCAAAGAGGGCGGCCAGGCGCACGTCGGCCGCCTTCATAGCCTCGTCCAGGCCCACCATGGACTCCAGGGGCGGGGCGATGAGGTAGGCCAGGGCCTCTCCCTCCCGGACCCCAGCGGTCTTGGAGAGGTAGGTCCCCGTCCGGGAGACGGTGTGGGCGAAGTAGACGATGGAGTCGTCGGCGTTGGCCGAGCGGAAGCCCACCCCGCTGTCCAGAAAGGCCACCGCCGCCTTGAGGCCGCTCTTGACCTCCGAGGGGTTGGGCCCCGCCAGAATGCCGATGACCTCTCCCGCCAGCTTAGTGCTGGCGTTGGCCGCCCCGGCGTAGAGGCTCCGGCCGTAGACCACCTCCACGGCGGCGGCCTTGGTGGCCTCGTCCAGGGCGCAGTAGGTCACGTCGTCGCTGTTGGCGGTGATGAGGCCGATGGAGCGGTGCCCCTCCGGGAGCCCCAGCTTCTCCGCCAGGGACTCGGACACGTTGGCGATGGTGTGGGTGGAGAGGGCATTGCACTTGATGAGATCGCCGGTCATGCGCCCGCCCCCCTTGCCAGCTCGATGCCGCTGGCCTTTTTCTCCAGCATGGTCTTGATGAGTTCGACGATATGGGTCCCGGCCAATCCCCGCCCGGCAGGCCGGGCGGGGGCCCCTTGGGCGATTTCCTCTCGCCCGCCGGAAGTGAATTCCGCCGGGCTCCGGCGCATCCGCGCCGCCCCGCTGCGCAGGGCCCCGTAGAGGCCGGCGCCCCGTTCCTCAACGCAGATCAATTCCGCTCGCCTTCCTTTCCAGCATGGTCTTGATGAGTTCGGCAATATGGGCGCCGGCCTCTACTGCTGTGGTCCCCTGCCGGTGGATGTTGGAGATCACCGTCCGCTTGGACTCGGGGATGCCGATGTGGGCCCCGTAGGTCAGGTAGGCTGACATGGACTCGGCGGTGACCAGGCCGGGGCGCTCTCCCACCAGCATACAGACCACCTCGGCTCCGGTGAGCTCCCCGATGTGGTCGGAGGCCCCCACCCGGCAGTACTTCACGAAGAGGGTGGGCCCCGCCTCGATGCCGTAGCTCTTCAGGCCGGCCCGGATGGCCTCCATGCAGTCGGCGGCGTTGGCCTCGATGGCGGCCGAGGAGAGGCCGTCCCCCACCACCAGGGCCACCCTGGGCTTGTGTCCCAGGGTCTCCCGGATGACGGCCTGGGCGGCCTCGTCAAAGCGGCGGCCCTTGTCGGGGCGGGTCAGGTACTCGTCCTTGTCCTGGCACAGGGTCTGGACGAAGACATAGCCGCCCCGCTGGATAAAGTCCTCGCTAACATGGGAGAAGACCGAGTCCTGGGCCGCCGCGTGGTCACAGCGCATCCGCAGCATGGTCTGGGTCTTGTACCGGGCCCCGGCCCGGCCCACCCCCAGCCGGGCGGGGGTCTTCCGCTTCAGGTCCAGGAAGGCCGGGCCGTTGTGGGGATGGGGGACCAGGTAGAGCTCCCGCAGGTTTACCTGGGCGATGTCGGGGAGCTCCCCGCCGCCCCCTGTGGGGCCGGGCTCCATGGGGCGGTAGTCCGCCGCCTTCACCTGGGGGGTGGGGGCCTGTCCCATGAGGTCGGCCACCATCCGCTCTACCAGGGCGCGCAGTTCTTTCTCATTCATAACGTCATCGTCCTCACAAACTCCATTTCTTCGCCCCGCCCTTTGGGCAGGGCTCATTCATTCCGTTGCTCGTCCTCTCCCCAGCGGACCCGCTTCGCTGGGCTCCGCCGGGGGCCCCATATAACTACCGGGACGCTTCAGCAAATGGCACGGCGGCGGTGATGCTCTACGCAGCGCTAGGG
>DWWJ01000204.1 GCA_019119795.1 Candidatus Intestinimonas pullistercoris
GAGCCGTTCTTCTCGGTAAAAATGGCGGGGATGTCATAGTCCTGGACCAGCCCCACGATCTCCTTGATCTCGGCGGCGCTGGCCTCGCTCCCCTCCTCCTCCTCGATGGCCTTCAGCAGGTCCAGGCCGAAGGCGTCGGCGAAGTACTGGAAGCCATCGTGGAAGGTGATGAGCTCCCGGTGGGGGAGCTGGAGGTCGGGCTGATCGGAGGCAATGATGAAGCGCATGGATAGTTTGAGATTATAGACCTCGCCGCTGAAGGCGATGGCATTGTCCTGATACTGCTCCGCCCGGTCCGGGTCCGCCGCCGCCAGTCCCCCTCCGATGTTCCGGATCATCTGGTCTGCCCGCTCCGGGTCCATCCAGATGTGGGGGTCGTACTCAGTGTCGTGGTCGTGGCCCTCGTGGCCCATGGCCGGCAGGAGGGCCACCCCCTCCGAGCAGTCGATGACCGGGGCGTCGGAGGTGGAAAGCGCGTCGGCCATGAAGTCCTCCAGGCCCACGCCGTTCATGACGATGACGTCGGCGGCCTCGATGGCCTTCATGTCGTTTACCGTCAGCGTATAGTCGTGGAGGCAGGAGATCTCCTGCTGGATGAGCCGGGTGACCTCCACCCCCTCCACTCCCTCGGTGACAGCGGTGGTGAAGAGGTAGACCGGATAGGTGGTGGCCAGGATGTGGAGGGTATCGTCGTCCTCCGCCGGCTCGGAGGCGGCAGTGGTCCCGCTGCCGCAGGCGGAAAGGAGGAGCAGGCCGGAGAGAAGCAGGGAGAGTATGGTTTTTTTCACGGGAACACCTCATCATGGTTTTGAGTTTCTGATATCCTATATTATACCTCATCGCTGGGCATTTGTAAAATAAAAACCAGCGCCGGGACGGAGAACCGCCCCGGCGCTGGTTTTATTTCGCATCGTAATGGATGAGGCAGCCCGGCACAAGGTCCCGCCCTTTAGGCGGGACGCTTGTACGCGGTGACCCGCGTCCCGCCTGCGGCGGTGCCGGAGCGGGCCATCACTTGGCGTAGTAGTTGATAAGGCAGCCAGCCAGAATGATGTCCCGCTCCTCGCGGGTGAGGCCGGGGAGCTTGAGGGTGATGGGGGTCGAGGCGCCGTTCTGGATGAGGGTCCCGGTGAGTTCCTCCCCGTCCCCCTCCAGCAGGGCCCGGATGCCGGGGAGATAGAGCCGGTCCCCGGGCTGGATGTTTTTGTCGGCCAGACCGTCGGCGATGAAGGGCAGCATCCCCCAGTTCACCACGTTGGAGCGGTAGCGCTTGGTGGCGTACTCCTGGGCCAGGTTGGCGCAGCCGCCCAGCACCCGCTGGCAGGATGCCGCCTGCTCCCGGGCGGAACCGTCGCCGGGCTTCAGGGCCATCACCAGGGACCCCAGGCCGGTGGTCTTGGGATCGTGGCCCATCAGAGCCTGGGTGGGCTCCCCCGCCCGGCGGCGGCGCTCCTCCGCCAGGATCTCCTTGGCCCGGGGCACATACTGGGGGTCCTTCCGGCTCAGGGCGAACTCGCTGAGCCGCAGGGGATTGGAGCGGTAGGAGGAGGTCTCTCCCGAGGGGATGAGCTCGTCGGTGGTGGTCACCGGGTCATAGATGGCGGCGCAGACCGTGAGGAGCAGGTTTTCCGGCAGGGCCACCTGCTCCGGCCAGTCGGCGATGTTGGGGCCGAAGACCAGCTCGGCGCTGGGGTCGGGCTTCCCCACCCCGTAGTAGACCCGGGCTTTATAGGCCGAGTCGTCGTAATCCCAGCCCTCGTCGGGCCGGTCGGCGGGACAGTCGGGCAGCTCGTCGGCCCCGGTGAGGATGCCGCCGTGGCGGGCGGTGGCGGCGATGCTCCGGGCATCCATCAGCGCCACATAGGAGATCTGGCCCTCGCCGGGCTTGGAGCCCTCCCGGTTGGGGAAGTTCCGGGTGGAGTGGCGGATGGAGAAGGCCCCGTTGGCGGGCACGTCCCCCGCCCCGAAGCAGGGGCCGCAGAAGCAGGAGCGGATGGAGGCCCCGGCCGCCATTAGGGAGGCGATATAGCCCTTCTTGGTGAGCTCCAGGTTGATGGGCATGGAGCCGGGGTAGCAGGAGAGCCAGAACTCCCCGGAGCCGATGGGGTGGCTCCCCAGGATCTCGGCCGCCCGGACCAGGTTCTGGTAGGTGCCGCCGGAGCACCCGGCGATGACCCCCTGATCCACCTGGAACTGGCCGTTCACGATCTTCCCGGTGAGGGAGGGGGCGTTTTTGATGCCCAGCTGCTCAGCGGCGTCCACGTCCACCTGGTGGAGCAGATCGGCCAGGTTGGCCTTGAACTCCCGGATGGGGTAGGCGTTGGAGGGGTGGAAGGGCAGGGCGATCATGGGCTCCACAGTGGAGAGGTCCACCTGAATGAGGGCGTCATAGTAGGCACCCTCTCCGGGGGCCTGGGCCTGGAACTGGTCCCCCCGGCCCAGGCGCTCCAGGTGGTCTTTGGTGATGCCGTCGGTGGACCACACCGACGAGAGGCAGGCGGTCTCGGTGGTCATGACGTCGATGCCGGAGCGGTAGTCCATGGAGAGGCTGGCCACACCGGGGCCGAAGAACTCCATGACGGCGTTCTTCACGATGCCCTCCCGGAAGGTGGCCCCGATGAGGGCCAGGGCCACATCCTGGGGCCCAGTGCCGGGCCGGGGAGCCCCGGTGAGATAGATGGCGATGACCTTGGGATAGGCGATGTCATAGGTCTTCTGGAGGAGCTGCCGGGCCAGCTCGGGCCCGCCCTCTCCGATGGCCATGGTGCCGTAGGCGCCGTAGCGGGTGTGGGAGTCAGAGCCCAGGATCATCCGGCCGGGGGCGGCGTACCGCTCCCGCATGTAGGAGTGGATGACGGCCTGGTGGGCGGGGACGAACTCGCCGCCGTACTTCCGGGCGGCCGAGAGGCCGAAGACGTGGTCATCCTCGTTGATGGTGCCGCCCACGGCGCACAGGGAGTTGTGGCAGTTGGTGAGCACATAGGGCAGGGGGAAGGCCTGCATGCCAGAGGCCCGGGCAGTCTGGATGATGCCCACATAGGTGATGTCATGGGAGGCCATGGCGTCGAATTTCAGGGCCAGCCGCTCCAGGCTGGAGGAGGTGTTGTGGGCCTCCAAAATGGCCCGGGCCATGGTGCCAGTCCGCTCTGAGGCAGGCCGGGGGGCGGTGGGGACAAAGGCCCCGCCCTGGTAGAGGACAGGGGAATTGGTGATCTGGATCATATGACAGTCCCTCCATTCGGTGGTGAGCTTTTGTGGATGGTCTGCAATATTATAACATAAACGGGGGGCAGGGACAAGTCTAGCCGGGGCATGACAAGAGGCGGGGCGCTTACCGCGCCCCGCCTCTGTTTTTCCGCTCAGAGCAGGTTCATCAGGTTAAAGGCCACGATGAGGCCGGAGAAGACGATGGAGACCGTGGAGCAGAGCTTGATGAGAATATTCAGGGAGGGACCGGAGGTGTCCTTGAAGGGGTCGCCCACGGTGTCGCCCACCACGGCGGCCTTGTGGCACTCGGAGCCCTTGCCGCCGTGGTGGCCGGACTCGATGTACTTCTTGGCGTTGTCCC
>DWWJ01000205.1 GCA_019119795.1 Candidatus Intestinimonas pullistercoris
CGGGGGCCGCCTCTGCCATGGGCGGATCGAGGACCAGGGCCGGGGCCTCCGCCGGGGTCTGGACCGCCGTGCTCACGGGAGCCGGCGTGCTCAGCTGGTCCGCCGTGGGGGCGGGCACCGGGATGCGCACCCCGAAGGGCAGGCACAGCCGCAGCAGCACCGGCAGCCACAGGTAGTAGCCCAGGGCGGCGCTGAGCCGCCCCCGGAGGAGGGGGCGCAGCAGGAGCAGCACCGCCGTGAGCAGCGCCCCCAGCAGGGAGAGCCTTCCCAGGGTCAGGAGGAAGCCCGTCATGTGCCGCCGCCCCCTTCCCCCTCCCACAGCCGGTCGAACAGGTCCCGGAGCTCGGCCACGTCCTCCCGGTCTAGGTGCTCATGCTCCACCAGGGAGGCCACCAGGTCCAGGGCGCTGCCGGCGTAGAGCTTGTCGATGAGCCGCCGGGTTTTGTACTCCCCCAGCTCCTCCCGGCTCACCAGGGGGCGGTAGTAGTAGACCTCCCGCTTCTCCTGCTCCACCGCCCCCTTGCCGCACAGGCGGCGCAGGAGGGTCTTGGTGGTGTCGCCGCTCCAGCCCTGGCTCCGGCCCAGGGCATCCTTGAGCTGGGAGAGGGTCATGGGGCCCGCCCCGCTCCAGAGGGCCCCCATCACCTCCAGCTCGGCATCCGTGATTTTGGCTTCTGTCCTGTCCATCATGCCTCCCGCCTTTCTCTCCGTCAAAAAACGAGGTTACAGTTGTCCCTTCACTATTAGGGTACAACTGTAACCTCATTTTGTCAAGGGGGAAATGCCGTGCGCCTCAAACTAGTTTGCCCGGTCCGGGCGGCGCTCCCGGAGGGTCACCCGGACCTTGTCCCCCGGCTGCTTGCCAATCTGCCGGCGGATGTCCTTCCGCACGCCCAGGATGTGGCAGGGTGTCCCCATCCGCACCAGCTGCCCGTCATAGGGCACCCCGTCGAAGGTGGCGTGGACCGGGACCCGGCCCCGGCCAAAGACGGCCCTGACGTCAAAGGGAATTTCCACATAGGCCCCGTCCAGGTCTGGGACCTTTTTCAGCTCTGCCTCGAATGTGTAGACCGGCTCCATGGCGGCCTCCTTTCTCCGGGCGGCGCTCCCGGCCGCACTTCCCCCTTAGGATACCCCTTTTCCGGCGGGAAAAACCCTCAGGCCCGCCGGGCCTTCCCGCAGCGGAGCAGCAGGAGCCCGGCGCCGGCCGCCAGCAGGGCCCCCTGGGCCAGGACAACGGCCGGCGGCAGGGTGAAGGCCGGGTCCAGGCCCCCAGAGTCAGGGGATACTCCGCAAAGAGACTCCCGTCCCAGAGGCCCAGGGCCTCCGGCAGGGGCAGGGCCCTGACCAGGAGGGGGAGGGGCATCCAGGCGTAGACCAGCCAGGGCCGGACCTGTCCCAGCAGCCAGCCGCTCCCCAGGGCGAAGACCAGCGGGGGGACCAGGGCGGCCAGGGCGGGGAGGGCCAGCTCCCCCCACCCGTACCAGTCAAAGCAGGCCCCGTAAAAGACCGCGGCCTCCCCCAGGCAGGCCAGGGCCAGCAGGGCCGTCCCCGCCAGGGCGGCGGCGCTCCGGGCCAGGGCGTACCGGCGGGGGTCCGCCTGGGTGGCGTCGGTGAGCACCGCCGCCCGCCGGGCCTTTCCCGAGGTGAAGAAGGTCAGGAAGAAGAGGGCCCCGATCCACAGCAGAGGGGTCATCTGGCCCAGATAGTCCCCAAAGCTCCAGGGGGAAAAGGGGGCGGTGTGGGCCACCCCCAGCAGGGTGGCGCCGGTCAGCACCTGCCAGCCGTAAAACAGGAGCACCAGCAGGAGCCCCACGAAAAATTTGTTCCACAGCAGCCGTCTGCACTCATAGCCAAATATCTTACCCAAGGTCCAGGTCCTCCTCCGTCAGCCCGCAGGCGTCCAAAAAGTCTTGATAGGTGAGATAGGGGTAGGTATAGTCGATCTCCCGGTTGAAGAGGCCGTACAAAATCTGGTCCATGGCCTCCTCGCCGCCCACCAGCGCCTCGGCCTTCAGGAGCTTCAGGGGCATCTCGCAGTACCGCCGCACCTGGGACAGGCTGTTGGAGATGGTCAGCCGCTCCTCCTCGGGCAGCTTCTCCAGATACTCCGGGTGGCGGACATAGAAGTTCAGGTAGTAGTCCTCCACCTCCCGCCGCCACTGGTCCACATAGTGCTCCTGGGCGTACGCCTCACCGTAGAGCTCCTTGACGATGCGGTAGGTGGTGTAGACCGTCAGCCCCTCCGAGGACCAGGGGCTGTCCTCCTCCAGCACGTCGAACATGTTGCCCAGGCCCCACCACTGGTGGACCAGCTCGTGGATCATCACTTCGCCGGCCCCCGCCCCCTTGCCGGCGTCCCCCAGGTTGGCGGCGGTGAAGTCGGCCTCATCCAGCAGGCTGGCGCCGTCCGTGGCGTAGCCGCCCCCGCGCACCCGGCTCTGGACCAGCTTGAGGGTGCCGCCCGCCCCGAAGGACAGGGGACCGTAGTGCCCGGCGCAGTAGTCCACCACCGCCTGCACCGCCTCTGACGCCCTGGCGTCCTCCATGACCGCCTGGTGCCTGCGGCCGTAGTAGAACGCGATGGTGATGCCCCCGGCCTCGATGTCCTCCCGGATGTAGTCTCCGGCGTAGAGGATGCCGCCGGGGCTGTCGCTCTCATAGCGCCAGGTCACTGTGCCGTCCCCGTGGGCTTCCACCCTCTCCGCCTCCTCCGGCCCAAAGGGGATCACCGCCATGGAGCCGGGCAGGGTGACCTCCACGGTGGTGGGGTAGCCCTCCCCCTGGGGCAGCACGTTCAGCAGGTAGGGGGCCAGCCGCTGGTTCTCCAGGCACAGGTAGGTCCCGCTGATCTCCGGGTCGCCCTGGGCAGTGGAGGAGATGTTCCACTCCCTGGGGAAGCCCCCGTACTCCAGCGTCAGCTCCACCTGCTCCTCTCCGGGGAGGGTGAGCTCCCACAGGGCCATGTTGCTCTCCTCGTAGCCGGTGCGGACGGCGGGGACGGCCACACCATTGGCCTGGGCCGAGAGGTCATAGCCCGGGTCCACGCCGAAGCAGAGGGTCCACTCCTGGCCGGAGGTGTTCTGGAAGCGGTAGACGGCCCGGCCCGCCACCGTGCCGGCCCGGGTGTCCGGGACCACCTGGACGGTGCGGACCAAAAAGGTGACCCCCTCGGCGTAGTCCAGATCGTAGAGCTCCATGGCCGTCAGGTCCGGGTTGCTTTGGTCATAGAAGGGCTGGGCGGCGTAGGCCGTCCCGGAGCAGGCCAGGAGCAGCAGGGCGATGGCCGGGCGGTAGGCCCGCCGGGCGCTCCGGGCCAGGGAGCCCAAAAGGCCCTTCCCGTACCGGCGGACACACAGATAGGAGACCCCCCAGACCCCGGCCAGGGCCGCCAGCCAGGTCAGGCGCACATAGGCCACCGACCGGAACAGCCGGAAGTTGGTGAAGTCGTCGGACAGGGCCCACACGCAGGGGTTGAGCCAGCACAGCTGCCAGTCGTCCGCCCACACGGTGAGGCTCAGCCCGGCGAAGGCGGCGAAGAGCACCAGGGACAGGTCGGCGCGCCGGGTGAGCTGGTAGGCGGCCCCGGCGGCCAGGATGGACAGGGGCAGGGCCAGGCCCAGAAAAAGGAGGTAGGCGAGCACATAGTCCGTCCCGGTGAAGACCGCGCCGA
>DWWJ01000206.1 GCA_019119795.1 Candidatus Intestinimonas pullistercoris
GGGATGTGGAAGGCCCGGTAGCTCAGGACGCCGCCGTCTGTCTGGGTGCAGGCGTGGCTGTCGCCGGGAGCCAGGAGGAGCACGTCGCCGGGGGTCAGGTCCCAGACCTGGGCCCCGCAGAGCATCCGGCGTGCCCCGCCCTCCAGCAGGCCGATGACATAGTGCTCGTGAAAATGCTTGGGGAAGGGCTGAGCCAGCCCCTCCAGGCGGCAGACCTCCACGCCGAGGGCGGGGTCGCGGCGGATGGTCCTTGTCTCTTGTCTCATGGGAGCCTCCTTTTTCTGCCTCTTCGGGATATTGTAGCCCGAACGGGCGGGGCTGTCTTGTAAGATATCTTCATTTGCGGGAAGAGACAGGGGAACCCCCTGTCCCAGGTGCTGTGCTCGAGCTCCGACACGGCTCAGTCTGCCTGGGAATGGGACTTCCCCACGCCCCGATTTTCCGATATAATAGCATAAAAAGAGCGCCTTGTCCCGTTTTTTTCGGGGGGAGGGGACAGAGTGGGAAAAGTTTCGAAATTGTTTCGCTTTTCCCAAGTCTTTGTTTAGAGGCAACGGGTAGAATCAGATGGGAAGGGTCCGGAGGAGGGAGCTTAGGTGAAGCGAAGGATATTCCTCTATAATACAGTGGCCGTTTTGACCGCGCTGATTGCCCTGCTGGCAGTCAACGGCCTGGTGACGCGGTGGATCACCGACCGGTATCTGGAGCAGGGCCAGGATTGGATGGAGGACCGCCTGGCCCAGGTGCAGGCCATCCTCACCCAGTGGGAGCCGGCCTCCGACACTTGGGATGACCTGGACGAGCAGCTCCGGGCGCTGGAGTGCGGCCTCCATGTGGCCGTCCGGGGACATGAGATCTACTCCTCCCTGGACCCGGGCCAGACCGAGCTGCTGCGGCGGATGGTCTCCACCGGCTGGATGGAGGATGTGGCGACCTCCGTCCGGAGCGACGGGGTCATGATGGTGGGGGTAGAGAAGGACCCCTATACCATCATTGCCATGCCACAGCCGGAATTTCCGGAGATCATGGGCGGGCACCGGCCCCAGTCGGAGGCCACCATGCTGGGCCTGACCGCCAGCGGCCTGGCGGCCATCGTGGTCATCGTCCTGCTCAACCTGGCCTTTACCCGCTACCAGGTCAAGCAGCTGCTGCAGCCGGTGGAGGAGCTCACTGAGGCCGCCCAGCGGGTGGAGCGGGGGGAGCTCTCCCAGCCCCTGAACTACGGGAAGCAGGACGAGTTTACCGCTGTCTTCACCGCCTTTGACCACATGCAGGAGCACCTGCTGGCCGAGCGGGAGAAGAACGCCGCCTACGAGCGGGCCCGCACCGATCTGGTCTCTGGCATCTCCCACGATCTGCGGACCCCCCTCACCTCGGTGAAGGGGTACCTCAAGGGGCTCCGGGACGGGGTGGCCAACACACCGGAAAAGCAGCGGCAATATGTGGACATCGCCTACCGGAAGGCCTGCGACATGGATGTGCTGCTCCAGCGGCTCTTCTATTTCTCCAAGATGGAGACCGGAGCCCTGCCGATCTTCCTGGAACGGGCCGACCTGGGGGAGTTCGTCCGGAAATTCGCAGTGGAGGCCGGGCGCGAACTGGCAGAGAAGGGCGGGACCGTGGAGGTCCGGGGCGCACCGGCCCCCCATCCGGTGCGGATCGACACCGAGCAGATGGTCCGGGTGCTCAGCAACCTGACCAACAACGCCGTCCAGTACGCCGGGGCCGAGCCCCTGGCGCTGACCCTGACGGTGTGGCGGGAGCGGGACCGGGAGCGACTCCGCTTCGCAGACAACGGCCGGGGCGTGCCCGAGGACCAGCTGCCCCACCTCTTTGAACAGTTCTGGAGGGGAGACCAGGCCAGGACCAGCCGGGGCGGCGAGGGCAGCGGACTGGGCCTGTATATCGTAAAATATATTATTGAGGCGCACGGGGGGACGGTGACGGCCCGGAATGACCACGGGCTGGTCTTTGAGATCGCCCTGCCCTGCGACGAGGAGGGACTTTGAATGAGCCGCATCTTGATCGTGGAGGACGACCAGGAGATCGCCATGCTGGAGCGGGACTATCTGGAGATCGAGGGCTTTGAGACCGTACTGGTGGCCGATGGGGAGGAGGCGGTGGCGGCCGCTCTGGGGGAGCGGTACGACCTCATCCTGCTGGACCTGATGCTGCCAGGGTGCAATGGCTACGAGATCTGCCGCCGCATCCGGGACAAGGTGGATGTGCCCATCCTGATGGTCACCGCCCGGACCGAGTCGGTAGACAAGATCCGGGGCCTGGGGCTGGGGGCCGACGACTACATCGCCAAGCCCTTTGACCCCGCCGAACTGGTGGCCCGGGTAAAGGCCCACCTGAGCCGCTACGCCCGCCTCACCAGCGGAGGGGAGAGCCGGGGAGAGCCCGACCGCATCACGGTGGGGGATGTGGAGATCCTGCCCCGGAGCTGGAAGGTCTACAAGGCCGGGCGGGAGCTCAGGCTCCCCAACCGGGAGTTCACCCTCCTGAAATACCTGGCGGAGAACGCCAACATCGTCTTTTCCAAGGAGCAGCTCTTTGAGACCATCTGGGGCTATGACTATGTGGGGGACAGCGCCACGGTCACGGTCCATATCGGGCGCATCCGGGAGAAGATCGAGGACGACCCCGCCCACCCCAAGATCATCGAGACCGTATGGGGGGCGGGCTACCGGCTGAACAAGCTGTGAGCCGCGCTGCAGGCGCCGCTCCGGAGAGGGATACAGGTCCCCTCCGGGGCGGCGTTTTTTTGCCCCCGGGGCGGGGCTGTTGGAAATCGTTTGGAGTCTGTTTAGAAATTGTTTCGAGAATCTCCAGTCTATTGTTGAGAGTGATTTTCTATAATAGTCCCCGGAAACAAGGTGTCAACCTGAATACACCGGAAAGGAAGGCTGGACATATGAAACTCGCTTTTTGGAAAAAACAGGCGGACGGACAGACAGGGAATGCGCCGTCCCCTGGGAACAAAAGACGCCGGTGCGGCTGGGTCAAGAAGGTCATCGCCTTAGTGCTGGTGTGCGCCATCGCCGGAGGAGGGGCATGGTACTTCCTAGGCAGCGGGGACAACAGCGCGGCCGCCGCCGACACGACCTACACCACCGCCGCTGTGGAGCGGCGGACCATCACCTCCACCATCACCGGCAGCGGGACCCTGGAGGCGGCCGACTCCTACTCGGTCACCACCCTGCTGGAGGGGACCATCCTCACCGCCAACTTTGAAGAGGGGGACCAGGTGGAAAAGGACACCGTCCTCTACACCATCGACTCCACCGACGCAGAAAACTCCCTGGAGCAGTCCCAGATCTCGGTCAGCCAGGCCCAGCGCAACTACAACAGCGCCCTGGAGAGCCTGGATGACCTGACGGTCGCCGCCGACGTGGATGGGCGAATCTACTCCCTGGATGTGGAGGTGGGGGACGAGATCAACGCCGGAGAGCAGGTGGCCACCATCCGCAATTCCGACGTGATGGAGCTCACGGTCTCCTTCCCGGCGGACGACGCCCAGGGCTTCTATGTGGGCCAGAGCGCCACGGTCACCCTGGACTCCACCTTTGAGACCCTCACCGGCACGGTCAGCGAGGTGGCCGCCAACACTACGGTCTCCACCGGGAACATGATCGTCCGGGAGGTGACCATCCAGGTGACAAACCCAGGGGGCATCTCCACCACCCAGACGGCCTCCGCCACGGTGAACGGCGTGGGCAGCAGCTCCAGCGGCACCTTCTCCTACGAGGACGAGTCCACTGTGGTGGCCGATGTGTCCGGCACCGTGTCCTCCATCGCTGTCTCCGAGGGGGACTGGGTGAGCGAGGGCCAGACCCTTCTGGTGATGACCAGCGACGACCTGGACGAGCAGGTCCAGAGCGCCTCCGACAGTCTGCGGAACGCCGAGATCTCCTATGAGAATCAGACGGACCAGCTGGACGACTACACCATCACCTCCCCCATCCAGGGGACTATTGTGGACAAAAACTACAACGCTGGTGAGACCACCGAGGCAAACGAGGTGCTGTGCACCATTTATGACCTCTCCTACCTCACCATGACCCTTAGCGTGGATGAGCTGGACATCTCCGACATCGAGGTGGGGCAGACCGTCACCATCGTGGCCGACGCCGTGGAGGACCAGACCTACGAGGGCGTGGTCACCAAGGTCAGCGTGGCGGGCACCTCCAGCGGCAGCGCCACCACCTACCCGGTCACCATCCGCATCGACGAGACCGACGGCCTCCTGCCCGGCATGAGCGTGGACGCCACTATCGAGCTGGGCAGCGCCGAGGACGTGCTGGCCATCCCGGCCTCCGCCCTGAACCGGGGCGACACTGTGCTGGTGACCGCAGACTCCCCCAGCGCAGCGAATGCCGTCACCGGGCAGACGGAAGAGACGGCGGAAGCACCTGCGAGCAGCGCAGCTCCGGAGGGGGAAAGCGAAGAGCAGCAATATGTCTCTGTGCCTGTAACCACCGGCATTACCGACGGCGATTACATCGAGATCACCTCCGGACTCCAGGAGGGAGATGTGGTGGCGTACATCCCAACTTCCGGCTCCTCGGACAGCGGCCTTGGCATGATGATGGGCGGCATGCCCAGCGGCGGTGGCATGGGCGGCGGAATGCCTGGCGGCGGCGGACCGGGAGGATTCTGACATGAAAGCCCTCATTGAATTCAAGGATGTATGCAAGTACTATTACATGGGCGACACGGTGGTCAAGGCCGCCGACGGCATCTCCTTTCAAATCTATAAGGGAGAGTTCGTGGCCATCGTGGGCCAGTCGGGGTCCGGCAAGTCCACCTGTATGAACATCATCGGCTGCCTGGATGTGCCCACCACGGGCACCTATCTGCTGGATGGCCGGGACGTGGGCCAGATGAACAAGAATGAACTGGCTGAGATCCGCAACGAGCTTCTGGGCTTTATCTTCCAGCAGTACAACCTGCTGCCCAAGCTCAACCTGGTGGAGAACGTGGAGGTGCCCCTGATGTATGCTGGGGTGCCGAAGGCGGAGCGGCGGGAGCGGGCCCTGCTGGCCCTGGACATGGTGGGGCTCAAGGAGAAGTACAAGCACAAGCCCTCCGAGCTCTCCGGCGGCCAGCAGCAGCGGGTCTCCATCGCCAGGGCCCTGGCCGGGGAGCCGTCGGTCATCCTGGCCGACGAGCCCACCGGCGCCCTGGATTCCCGCACCGGCCGGGAGGTGCTGGCCATCCTCCAGGAGCTCCATGCCGCCGGGCACACCGTGGTCCTCATCACCCACGATAACTCCATCGCGGTCCAGGCCCAGCGCATCATCCGGCTGGAGGACGGACGCGTCATCTATGACGGCCCCTCCGACGCGCCGGAGGCGGTGGTCACCCCCAGGGCCGCAGGAGGGATAGGAGGTGTCCCCTCTTGAGCATTCTGGAATCCCTGGAGCTGGCCCTGAAGAACATCGTCTCCAGCAAGACCCGGACCCTTTTGACCATGCTGGGCATCATCATCGGCGTGGCCGCCGTCATCGTCATCGTGGGACTGGGCAACGGCCTGGAGAAGTATGTCTCCGACAGCTTCTCCGACCTGGGCACCAACACCCTCACCGTCACCGTCATGTCCCGGGGCTCGACCAGGACGCTGGATGTGGAGGAGATGTATGACATCGTGGAGGAGAACAGCGACTATCTGGACCTGTGCTCCCCTACGGTGACCATGCTGGGCTTTCCCAAGGTGGGCTCCGACACGCTGGATTACACCACGATGCAGGGGGTCAGCGAGGATTACTTTGAGATCGCCTCCCTAACCGTGGAGAAGGGTAGAGGGCTCCAGTACAGTGACATGGCCAGCCGCTCCAAGGTGTGCGTGATCGGGGCCTACATCGACCAGGCCTATTTCGGCGGGAACGCCGTGGGGCAGACCCTCCGGGTGTACGGCAGCACCTTCACCATCGTGGGGGTCCTTGCCCAGCAGGATGACGAGCTGGAGGAGGGCGGCAGCGACGACTGCCTCTACCTGCCCTACACCACCGCCTCCCGCATCTCCGGAGAGGTGAGCAGCTATGTGGTCACCATGAAGGATGAGAACCAGCTGGACGAGAGCGTGGCCTGCCTGGAGTCGGCCCTGTTTCAAGTGTTCGCCGACGATGACTACTATACCGTCTCCAGTATGTCCGAGATGCTGGAGACCATGACCAGCATGATCAATATTCTGGTAGGCGTGCTGGCCGGCATCGCCGCCATCTCCCTGGTGGTGGGCGGCATCGGGATCATGAACATCATGCTGGTCTCGGTTACCGAGCGCACCCGGGAGATCGGCATCCGAAAGTCCCTGGGGGCCAAGGAGCGCTACATCATGCAGCAGTTCGTCATCGAGGCCGCCTGCACCAGTGCCCTGGGAGGGATCGTGGGCATCCTCATCGGGCGGGGTCTCTCCTTCGCAGCCTCTGAGCTGGCCACCCGGCTGATGGGGGAGACCCTGACCGTCTCCCCCACCGTGGCGGCGGTGGCCCTGGCCTTCGGCATCTCCGTGGGCATCGGCATTCTCTTCGGCTATCTGCCGGCCAAGAAGGCCGCCGGGCTCAACCCCATTGATGCCCTGCACTATGATTAAAGGAGTGAGACCCATGAAAAAGCGTTTGCTCTCCGTCCTGGCCGCCCTGAGCCTGGTACTGACCCTGGCCGCTCCGGCGGCCTGGGCGGCGGTGGACGAGGACACTATGCTGGAGACCATCCGGGTGCTGGGCATCCTCTCCGGCGACGAGAATGGAAACATGAATCTCAGCGGCTCGGTGACCCGGGCGGAGTTTGTCAAGATGATGACGGCCGCCTCCACCTATAAGGACTCTGTAGGCGGCAGCACCGGCGCATCCCTCTTCACCGATGTGAAGAGCGGACACTGGGCCAGCGGCTACATCAAGCTGGCGGTGGAGCAGGGCTGGGTCTCCGGGTACGTGGACGGCTCCTTCCGACCGGACAACACCATCACCCTGGAGGAGGCCTGCACCGCCCTGCTGCGCCTGCTAGGCTATGACTCCAGCAGCCTGGCCGGCTCCTTCCCGGATGCCCAGCTCTCCAAGGCCCGGGCCGTAGGGCTGCTGGACGACCTGGACGCCGTCCAGGGGCAGACCCTCACCCGCCAGGACTGCGTGACCCTCTTTTACAACCTGCTGACGGCGGAGAACAGCTCGGGCACCGTCTACGGTACCACCCTGGGCTACACCGTCACCAACGGCGAGGTGGATTACTCCAGCCTGGTCACCAGCGACACCAAGGGCCCCTATGTCAGCTCCAGCGGCACCGTCAGCCTGCCCTTCAGCACGGAGAACATCACGGTCTACCGCAACGGGACCCTCTCCGACCTCTCTGCAGTGAAGCAGTATGACGTGTACTACTACAACGAAAACCTGCGGACGGTGTGGATCTACAGCGACCGGGTCACCGGGACCCTCACCGGCGTCTCCCCCAGCCGGGCGGCCCCCACCTCCGTCACTGTGGCGGGCACGGAGTACACCATCGGGACCTCCACCGCTACCTACAAGCTCTCCAGCCAGGGCAGCTTCGCCGACGGAGACACCGTGACCCTCCTGCTGGGTATGAACGGCGAGGTGGTGGACGTCATCACAGCCTCCGCCAGTAGCGCCTCCTACTACGGTGTGGTCCTCAGCAGTGAACGGACGGCCTCCACCTCCAGCACCACCACCTCGGAGACCTCCAGCGTGCAGGTGGTCACCCAGGTGGCCTGCTCCGACGGCGTGGCCCGGACCTTCTACCACGACGGCAGTGCCCTGCGGACGGGCCGGGTGGTCTCGGTCACCGTCAATGGCAGCGGCACCACCGTCAAGAGCCTCTCCGACAAATCCCTCAGCGGCAAGGTCAACGCCGCCGGCACCACCTTTGCCGGATACTCCTTCGCGGAGGATGTGGATATTCTGGACACCGACGGCGAGGGCGGCTACGCCTACCTCTATCCCTCCCGGATCGCCGGGGCGGAGCTGGAGAAATCCGACGTGCGCTACTACACCCTGGACGCCAATGGGGACATCGACTGCCTGATCCTGGACGAGGCCACAGGCGACACCCTCACCTATGTCTATGTGACCTCTGCCGGAGAGACCAACTCCGATATGAATGTCTCCGGCACCTATACCTATCTCCAGGATGGAGAGAGCCAGACCATCAGCGGCAATACCATCTACAACATCACGGTGGGCGGCGCGGCCATCCGCTATGAGGATGGCTCGGTCAAGAGCATCAAGCAGCTGGAGTCGGTCTCCCTCACCGATCTGACAGAGTTCACCGCTACCGCGAGCAACCAGCGGTATGATCTGGACGAGAATGTTCAGGTCTACCTGCGGGACAGCTCCGGCGACCTGCACCTCACCTCCCTCAGCGAGATCATCGGCTCCGACTACAGCCTGCGGGGCTGGTATGACGACCTGGGCTACGCCGCCGGCGGGCTCATCCGGATCATCGTGGCCTCGTGACAGACGGCCAGACCCTGTTCGCTCCCCGTTCCAGATGGAACGGGGAGCCCTTTTTTTACCCGGAAAAGCCAGGCCGCCGGCTGGTGTACCGAAAGATACAACATCCGGGGCCGGGCGGGGGTGGGGTGAGAGGGGGAATGGTGTGAAAAGTGAGCGCCAGTGGAGAGAGGATGTGCTCCGCAGACTGGAGCGCCTGGCCGACCAGCGGGCCAACGACGCGGTGAAGCTGGCCTTCCTGGGGGAGGAGCAGGTGGGGGAGATCGACTGCATGGACCTGCGGGCCCTCACCGAGCTCAAGCGCCATGGGAACGGAGCGGTGGAGATCAAGCTGGTGGACAAGATCCTGGCCCTGGAGACCCTCTATGGCATCGCCAAGCAGAGCAGCGAGGGGGCGCAGGCCCTCTTCCAGGCCCTGGAGCGGTCCACCCGGCGGACAGAGGGCCCCGGCGAGGGGGCCCGGGAGGTGCCGGACCATGCTGAGGGGGTTCTCGGAGAAGCAGAAGCGAGTCCTGACCTGGTGGTGTGACCCCGCCTTTCAGGACCGGGAGGCCATCCTCTGCGACGGGGCAGTCCGCAGCGGCAAGACCACCTGCATGGGGCTGGGCTTCTTCTGCTGGGCCATGGCCCGGTTCCACCGAAAGCAGTTCGCCCTGTGCGGGCGGTCGGTGGGGAGCGTACGGCGGAACCTGCTCTCCAGCGTGCGGCCCCTGCTGGAGGAGCTGGGATTCCAGGTGGAGGAAAAGCGCTCCCAAAACCTGCTGGAGGTGGCCTTCGGCGGGCGGGAGAACACCTTCTACCTCTTCGGGGGGAAGGACGAGGCCAGCGCCGCCGGCATCCAGGGCATCACCCTGGCCGGGGCCCTGCTGGACGAGGCCGCCCTGATGCCCCGGTCCTTCGTGGAGCAGGCGGCGGCCCGGTGCTCCGTGGAGGGGAGTCGGCTGTGGCTCTCCTGCAATCCCGAGTCCCCGGGGCACTGGTTCTATCAGGAGTGGGTCCGGAAGGCGGAGGAGAAACGGGTCCTCTACGTCCACTTCACCATGCGGGACAACCCCGCCCTGTCCCCGGAGACCATCCTGCGCTATGAGCGGCAGTTTCAGGGGGGCTTTTACCGCCGGTTCGTCCTGGGGGAGTGGGTGGCCGCCGAGGGGCTGGTCTACGGCTTCTTTCACCGGGGCATGGCGCGGCCCGCCCCGCCGGGGGAGGCGGAGGAGTGGCGCGTCTCCTGCGATTACGGCACGGTGAACCCCGCCTCCTTCGGCCTCTGGGGCCGGTGGGGCGGGGTCTGGTACCGGGTGCGGGAGTTTTACTACGACTCCCGGCGGGAGGGGCGGCAGCGGACCGACGGGGAGTACGTCCGGGACCTGGAGCGGCTGGCCGGGGGACGGGACATCCGGCGGGTCATCGTGGACCCCTCCGCCGCCAGCTTTCTGGAGGCCCTCCGGCGGGAGGGGTGGCGGGTGGTCAAGGCCGACAACGACGTGCTCTCCGGCATCCGGGTCACCGCCGAGCTCCTGCGGAGCGGAAAAATCGTCATCTGCCCCGCCTGCGGGGACCTGCTGCGGGAGATAGAGCTCTACCGCTGGGATGAGCGGCAGGGGCAGGACCGGGTCCGCAAGGAGTTTGACCACGCCATGGACGAGATGCGCTACTTCGCCGTGGACCTGGTCCGGGAGGCGCGGGGACAGACCGGGGCGGCGGCCGGATTCGTGGAGCGGGGGCGGTTCTGAGGACAGAAAAAGGATGGGGAGGTCATTGCTTGCTGTTTGAAAAGAAGACGGAGGGGACCGCCGCCCTGGCGGTCCAGCTCCGGGAAGGAGGGTGGCATCCCTTTGGGGCCCTGGAGCGGTATGTCCCCCTGCGCAACGGGGAGATCGCCCTCTACCGGGCGGTGCGGGAGGCGGTGCCCATTGTGGACGCCGCTGTGCTCAAGCTCATCCGGCTGGTGGGCGGGGTGAGTGCCCGGTGTGAGGAGACGGGGGCCCAGCGGGGGCTGGAGCGGTTTTTGCGGACGGTGGACACCGGCCGGGGACAGCGGGGGCTCCAGTCCTTCCTGGACTGCTATCTGGACGCCATGTTCACCTGCGGGCGGGGCATCGGAGAGCTGGTGCTGGACGCCGAGGGGCGGGACATCCGGGCCCTCCTGTGCGGGGACCCGGAGCAGCTGGAGATCCGGGAGGGGGACTCCCCCTTGGACTTCCAGCTCTGCGCCCGGAGGCGGAATGGAGCGGTGGAGCCCCTGCCCTGCCCGGAGCTGCTGCTCTTCACCCCCTTCCAGCCCGAGACGGACAGCCCCTATGGGGTCTCCCTCCTGCGGTCTATGCCCTTCCTGACTGAGATTTTGCTGAAGATCTATCAGGCGGTGGGCATGAACTGGGAGCGGATGGGGAACCTCCGCTTCGCCGTCATCTGCAAGAACGCCGAGGGGCTGGACGGGGCCCGGGCCCAGGAGCGGTGCCAGGAGATCGCCCGGGAGTGGTCGGCCGCCATGCAGGCGGGCAAGCACGGCAGTGTCCGGGACTTCGTGGCGGTGGGGGACGTGGACATCAAGGTCATTGGCGCCGACAACCAGGTTTTGGACAGCCAGGTGCCGGTGCGGCAGGTCCTGGAGCAGCTCATTGCCCGGACGGGTATCCCGCCCTTTATGCTGGGGCTCTCCTGGTCCTCCACCGAACGCATGAGCACCCAGCAGGCCGACATGCTCACCAGCGAGGTCTGGGCCATCCGGCGGTCCCTGGAGCCGGTGGTGGAGCGGATCTGCGAGCTGTGGCTGCGGCTCCACGGCTATGGCGGCGGCGTCCAGGTGGAGTGGGAGGACATCAACCTCCAGGACCAGGTGGAGGAGGCACGGGCGGCGCTCTACCGGGAGCAGGCCCGGAAGCTGGCCCTGGAAAGTTAGGGCTTGTTTGAAACATGTCAACATGCCCAACCAGCGGGTCTTTTGCCCCCTGGACGGCGTGTGAGAAGAAGGAGGGGACAAGGCTGGAGATCAGAAGGGAGGCCGGCTTGGACGCCGGCCAGACGGCCGACCAGCGGGAGCTGGAGCAGGTCAACCGGCTCAGCCGGAGGCCGCTAACGGCAGAGGAGGTCTATCTCTTCACCGTGCGGCTGTGCGACAACGAGGTGGACCGGGACTTCGAGCGCTTTTCCCGGGGGGAGCTGGAGACCTTGGCGGAGAAGTTTTTGGGGAAGAGCGGAATCTTTGACCACCAGTGGAGCGCCCGGGGACAGACCGCCCGCATCTACCGGACCGAGGTGGTAACAGAGCCGGGCATGGTCACCCGGGCGGGGGAGCCCTACTGCTACCTCAAGGGGTGGGCCTATATGTTGCGGACCCCTGGCAACCGGGACCTCATCGCTGAGATCGAGGGGGGCATCAAGCGGGAGGTCTCGGTGGGGTGCGCCGTGGAGCGGGTGGTCTGCTCCCTCTGCGGCCACGACCTGGGCAGCCAGGATTGCAGCCACGTCAGGGGCAGGACCTACGGCGGGCGGCTGTGCTGGGGGGAGCTCACCGGGGTCACCGACGCCTATGAGTGGTCCTTTGTGGCGGTGCCCGCCCAGCCCAGGGCCGGGGTGCTCCACAAGGGGGCCGGGGCGGCCCCCGAGCTGCGGAAGGCCCTGGCGGGACAGGAGGGGAACCTCCTGACCCTGGAGCAGCTGGAGCGGGAGGCCGGACTGGGCCGGCGCTATCTGGCCGAGCTCCGGCGGGAGGTGGCCCGGCTGGGAGGACTGGCCGGGGCCGGCCTGGACATTGGGACCCTGAAGGGGATCTTGGAAAAGCTGGACGAGGAGGAGCTCCTGGCCCTGAAGGAGGGCTACGCAGCCCGGGCCAGGGAGCGGTTCCCGGCGGGGGTGCAGCTCACCTACCGGGGAGAGGGGGAACAGGCGCCCCAGCAGGACGGGGCGTTCCTGATTTGAGAGAAGGAACAAGGAGGGCATGGAAATGGCACAGGTGGCATTTGACGAGATCGGAGCGGTGACGGCGACCTTCCTGACCACCGGGACTTTGAAAAAGGGAGACGTGGTGGAGGTCTCTGGGGAGAAGACCGTGGGGCCCTGCTCGGATGCCGGGCGGTTCTGCGGCGTGGCCCTGGATGTGGCCGCCGACGGCGCGGCGGCCGTCCAGGTGGGGGGCTTCCTCCGGGTGAAGGTCAGCGGCGAGGGGGTGACCCCCGGCCGGGTGAGCCTGGTGGCCGACGGGACCGGCGGCGTGCGCAAGGCCGCGGCAGGCAGCGGCGGCAGCGGCGGGGAGAGCGGCCAGGAGTGCCTGGTGGTGAGCCTCTCCGGCAAGAGCGCCGTGATCCTGATGTGAGAAAAAGGGAGGATGGTTGAAGATGGCTTACGCCTATGACAATCTGAAGCTGGAAAAGGGGATGTACCAGGAGGCGGGAAAGAGCTTTTCCCAGGTGCTGGAGGAGCTGGACCCCGGCCAGAACTACCGGGGCACCCCACTGGAGGGGCTGGATGCCTACCAGCGGCAGCTCAAGCGGTTTGACATCAAGGTGAAGGGGACCTCCTCCGACGTGGTGGAGAAGTTCTTCCGCACCTCCGACTCGGCGGTGCTCTTCCCGGAGTACATCGCCCGCAGCGTCCGGCAGGGCATGGAGGAGACCGACCTGCTGCCCGAGATCACCGCCTCGGTGACCCGGTTCGAGGGGCTGGACTACCGCTCCATCGCCTCGGTGCCCGACGAGGAGAAGGAGCTCTACCGGGTGGAGGAGGGGGCCGCCCTTCCCGCCACCACCGTCAAGACCCAGGAGAACCTGGTGCGCCTCCACAAGCGGGGGCGGATGCTGGTGGCCTCCTACGAGGCCATCCGCTATCAGAAGCTGGACCTCTTCTCCGTCACCCTGCGGCAGATCGGCGCCCACATCAACCGGATGCTCCTCCAGGACGCCATCGACGTGCTGGAAAACGGGGACGGCAACGACAACGCCGCCACAGGGTACACCATCGGAACCACCCCCATCGGCGGCACCAAGGGGACCCTGGACTACGACGCCCTGGTGGACTTCTGGGCCCAGTTTGAGCCCTATGAGATGAACACCCTGCTGGTGCCCAACGATGTGATGGTGAGCATGCTCAAGCTGGAGGAGTTCCAGAACCCCCTGACTGGCCTCAACTTCCAGGGCACCGGCAAACTCACTACGCCCCTGGGGGCCAAGCTGCTGCGGACCTCCGCCCTGGGCTCCGGGAAGCTCATCGGCCTGGATAAGCGCTACGCCCTGGAGATGGTGCAGGGCTCCGACGTGGTGGTGGAGTACGATAAGCTCATCGACCGGCAGCTGGAGCGGGCCGCCGTCACTACCATCGCGGGCTTTGCCAAGCTCTTCCAGGAGGCAGGAAAGGTGCTGACGGTTTGAGCGGGACCATGAACACAGCGGGGCAGCTGGAGGAGACTCTGGCCCTGGCGGCCGCCCTGGGTGGCCTGGGAGAGGAGGACCTGGAGCGCCTCCGGCCCCTGTGCGAGAGCGCCCTGGGGGAGCTCTCCGCCCGGCTCCGGCCTGAGGTGGCGACGGAGGACTGCCCGGCCCTGGTTCTGGCGGCGGCCTGGACAGCCTTGGGCGACCTCTGGGCCGGGGAGCGGGCCGGGGGAGCAGCCTCCTTCTCCGCCGGGGACCTCACCATCCGCATGGGAGAGCGGGGAGAGGCAGGGGACCTGCGGCGGCGGGCCCTGGAGCTCCTGCGACCCTATGCCCGGGACGAGGGCTTCTGCTTTCGGGGGGTGGAGGGCTCGTGAGAACGGGGACCTTCCGGCGGCTGCTGGAGCGCTACGGGCAGAAGGTGGCCGTGTCCCGGGCGGGAGAGGACCTGGGGAGCGGGCTGGCCTTCCTCCAGCCCGTGCTGGTCCAGCGGGAGAGCCGCTGGCAGAGGGCACCCACCCCCCTGGGCGGGGTCCGGCAGGACCGCTACCTTCTCCTGGGGGAGCCCGAGCTGCCCCTGGGCGGGGGGACCGGGACCCTGGTGGAGTGCAAGGGGGTCCGGTATGACATCCAGGAGGCCCACCTGATCCCACTGGGAGAGGGGGCCTCCCACTGGTGGGCGGTGCTCCGGCCCAGAGGCGGGGTCAAAACGGAGGAGGGAACGCCATGACGGAGCTGGAGCGCATCCGGGAGGCCATGACCGCCTTCCTGAAGGGGGAGGGGGTGGCGGCCCTCACCGCCTGGCCGGGGGAGGACCTGGAGCGGCCGGAGGGGCCGGTGACGGCGGTCTCCCTCCGCTCCTGCCAGGGCGGGCCGGGGGGCTTTCAGGACTACCTGGGGGAGCGGTACGACGCCGAGACCGGACGCTGGCAGGAGCTCTATGGGAAGCGGCTCCAGGTGACCTTTGGGCTGGACCTCTACGCCCCGGAAAGCGCCGGGGCGGCGGGGATGCAGGCGGCCTTCGACGCCCTGGCGGGGGCCCTCAGCGGCGGCGGGCCCCCGGGGCTCCGGGTGAAGGAGTTCTCCCGGGGGGAGACGAGCTTCGACCAGGCCCTGGGGCTCTTCCACTGCCCGGCGGAGGCGGTGTGCACCGCCTACCTCTACGCCGTGGCGGAGGAGGGCGGGGCCTTCTTGGATTTTGTGGTGAAGGGAGAGGCAGATGGAATTGACGACACATGAGCGGCCGGGGGTCTACTCGGCCTATGACGCCTCCACGGTGGTCAGCGGCAGCGGCGGAGGTAAGGTGGCGGGGCTGGCGGCCCTGGTCACCGGGGAGACGGATGGGGCCCTGGTGCGGGTGAGCCGCTACGAGGACGCGGTGGCCGCCTTTGGAGAGGACGAGGCCATCACCGAGCTTATCCGGCTGCTGCTCCTCAACGGGGCGGCGGCGGTGGCGGCCGTACCCGTGGCCGACGCCGAGGGGTATGACGACGCCTTCGCCGCCCTGGAGGCGGTGGAGGACGTGCAGATCATGGTGTGCGACTCCGACACGCTGACCGTCCAGCAGGCCATGCGGGACAGCATCAAGGCGGCCTCCGAGGCCCGGAAGGAGCGCATCGGCGTGGTGTGCGGAGCCAAGGAGGAAACGGTGAGCGCCCTGGTCACCCGGGCCCAGGGGCTCAACTCGGAGCGGATCGTGGTGGCTGCCCCCGGCCTGGACGGGGAGAACGGGGCCAAGGTGGCCGCCGCCGTGGCCGGGGCGATCGCCGGGGAGATCGACCCGGCGGTCCCCCTGGGCGGGGCTGAGCTCCGGGGCCTGGGGGCCCTGGCCGCCCAGTACAGCGACAGCGAGATCGACCAGCTGGTCCGGGGCGGCGTGACCCCCGTGGAGAGCGTGGCCGGAGTGGTCTCCGTGGTGCGGGGGGTGACCTCCCGGACCAAGACCGGGGAGGCCGCCGACGCCACCTGGCGGGAGCTGGGCACCATCCTCATCGTGGATGATGTAGTGCCCGCTGTCCGGGCCAGCCTCCGCAGCCGCTTCCACCGCGCCAAGAACACCGAGCAGAGCCGGGGGGCCATCCGCTCCCAGGTCATCCTGGAGCTGGAGAACAAGGTGGCCCGGGAGATCATCACTGGCTACGACGGGGTCACCGTGTCGGCCCTGGAGGAGGACCCCACCGTGTGCCTGGTGGAATTCTCCTTTACGGTGGCCCACGGGCTCAACCAGATCTGGCTGAGCGCCCACATCACGGTATAAGGAGGGAGCGATATGCAGGTTTCGGGTTTTCCCACCAGCAGCGACATCTACCTGGAGGTAGACGGGAAAAAGGTGGCGGTGGTCCAGAGCTACACCGCCAAGAGCACCAAAACCAGCCGGACCGTGGAGGCCTTCGGTGAGGACCAGCCCGTGGCCACCATCCCCGGACAGCGCAACCATGTGGTGGAGCTCACCCGGCTCTACGCCACCGACGAGGCCATCCGGGACGGTATCGACTTCCACGAGCTGGAGGACTTCTCCCTGGTCATCTGCAAGCCCGACCGGAAGGTCATCTACTCCGGGTGCCAGTGGAGCGCCATCGGCGAGACCGGCACCCTGGGCGACATGGTGGTGGAGAAGGTCACCGTGGTGGCCGCCAAGCGCATCGAGACCAAGGGCTGACGGCCCGGACAGGAGGACATGGTGAGCGAGAGCGAGCGGGATTGGACCGTACTGCTGGGGGGCAGGCGCAGGCTGGACCTGGGAGAGGGGCTGACACTGCGGCTGCTCTCCGCCATGGAGGTGCTGGAGGCCCGGCGGGAGGCCGGAGCCCTGGCCCAGGAGGGGCGGGAGCGGGCCCTGTGCGCCAACGCCTGCCTCCTGGCAAAGGCCCTGGAGCGGGACGGAAGGCCGCTGTTTGACAGCGGCAGGGCTGCCCTGGAGGGGCTCCGGATAGAGGACATCGCCGCCCTGGCCCGGCGGTGGGCCCGGTTTTCCCGGGAGGAGAACCCCTCCCCCGAGGAGGGGGAGGAGGCTGACGCCCTAAAAAAAGCCTGGAGCACACGCCTTACGCGCGCCTTCAGTGGCGTGTGCTCCGGACTTTTGGGGCGCTGCCCACCGAGGCCAGGGCCCGGGAGATGACCGACCGGGACTTCCTCTGGTGCGCCCTCAACCTGATGCTGGACGACGAGGAGGCCCTGGACGCCCTGTGCCCCTCCTGCCGGGCCGAGGCCCAGGAGGCGCGGTGCCCCGTGTGCGGGACCCTCACCGGTGGGGACTGGGCCGGGGTGAACCAGGGCTTTGACGAGGCGCGGTTCCAGCGGCTGCGGAGAGGAGGGACGGAGTGACCGACTGGCTGGAGTGGGTCCTGGAGGACCTGGAGGAGGAGCCGGAGGCGGAGGAGCTTTTGGAGCTTCCGGAGGCGGCGGTCCTCCTCCGCCCGGCGGGCCGGGAGGAGCCTGGGGAAGAGGCTCCCGGCGCTCCGACAGGGGGAGAAGACAGCGGGGCACCCTCCTCTGGCCCGGCCTCAGCGGGACAGGAGGCCGGGCGTGTGTCCGGAGAGGCGAAGAACGGTTCGGAGCCGGAGGGCACCGGCCGGGCGGGGACGGAGAGGGTCCCTGCTGGAGGGCCGGGGAAAAGGTCCGGCGGGGCGGAGGACCTTCCGATGGCTGGGCCGGCGCCGGAGACCGACGGACCGGAGGACCTCCTGGAGTGGGAGAAGGCCCCTGCCGCCGGGACAGGGGCCGGGGCTGTGCGGAGGCTCCGCGGCGTCGTCCCGGCGGGCGAAGAGGGGGAGCGGAGCCCGGAG
>DWWJ01000031.1 GCA_019119795.1 Candidatus Intestinimonas pullistercoris
AGGGTCCGCCAGGCGCCTGGGCCCCCGCCTCCCTTTCTGGAGAACGCGGCGGCCTGTGCCAGTTGTTTGAAATTCAGTAGACCCTATTATACCGTGTCCAGCCGGAAAAAAGCAAGAGCGGATCGGGTATGCCCCGTCGACGAATGCTCCGCCCTGTGATAAACTATTGTAAACGCCCCGTGCCGGGCGCCGTGCGGGCTGTCCCGGCCGTGGAGCAGTGCTATCTCTCCCAGTCCGCCATTTCCCAGCAGATCTAGGCGTTGGAGCAGAGCCTGGGAGGCTCCTCGCCTAGACCTGCTCCAGCCGGAGCGCATCCGGGACACCCTCCACGCCTATCAGCTGGCCAAGCGCTGCAATGAGAAGCGGGTCATGGCCGAGTCTGTCCGCTGGGGCGCCCGGGGCACCTTCATCACCGGCGCCGACTTTCTCATCGACGGCGGCGCTACCGCCTCCTACTTCTATGGTCCCTTGAAGCCGGAGAGCTAGTTCCGGGTACAAAGGCCGCCTCCCCTTTTTCGGGGAGGCGGCCTTTGTGTGCTATGTCGTGATGTCGTCTCAGCGCCCGGAGCGCGCCGCCTGATAGGCGGTGATGCCCTGTTTCAGCCTGCGGAGCCCTTCCTCCAGCCGGGAGCGGGGGCAGGCCAGGTTCATCCGCAGGAACGTCCCGCCGTTGCCCCGGTATTCCGACCCGCTGGACAGCCACAGCCCCGCCTCCCGCCGGAGGAACCGGGAGAGGTCCCCGGAGTCGTGGGTCACGGCGCCGCAGTCCAGCCACAGCAGATAGGTGGCCTGGGCGGGGACGGCCCGGAGCTGAGGCAACTCCTCCTCCAGCCAGTGGGCTGCCCGCTGCCGGTTTTCCTCCAGATAGTCCCGGAGGGCGTCCAGCCAGGGACCGCCCCGGGTGAAGGCGGCCACGGCCCCCTCCACGGCAAAGACGCTGGGGTCTCCGATGCCGTCGTTGGCCAGCCCCTGCCGGACCCTGTTCCGGAGGGCCGGGTCCGGGATCACCACCGCCGAGGTCTGGAGCCCCGCCAGGTTGAAGGCCTTGGAGGGGGCCACGCAGGTGATGCTGTTCCGGGCACAAGCCTCCGACACCGACGCGAAGGGCACATAGGAGCGGCCGGGAACGGTGAGGTCGCAGTGGATCTCGTCGGAGAGGACCAGGACCCGGTGCTTTTCGCACAGCGCCCCGACCCGGGCCAGGGTCTCCCGGTCCCAGATCATTCCCGTGGGGTTGTGGGGGTTGCAGAGGATCATCAGCGTGGTCTGGGGGTCCGCCAGCTTGGCCTCCAGGTCCGCAAAATCCACCCGGTAGGTCCCGTTCTCATATTGCAGAAGGCTCTCCACGGCCCGCCGCCCATTGTCCTCAATGGAGATGAAAAAGTGGTTATAGACCGGGGACTGGATCAGGACGCCCTCCCCCGGCTGAGTGAGCCGGCGGACGACGCTAGAGATAGCGGGCACCGCGCCGTTGGCAAAGAGGAGCCATTCCCGCTCCATCTCAAAGCCGTGGCGGGTCTTCCACCAGCCCAGTACTGCCTCATACCAGGCATCCGGCAGAGTGGTATAGCCCCAGACCGGATGCTCTGCCCGCCGGCGGATGGCCTCCGCGATCTCCGGGGCCGCCGGGAAGTCCATATCCGCCACCCACATGGGTAGCTCCTCCGGTCCGGCCAGGTCCCACTTGACAGAGTTTGTGCCCCGGCGCTGGAGCTCTGTGTCGAAATCGTACTGCATACTCTCTTCTCCTTTCCCCGCTGCCCTCATGCTCCCAGCTTGGCGGTAAAGTCGGCCATGGCCTCCGAGATCTTAAGCTGCTGGGGGCAGACCTTCTCACAGCTCCGGCAGCCAATGCAGGCGCTGGGCCGCTTTTCCTCCGGGATGGCCGAGAGGGCCATGGGGGCCAGGAAGCCGCCGCCGGTGAAGCTGTGCTCATTGTAGAGGGAGAGCAGCTCCGGGATGTCCAGCCCCTTGGGACAGTGGCTGACGCAGTAGTGGCAGGCGGTGCAGGGCAGGGCCGTCTGGCCCACCATGCCCTTGGCCACCTCCAGCAGGCCGTTCATCTCCGTCTGGGACAGGGGCCGTTTCGTCTGGAAGGTGGCGAGATTGGCCTTGAGCTGCTCCAGGTCGGACATGCCGGAGAGGACCACCGTGACGCTGGGAATGCTCTGAAGGAACCGGAACGCCCAGGCAGGGACCGTCTCGCTGGGGCGCAGGTCCTTCAAAGGGGCGGCCTCCGCCTCGCTGAGCCGGGCCAGCCTCCCGCCCCGCAGGGGCTCCATAACCCAGACGGGGATCTGGTACTGCTCCAGCAGCTCCACCTTCGCCCTGCCGTCCTGGAAGGTCCAGTCGATGTAGTTGAGCTGGAGCTGGCAGAACTCCATGTCCTTTCCATAGGCCTCCAGGAACCGCCTGAGCACCGGCATGGCCCCGTGGCAGGAGAAGCCCAGGTGCCGGATGCGGCCGTTTCGCTTCTGCTCCATCAGATAGTCATAGATGCCGTATTGGGGGTCTAAGTAGGCGTCAATGTTCATCTCACAGACGTTGTGAAAGAGGTAAAAGTCGAAGTAGTCCACCCCGCACTTTTTGAGCTGCTCCTCAAAGATCTCCCGGACCTTCCCCATGTTGGAGAGGTCATAGCCGGGGAACTTGTCCGCCAGGTAAAACTGCTCTCTGGGATAGGCCGCCAGAGCCCTCCCCAGGACGGTCTCGGAGTGGCCGCCGTGGTAGCCCCAGGCCGTGTCATAGTAGTTCACGCCGTTTTCCATGGCACAGGCCACCATCTCGCTGACGGCCTTCTCGTCCACTTTGGCGTCATCTCCGTCCAGCACCGGCAGGCGCATGCAGCCCATGCCCAGGGCGGACAGCTTCAGGTCCTGAAAGCGCTTGTAGATCATCCTTATTTGCTCCTTTTCCCCGTTTCTCTCTGTCCCGTGGGAAGATTTTGTCAAATCAAATTATAGAACAGAGATTTGAGAAATTCAAATCCTAATTTTTCATGGTCCGGTATGCCGTTCAGGTGTCCTTAGCTCCCGGGCCTGCCGCGGCTGGATGGGCCGGACAGCGGGCGTGCTGCCCACTCCCCCTGCTCCGGTCTGTCCGCTGTCAGGGCCTCACTCCCGCTCCAGCCGGGCCCGGAAGGAGATGCGCCGGGGGGTGGGCATATCGTCGAATTGGATCACATGGGCCCCCTTATCCAGTTCCACCTCCACCACGGTGCCCGGTCCGAACAGGGCGTGGCGCACCCGCTGTCCCACCGGGAGGCTTTGGGCCTCCCGGTCCTCCGCCAGCCCCCGCTGGCTGCTCTCGATGTAGTCCCGGGCCTCTCGGACCAGTCCCTCCCGGGGCGTATGGGTGAAGGCCAGCAGCGCCGGGTCGATATCCAGCAAAAACCGGGAGGGGTACCGGGGGACGCCGTCGAAGGTCCGGCCCCCGGACTCGGAGAGGAAAAGGCCCCGCTCGGCCCGGGTCAGGGCCACGAAGGCCAGCCGCCGCTCCTCCTCCATGCCGGGGAGGGTCCGCACCTTCCGGGAGGGGAAGATGCCCTCGTTCATGCCGCAGAGGAAGACATAGGGGAACTCCAGGCCTTTGGCGGCGTGGACCGTCATCAGCTTCACCCGGTCCCCCTGGTCCCCCAGGTCGCTGTTGGTGAAGAGGGCCACATGGGCCAGGTAGTCCTCCAGGGTGCTCTCCTCCCCGCAGGTGGTCTCGTACTCGTAGACCGACTGCTTCAGCTCGGCCAGGTTGTCCAGCCGCTCCTGGCTGCCCTCTGTGCGGAGCATCTGCTCGTAGCCGCTCTCATTGAGGAGGGCCGAGAGGACCTCGGAGACCGGCCGGTCCTGATATTCCGCGGAGAACTGCTCGACCAGGGAGACCAGCTGCCGGGCCCGGGTGCCCTTGAGGACCGGGTCCTCCAGGTGGTCCAGGAGGGCCTGGTAGAGGGAGCAGCCCTGCCGCTCCGCCTGCTCCTGCAAAAATGCCATCCGCCGCCTGCCCAGGTTGCGCCTGGGCGTGTTGGCGATCCGCCGGAAGGAGAGGTCGTCCCGGTAGGCGATCATCCGCAGGTAGCACAGGGCGTCCTTGACCTCTCTGCGCTCGAAGAAGGGGACGCCGCTGTAGATGGCGTAGGGGACCTTCTCCCGGCGCAGGGCCTCCTCCACCGTCCGGGTCACATAGTGGGCCCGGTAGAGGACTGCCATATCCCGGTAAGGGGTCCCCTGGGCCTGGAGCGCCTGGATCTGCTCTGTCACCCAGGCCGCCTCCTGTTCCGGGTCGTCGGCGTAGTGGCAGCGCACCGGCTCCCCGGAGGGCCTGGTGGGGAGCAGGTCCTTTTCCATCCGGAACCGGTTTTTGGCGATCAGAGAGTTAGCCGCCGCCAAAATCTGCGGCGTGGAGCGGTAATTCTGCATCATCAGGATGGTCCGGGTGCCAGGAAAGGCCTTGTCAAAGTCCAGCAGGTACTTCACATTGGCCCCCCGCCAGGTGTAGATGGTCTGGTCCGGGTCCCCCACCAGGAAGAGGTTCTTGTGATAGCCGCACAGGACCTCCATGAGCTGGTACTGGAGCTGGTCGATGTCCTGGAACTCGTCGATCATGATGTACTCCAGCCGCTGCTGCCATTTGCGCCGGATGTCCGGGTGCTCCTGGAAGATATAGAGGGCGAACTTGATGAGGTCGTTGTAGTCCAGCCCGAAGCACTTCTTCTCCTGGTAGATGTAGCCGTAAAAGATGATGTCCTCCGCCCGGCTGGCGTCCAGGTACTTCTGCCGGAGCGTGTCCAGGGGGAGGGCGATCATGTCCCGGTAGTACTCCGGCTCCTGGAAGAGCTTCCGGATCTCGATCCTGTCCCGGGCGTCCCGGAAGGTCATGTCCCGGAGGGTCAGCCCCCGCTCGTCGTAGATGATCTGGAGCATGGCGTCGATGTCGGCGTTGTCCAGCACCAGAAAGCTCCTGGGATACTGGACCGCGTGGCTGTCCTCCTGGAGGATGGAGACACAGAAGCCGTGGAAGGTGTTGATATAGCCGGTGTCCTCGTCCCCGGTGAGGGCGTGGATGCGCTGGCGCATCTCGGCGGCTGATTTGTTGGTAAAGGTGACGCAGAGGATGTTCCCCGGCAGGATGCCCACCTCGTTGACCAGATAGGCAAAGCGCCGGGTCAGGGCCCTGGTCTTGCCCGACCCGGCCCCGGCGATGACCCGGATCAATCCCTCGGTGGCAGTCACCGCCTCCCGCTGCGCGTCGTTGAGCCCCTCCAAAAGTGACGGCATACCGCCCGCCCCCTTCCTGTTTTTCGCCTCCTATTATAGCGGAACGCCTCCGCCTTCTCAAGCCTTCCCCCGCCTCTCGCCCCCACTGCCGGGCTCGTTCACAAAAAGTTCAAAATTATCTGGCCGTCAGGACTTGACGGGGCCCCTCCCTGTGGTGCTATGGTATACAAAGAATGTCGTATTCCGCCGGTGAAGCCGGCGCCGTCCCCATGGTATCACAGAAAGGAGCCCCTATGTCTGCAAAACGTCCCCCTCTCCCCGCCCTTCTGGCCACCCTGCCCCTGGCCCTCTTCTCTCTGGGGGTCCCCACGGCGGCTCAGGCCGCGGCCTCCGGCTTTGCCGATGTCTCCGCCGACGCCTGGTATGTGGGCTCGGTGGCCTACGTCCAGGAGCAGGGCCTCATGAGCGGCACCAGCGAGACCCTCTTCTCCCCCGACCTGTCCATGAGCCGGGCCATGCTGGCCACCACGCTGTACCGCATGGCCGGGAGCCCGGCGGTCTCCGGCAGCGACAGCTTTTCCGATACCCAGGACGACGACTGGTTCGCCAGCGCCGTCCTCTGGGCCCAGCAGGGCTCCTACATCAGCGGCTATGACGCCCAGACCTTCGGCCCGAATGACCCGGTGACCCGGGAGCAGTTGGTCACCATCCTGTGGCGCTATGCCGGGAGCCCCCAGGCAGACGTCTCAGCGGCCTTCACCGATGAGGGGGAGTTCTCCTCCTGGGCGGTCCAGGCGGTCCACTGGGCCTCCTCCGGCGGTCTGGTCACCGGACGCCCCGGCAACCTCTTTGACCCCTCTGCCCAGACCACCCGGGCGGAGACGGCGGCCATCCTGACCCGCTACCTCCAGCAGGCTCCCGAAGAGGAGGTCCCGGAGACCGAAACGCCCGAGCCCGAGGCGCCCCCTTCCGAGACACCGGAAGCGGAAGCTCCCTCGGAGAGTCTTCCGCCCACAGAAGAGACCCCCGCCCCGGAGGAGCCGGAGGCCCCCACAGAATCGGCCCCTTCCGAGAGCGAGACGCCGGAGGCCAGCGGTCCTCCCGAGGGCATCCCGATCCTGGGCGATCCCTCTGAGGCCCCGGAGGAGACTCCGCCTGCCACAGAAGAACCTCCGGCAGACGGCGGGACGTCCCTGCCCCCGGCGGCAGAAGAGGCCGTCCCCCCCAACCGGTATGACAGCAGCTTCTTCACGGTGGAGAACGGCTTTTTGACCTACCAGGGCGGCACTCCCAGCTATGTAGGGGTGGATGTCTCCTCCCACCAGGGGAAGATCGACTGGCAGAAGGTGGCCGCCGCCGGGGTGGAGTTCGCCATGATCCGGGTGGGCTACCGGGGTTATACCGCCGGGAGCATCTACCAGGACAACTACTTCACCGCCAATATCACCGGGGCCCTGGAGGCCGGTCTGGACGTGGGCATCTACTTCTACTCCCAGGCCGTCACCACGGCGGAGGCCGCGGAGGAGGCCCGGCAGGTGCTGGAGTGGATCGAAGGCTATGACATCACCTATCCCGTGGTCTTTGACTGGGAGCGGATGAAGACCTCCTCCTCCCGGACCAAGGACACCACGGGGGAGACCATCACCGCCTGCGCCCAGGTCTTCTGCGACATCATCCAGGACGCGGGCTACACCGCCATGGTCTACTGCAACACCAGCGACGCGGGCACCGACTTCTATCTCTCCCAGCTCCAGGACTACCCCTTCTGGCTGGCCCACTACACCCCGGACTGGACCCCCACCACCTTCCCCTACCACTACGACATGTGGCAGTACAGCAGCAGCGGGTCGGTGGACGGCATCCCGGGCCGGGTAGACCTGAACCTCTGCCTCACCGACTGGTGAGCCGGCGGGTTTTCTCTACAGATATCCCGGGCCAAGTGCCCGAATGCTCCAAGGAGGAAAAAGGATGGACAAGCCGCTGATTTTACTGTCGACCGGGGTGCGGGTGGGTTCTACGGGCCTCCCCTATCTCCACCTCTATCAAAATTACGCCGACTCGGTGACGGCAGGCGGGGGCCTCCCCCTCCCGGTCTCCACCGGCGAGCCGGAGGACCTTGCGCGTTTGGCGGACCTGGCCCAGGGGCTCCTCCTCACCGGAGGGGTGGACATCGCCCCGGCCCGCTACGGCCAGGAGGACCGGGGGCGCTGCGGGCAGCCCGACCTCTGGCGGGACAGCGTGGAGTGGGACCTGTGCGGCCTCTTTGTCCAGCGCGGGAAGCCCATCTGGGGCATCTGCCGCGGCCTCCAGCTCCTGAATGTCTTTTTCGGTGGCACCCTGGTCCAGGACCTGGAGTCCGAGCGGGGCCTGTCCCACCCAGACCACAGCGTCCACCCTCTGGAGGCCGCCACCGGCTCCTGGCTGGAGCGGACCTTCGGCCCCAGCTTTCCCGTGAACAGCTACCATCACCAGGCTGTGGACGAGCTGGGCAGGGGGCTGGTCCCCACTGCCTTCTCCATGTCCGGCCAGGTGGTGGAGGGGCTGGCCCACGAGAGCCTGCCCATCCTGGCGGTCCAGTGGCACCCGGAGCGCATGTGGGGCCCCGGCCGCCGGGACCCGGAGGGCCCGGACATGCTGCCCTTCTTTACCAGCTTCTGCGCCCTGTGTGGAGAAGCGTGACCCCGAACAGGAGAACAAGAGTGCCCCGCCCCGGGCATGGCCCGGGGCGGGGCGCTCTTGTCTTTTTGAGAAGCTTTTATTCACCGCTCCAGCAGGGAGAGGATATTCTTTTTGTAATCCAGAAACTCCCCGCTCAGCGCAAACTCCAGGCCCCTGGGCCGGGGCGGCTGGATGGTTCGCTCGGCGGTGATCTGTCCTGGCTGGCCCGACAGAATATAGATGCGGTCGGACAGGAGGATGGCCTCGTCGATGTCGTGGGTGATGAAGAGGGTGGTGAGCTGGAGCTGGTCCATCATCCCCATGTACCAGCGGTGGATCTCCCGCTTGGTCAGGGCGTCCAGGGCGGAAAAGGGCTCGTCCAGCAGCACCACGCCCCGGGAGCCCAGGAAGGTCCGGAGAAGGGCCGCCCGCTGGCGCATCCCGCCGGAGAGCTGGGCGGGGTACTGGTCCTGGGTCCCCTCCAGGCCAAACTGGGCAAAGTAGCCCCGGGCCTTTTCCCGGGCCGCTCTGGGCTTCTCTCCCCGGATGACCAGGGGGAGGGCCACATTGTCCAGGATCTTCTTGTGGGGGAGCAGCAGGTCCCGCTGGAGCATGTAGCTGATCTTTCCCGGCCGTCCGGTGATGTCCTCCCCCTGGAGGAGGACCCGGCCCTCCTCCGGCCGCTCCAGGCCGGAGAGGGTGTGGAAGAGGGTGGTCTTCCCCGCCCCGCTGACCCCCAGGAGGCAGACCAGCTCCCCGGGCTCCAAATGGATGGAGACATCCCGGATGATGACCCGGCCGTCATAGGATTTGGTGATGCCCTCCGCCTGGAGGGCGGAGACCGACTGGCTTCCGCTCATTCCGGCAGGTAGTCGTTGGAGAAGCCGGTGTTCTCCGGGATATCCATGGCCACCAGGTCATTCTCGTTGAGCCAGTTGTAGAAGGCGTTCCAGCGGGCGGGGTCGATATAGCCCCACTGCTCCACCTCCGCCTTATACTGGTCGGCCATCCACTTCTGGCTCTCCACGATGAGCTCCTCACTGGCGGAGAGGGAGCCGGTGGTGTCCCCCTCAATGAGCATCTGGGCGGCCTCCTCGGGGTGCTCGATGGCGTACTCGTAGCCCCGGGCCACAGCGGACAGGAAGGCCTTAGCCGTGTCCGGGTCCTCGGCCAGGAAGTCGTTGTTGGCGACGATCAGCGGGGTGTAGTAGTCAAAGACCGGGTCGATATCCTTGAAGTAGAAGTAGTCGAAGTCCAGTCCGGCCAGCTGGGCCGAGATGCCACCCCAGCCGTAGTAGACCCAGATGGCGTCGGTGAGGCCCTCCTTCAGGGCGCCGGCCTCGTCCTCCAGGGTGTAGGGGATGAGCTCCACCTGGGAGAAGTCCCCGCCGTCGGCCTCCACCACCTGTTTCATGATGGCAAGCTCGATCTCCCCGTTATAAGTGGAGTAGCGGTGGCCCTCCAGGCCCTTGGGGACGTCCATTCCCTCCCCTGCCCGGGAGAGGATGCCGGATGTGTTGTGCTGGAGCAGGGCGGCCACAGCGGTGACCCCCAGGGGCTCCTCCCGGGCGAAGGCGGCGGCCAGGTTGTCCTGCACCGTCACGGCGAACTCCACCTGGCCCGCGGCGCAGATGGCGGTGGCCCCGTCCTCCGGGGGCTGAACGATGGAGACATCCAGCCCGGCCTCCTCAAAATAGCCCTGGGCCTGGGCCACATAGAGGCCGGTGTGGTTGGTGTTTGGGGTCCAGTCCAGGCAGATGGTGACCTCGGTCAGCGCCTCCCCCTCCGGCTGCTGGGCCTCTCCCCCGCAGGCGGCCAGGGACAGGACCAGCACAGAGGCCAGGGCTGCCGCTCCTATTTTCTTTTGGTATGTCATGATCTTAGTCGTTCCTCTCGATTTTTTCATAGGCCTCCCAGGGCATGGCCAGCCGCCGCAGCAGGGTCACCAGGGCCATGAGCAGCAGGCTCACCACCACGATGAAGAGGATGACGGCAAACATGCGGTCAAAGGCATAGGCCTTCCGCACCCGGGTCATATAGACCCCCAGGCCCTCAAAGCCCCCCAGCCACTCGGAGATCACCGCCCCCACCACGGCGTAGGACACCGAGACCCGGAGCCCGGAGAAAAAGTAGCTCAGGGCGGTGGGGAACTCCAGGTGCCGGAAGATCTGCCACCGACTGGCCCCCATGGAGCGCAGCAGGTCGGCGGCGGCCTTGTCGGTGCTGGCGTAGCCCTCCAGCAGGCTCACCGCGATGGGGAAAAAGGTGGTGAGGGCCACCAGGGTCACCTTGGGGGCCATGCCGAACCCCATCCACAGCACCAGCAGGGGCGCGATGGCCACGGTGGGGATGGTCTGGGTCACCACCAGCAGGGGGTAAAAGGCCCGGTAGAGGGCCCGGACCCGGTGCATCAGGGTGGCCAGGACCAGGGCCACGGCGATGCCGATGCCCAGGCCCAGTGCGGCCTCCTGGAGGGTGACGGAGGCGTTGGCCAAAAGGGTCGGGAACTCGCTGACCAGGGCCGCCCCCACTTGGGCCGGAGAGGGGAGCATGAATTCAGGCACCAGTCCCCCCTCGCTGGCAATGAGCCAGATGGCCAGCACCGCCGCCAGCCCCAGGACGGGGGGCAGCTTACTGGTGATGCTTGGTGACCTTTTCATCGATGGTCAGCACCGCGCCGTTGGGCTTGTAGACCAGCTTGACATAGCCGGAGACCTTTTCGCTGCCGGCCTTGGCGGCCACCTCCATGCAGTGCTCCAGGATGTCGATGAGCTGGTGCAGGTCATCCCCCTCGATGGATGTCTCGCTGGGCCCCACATAGTAGTGCAGGCCAGTGGAGCGGATGTAGTCGATGACCTCGTCCACGATGCGGACGCCCTCCCGCTCGTTCTGCTGGTTGGGCTCGATTTGGATGGCGATGCTTGCTTTCATGAGAAAAACCTCCATACCGGGAGCCGGCTGTCTCTCCGCCGCTCCCAAAAATAAAATCGGAACATCCGCCAAGCCCACGCCATACGGATGCTCCGATCACGAATCGTTTCTCTCGGAAACGGCCTTCCTACGTTGGCATTGACCAAACAGGTTCAAAGGGTCTAGGGCCTTTCGCCCTACTCTCAGCCGCGCGGCAGCTCCCCTGGCTTATCAACTTGTCGTTGGTTCCGGGGACGATCTCTCGTCCCGGGATGATTATACGCCATGTTCTCCCAAAAGGCAAGAAAAAATCTCACCCTGCCGGCAAAGCCCGCGCCCCCCTTATCCTTCCTCCTCCCCCAGCAGCTCAAAGTAATTTCGTTTCGTCCGCAGAAGGCCCTCCCGCTGCATCTTGCTCAACTCGTTGGAGAGGGCGCTGCGGTCCACATTGAGGTAGTCGGCCAGCTGCTGGCGGTCGAAGGGGATGGTAAAGCGGCGGCTCCCGCTGCGCATAGCCTGGTCGGAGAGGTAGGAGAGAAGCCGTCCCCGGATGGACTTGGCCGAGGTGTGGAAGATCTTCCGGGACAGGTTCAGGTTCTTCTGGGCGGAAAGCGTCAGCAGATTCCGGAGGAGCCGGCCGTGGTGGGCACAGGCCCTGGGGCAGACCCGGAGCACCCGCTCCACGTTCAGAAAGAGGATCTCTGCGTCCTCGGCGGCTGTCACGTTCACCATCATTGGCTCCCCTGGCGTGCAGGCGTAGGTCTCGGCGAAAATTTGCCCCGGCCCCACACTGTCCAGCACGGTGGTGTTGCCCCACAGGTCGTCGTTTTCAATGAGGACACGGCCGGAGAGGACCATGCCCAGGGAGGTAACGATATCTCCGACGCGGTAAACGGTCTGCCCTTTGGCGAACCGCCGCCGCTGCGCCCCCAAGCAGGATAGCATGGCCCCGACCTCTTCCGGCCCGGACCCCTGAAAAAGCGCTGTCCGGGACAGGGCAGCGTCGTCCATATGGCATCCACCTCCTTCCCTTTGCAGTCATCCGGAAAATATTCTCTGTAGAGCCCCTGTCTCTCATTGCAAAAACTCTACTATAGCGTGTCCCAAAAGTCAAGCACGGCGGCCGCCGGTGTGCCTCAGGGCCAAAAAGGGCCCGGTCCGCCGGAAGGTTCCAGCGGATCAGGCCCTTTCTCCTGTCTCTCAAGTTTTGTTTCTTCCTTGGAACCGTGGCTCCAGGCTTTCAACCCTCCCGCTCCGGCTGCTGGACCACACCGAACAGGATCATCTCCAGCAGCTCTCCGGAGAGCTCCAGCATGGTGTGCAGGTCCTCTTTCCCGCTCTCCTCCTGGCAGCGGAACACCGCGCCCCGGAAGGTCTCCTGCATGCTCTCCAGATAGCGGGCGACCTGCTCGGGACGCAGGCCCGGGCGCAGCTTGGCCCGGGCCACCACCCGCTCCAGGAACTGCCGGTTCACCTCCCGGATCGGGCCGCGCAGCTCCTGGATCTGCTCCCGCAGGTGCTTCGGAGGGTGGACCATGGCGTTCTCAAAAATCGTCTTCTGCCGGGGATGGGTCTGGAAAAACTCCTCCCGAAGCAGGAAAAAGCCTTTGATGGCCTCCAGCGTATTCTCTGCCGGGAGCCCTTCCGTCCCCCGCCGGATATGATCCGTCAGCTCCTGGAAGGTGGCTTGGACACAGAGCAGAAAGAGCTCGTCTTTGTTGGAATAGTAGTGGTACATCATGCCCTTGGAGATGCTGTGGACCGTACAGATGCGCTCCATGGTCACCTGATCGTATCCGCGGCTTCCAAATTCCTCCATAGCAGCCCGTAGGATCTCTCCCCGGCTGCGGGCCTGGCGCTCCTTCTGGGTCATGCGCCAGCGCCCTCCTCTGCATGACGCGGCCCGGCATCGGCGCCTTCCTCCGCCTTATGCAGCTCGCCGGCCCACTCAAAGCCCTTTTTCGCCATGAAGACCGCGATGATCTCGTTGATCACAGCCGCCGCCGCGATGGTCCCCTGGAGGATGGGGACACACTCCGGCGCCGGCCCACTCAGCACAGAGACAGCGATGCCGGTAAAGACCAGGGACACGCCGGAATGGGGCAGCAGGGTAAAGCCCAGATACTTTCTCACCGTGTCAGGCGAGTGGGTGATGGACGCGCCAAAATAGGCTCCGCCGTATTTTCCGACAGCCCGGGCGATGATATATACCGCTGTATAGATGCCGGCACCGAAGATCAGGTGGTAGTCCAGGGGAGCTCCCAGGTTCAAAATGACGACGATCATAGCGAAGCCAATGACCGGGTTCATGACCTTCATGATGCCGTTGAGTTTTTCCTCCGGGATCATGTTGGCAAAGACCGTGGAAAAGGACATGCCGATCAACATAAAGTTGAGCACCGGAGCCGGGAGCATGCTGTTGACGGCAAAGCCGATCCCGGCAGAGGCCAGCAGCATCAGCACCATGACCGTCAGTGTGGTCCCGGGTGTTTTGGTGTGCTGGAGCAGCTTCCCGGTGACAAAGCCGGTGATGCTCCCCAGAATGACCGGCAGGAAGACCAGGAAGAGGACCACGGGGACCGGGATGCCCGCCGTGGAGATATGGGCGGACACAAAGGCGATCACCAGGAAGAAGACCAGGGCCCCCACCAGATCGTCCAGGGCCGCCATGGGGATCAGGGTCCTTGTCACCGGGCCGCTGGTCTTCAGGTCATTGACCACAGACAGAGAGGGGGCCGGTGCCGTGGCCAGCGCGATGCCGCCAAACACAAACGCCAGGTAGATAGGCACGTCCGTGGCCCAGAAAATGACGCCGAACACCAGGCTGACCACCAAAAACGTGCCCAGCGATTCCGTGATGGTGGTGATGAGGATCTGTGGTCCGGCCTTTTTCATCTGTTTCCAGATCAGCTCCGTCCCGATCATCAGACCGAAGGTACACTCCAATATGCTCTCCAGGACCTCGAACCACGGAGCCTCCAGGACCGAATTTCCCAGCAGTCCCAGGGCGTGAGGGCCGATGACCATGCCTGCGATCAGCCAGCCCAGAATGGAGGGCAGCCCGCATTTCGAAATCAGCTTGCCCGCCAAAAACGCGATCACGATAGCGGCAGCAAGCCGCAGCACATCCAACAGGACATCCATACTTGGTCTCTCCTTTTCAAAAATAGACGATGTCGTCCACTTCTTGAAAGTATAGCATAAATAGACGGTTTCGTCTGTAAATAAACTGTGAATTTCTCGGGACATACCGGGAATCGGCCGCGCCCGCCCGCGCACGGAGCGCCCTTCTGCGCCCAGGACTCCGTTTCCGGCAGCGCATGGACGGCAGCCGCCGGCTGTGGTATGATAGAGGAAACGCCATGCCGCGCGCCGCCGTCCAGGGGCCGCCGTATGAGAACCGACAGCGAAGGTGTTCTGCATGAAAGAGTCCGCAAACGCGCCCCAGGCCATCCAGGTCCGGGGAGCCCGGGTCCACAACCTGAAAAACATCGACGTGGACATCCCCCTCCACCAAATCGTGGGCATCGCCGGGGTGTCCGGGTCAGGCAAGTCCTCCCTGGCTCTGGGCGTGCTGTATGCCGAGGGCTCCCGGCGCTATCTGGAGTCCCTGTCCACCTACACCCGCCGGCGGATGACCCAGGCCGCCAAGGCCGACGTGGACCAGGTGCGGTATGTCCCCGCGGCCCTGGCCCTGCACCAGCGGCCCGGCGTCCCCGGCATACGCAGCACCTTTGGCACCGGGACCGAGCTGCTCAACAGCCTGCGCCTCCTCTTCTCCCGGCTGGCCAGCCACCGCTGTCCCAACGGGCACTACCTCCCCCCTACCCTGGCCGTGGCCGCGGAGCAGGTCCTGACCTGCCCGGAGTGCGGCGCCCAGTTCTACGCCCCCGGCGCCGAGGAGCTGGCCTTCAACAGCCAGGGGGCCTGCCGCACCTGCGGCGGCACCGGCATCGTCCGCGCCGTGGACCGCTCCACCCTGGTCCCCGACGAGTCCCTCACTATCGACCAGGGGGCGGTGGCCCCCTGGAACTCCCTGATGTGGTCCCTGATGACCGATGTCTGCCGGGCCATGGGGGTCCGCACCGACGTGCCCTTCCGGGACCTCACCGACCAGGAGAAGGACATTGTATTCAACGGTCCGGCGGAGAAAAAGCACATCCTCTACCGGGGCAAGAAGCTGGACCAGGCCACCGAGCTGGACTTCACCTATTTCAACGCGGTCTACACCGTGGAAAACGCCCTTGCCAAGGTCAAGGACGAGAAGGGCATGAAGCGGGTAGAGAAGTTCCTGAAGGAGGACGTGTGCCCCGACTGCGGCGGCACCCGGCTCTCTGAGGCCGCCCGTGCCCCCAGGCTCCAGGGCATCGGCCTGGACGACGCCTGCAAAATGACCCTGCGCCAGCTCTCCGCCTGGGTGGAGCAGGTCCCGGGCTCCCTGCCCCAGGAGATGCGCCCCATGGCCCGGAGCATCTGCCAGTCCTTCCAGACCGCGGCCCGGCGGCTGATGGAGCTGGGCCTGGGTTACCTCACCCTGGACCGGGCCGCCTCCACCCTCTCCACCGGAGAGCGCCAGCGGATGCAGCTGGCCCGGGCGGTCCGCAACCGGACCACCGGCGTGCTCTATGTGCTGGACGAGCCCTCCATCGGCCTCCACCCCTCCAACCTCACAGGGCTCACCGCCGTCATGCGGGACCTGGCGGCCGACGGGAACTCCGTGCTCCTGGTGGACCACGACACGCAAATTCTTTCTGAGGCGGACTGGCTCATCGAGATGGGGCCCCAGGCCGGCGCGGAGGGAGGGCAGGTCATCGCCCAGGGCACCATCCAGGACGTGGCCGCCGACCCTCGCTCCCAGATTGGGCCCTTCCTCTCCGGCGCGGCCTCCGCCCAGGTCCGCCCCCGGACCGCGGAGCAGGACCTGTTCGCCCTAGGGCGCATCCACCTGTCCACCGGCGCTATCCACACAGTAAAGCCCCTGGAGGCGGACATCCCCAAGGGCCGGCTCACAGTGGTGACGGGCGTCTCCGGATCCGGCAAGACCACCCTGATCCTGGAGAGCCTGATCCCCGGGCTGGAGGCCTCCATCGAGGGGAGGAAGCTGCCGGAGCACGTCCGTTCTGTGACGGCCGAGGGCATCCGGCGGGTCAAGCTCATCGACGCCGCCCCCATTGGGGTCAATGTCCGCTCCACCGTGGCCACCTACGCCGACGTCCATGACGAGCTGCGGAAGCTCTTTGCCAGAACCCCGGACGCCAAGCGCCTGGGCTACAAGGCCGGGGACTTCTCCTACAATACCGGGCGGCTGCGCTGTCCGGTCTGCGACGGGACCGGGTCCATCAGCCTGGACGTGCAGTTCCTTCCTGATGTGGACATCCCCTGCCCGGAGTGCCGGGGCTCCCGCTACGCCAGGGAGGCCGGGCTGGTGCGGCACCCTGGACAGGACGGGCGTGCCTACACCCTCCCCGAGCTGATGGCCATGGACATCCACACCGCCCTGGGCGCCTGCGCCGGGCTGAAGGTGGTCCGGCAGCGCCTGGAGGTCCTCCAGAGCCTGGGCCTGGGCTACCTGACCTTGGGGGAGGCCACCCCCAGCCTCTCCGGTGGGGAGGCCCAGCGGCTCAAGCTGGCCAGCGAGATGGGCCGGGGGCAGGCCGACGCCGTTTTCGTCTTTGACGAGCCCACCATCGGCCTCCACCCCCTGGACGTGCGGACCCTGCTGGGGGTATTTCAGACCCTCCTCGAAAACGGGGCCACCGTCATCGTCATCGAGCACGATCTGGACGTGATCCGAAATGCCGACTACCTCATCGACCTTGGGCCGGGCGGCGGCGAGGAGGGCGGCCAGATCGTGGCGGCCGGGACGCCGGAGCAGGTAGCCCAAAACAGTGCCAGTGTCACAGGCCGTTATCTGTAGCGGACAGACAGGAAGAGGGCCGGGCGGACATTTGATGTCCGCCCGGCCCTCTGTCTCTCAAAAACGCCTCAAACCGTTGCGCGCTCCCCCGCCTTGGCCTTGTACGCCTCGCCCCAGTTCTGCAGGGCGTCCAGGATCGGCTTCAGGCTTTGCCCCAGCTCAGTCAGGGTGTACTCCACCCGGGGCGGGACCTCCGGATAGACGGTGCGGACCAGAAGGCCGCTCTGCTCCATCTCCCGGAGCTGGGCCGTCAGCACCTTCTGGCTCACGGAGCCCAGAGACTTTTTCAGCTCCCCGAAGCGTTTGGTCCCCGGCATCAGGTCCCGGAGGATCAGGACCTTCCATTTATCGCTGATGAGCGTCAGCGTGGCCTCCACCGGGCAGGCCGGCAGCTCCTTCCCTACAGATGCCATGGGGCATCCCTCCTTGCTTTCCTCTTGATCGGCTGCCTTTATTTTACGGTATCTCCGGAAGGGGTGTCAAGGGCGGCCGCCCGCTCCGGCGGGAAAAGAAAAAATATTTCGCGGCGGAAACGCTGCCCGGAAGGCCCTGCAACTGTCCAATCGTTTCCTCCCGGTAACCGTCCATTTGTTACCGTTTAGTGCCTATGAAACGAAATTGTGCGTACTTTTCAAGCGACCTTTCCTGGAGTATGATGCAGGCACAAGGGCGGGAGACCCCCGCCGAAACACCTGTGAAAAGGAGAAATGCATCATGAAACATTCCAAGAAGCTCGGAGCCCTGTCTCTGGCGGCGGCCCTGTCTCTGTCCCTGGCCGTCCCTGCCGCGGCCGCGGAATATATCGTACAGCCGGGAGACTCCCTTTGGAAAATCGCCCGGGAGCGGCTTGGCAGCGGAACGCAGTGGGCCCGCCTCTACGAGGCCAATCGGGGCTCCATCCAGGACCCCAATCTCATCTATGTAGGCCAGACCCTGCACATTCCCGAGGAAAACGGCACCAGCTCTGAGACAGCCGCCATGACGAACACCGAAAAGGCCCTCGCCCTGATCCAGACCTTCGCCACCGGCGACACCACCACCGCCGCCGCCCTGCTGGACGAGGGCTATATCCAGCACGACCTGGCCTACGGCACCGGAGAGGCCGCTTTTCTCCGCTCGGTGGAGGCGCTGGCCGCCGCCCCCGCCCCGACCACGGTAGAGAACATCCGGGCCTTTGAGGATGGGGACTACGTGTTCCTGCAGACTGTCTACAACTTCGCCGGCGCCGGCCAGCAGGTGGCCTTTGACATTTTCCGCTTTGACGCCGACGGGGAGATCGCCGAGCACTGGGACAACCTGGCCAGCCTGGCCGCCGCGCCCAACCCCTCCGGGCACACCCAAATCGACGGTGCCACGGAGCTCACCGACCTGGACAAGACCGAGGCCAACCGGGACCTGGTGGAGTCCTTCCTCTACGATGTGATGCAGGGACACGCCCCGGAGAAGACGGCGGACTACTTCGACGGCGACGCCTACATCCAGCACAACACGGCCATCGCGGACGGGGTCTCCGGTCTGAACGCAGCCCTCTCCGCCCTGGCGGAGCAGGGCATCCAAATGGTCTATGACCAGACCCACCTGGTGCTGGCACAGGGCAACTTTGTCCTGGCGGTGAGCGAAGGGACCTACGGCGGGGTGCCTACCAGCTACTACGACCTGTGGCGGGTGGAAAACGGCAAGATCGCCGAGCACTGGGACGTGATGGAGACTATTGCGGACGCCTCCACCTGGCAGAACAGCAACGGCAAGTTCTGACCTCCGCCTTCCCCGCTGGGAGAGCCGCCGCTCTTCCCCAGCGGGCCCTCCACAGTTTCCATCTGGTAACTAGGGCACTTCCTTGTGCTTACTTTACAAAACGCGAAATTTGCATTATCATATCGTCTAGAACTCCAAGCAGAGAGGAACTTCACCATGAATGAAAAAGCCAAAAAGTATGTGGACCTGTTCCGGCAGGTGAAGATCGCCACCGCCGCCACTGTGGACGCCCAGGGGCATCCCCAGGCCCGGATCATCAACGTCATGCTCTCAGAGGACGACGGCATGTATATCGTCACCTCCAAGGGCAAGCCCTTCTATAAGCAGCTGGTGGAGACCGGAGAGATCGCCCTGGCCGCCATGTGCCCGGACTGCCAGTCGCTGAAATTCACCGGCAGGCTGCGGGTGGTGGACAAATCCTGGGTAGACAAGGTATTTGAGCAAAACCCCGGAATGAACGAGGTCTATCCCGGCGAGAGCCGCTACATCCTGGACGCCTTCCACATCTACGAGGGCCACGGGGAGTGGTTCGACCTGCTCCACTACCCCATCAGCCGGGAGACCTTCGCCTATGGCGGGGACCAGGAGGAGCACAACGGCTTTGTCATCGGGGATGCCTGCATCGGATGCGGCGCCTGCGCCGCCGCCTGTCCCCAGCAGTGCATCGCGGAGGGGAGCCCCTACGTCATCGACTGGGCCCACTGCCTCCAGTGCGGCCGGTGCGTGGAGTCCTGCCCGGTGGACGCGGTCCGCCGCCTGCACCCGTAAGAGGAAGCCCTATGGAACTGCTGGAAGAGATCATCGCGCTGTATGCCCAGCGGGCGGACTGGTTCGCCGGACTGCTGGCCAGCCACATCGCCCTGGCCCTCACGGCCATCGTCATCTCCTGCTCCATCGGCCTGCTGCTGGGGGTCTGGACTGCCGAGCACCCCTGGGCGGCCCCGCCGGTGATAGGCCTGTGCAACGTGCTCTACACCATCCCCGCCATCTCCCTGTTGGGCATCCTGATCCCTTTCAGCGGGATCGGCAACAAGACCGCCGTCATCGCCCTGACCATCTACGGGGTCATGCCCATGGTGCGAAACACCTATGTGGGCCTCACCACCCTGGACCCGGACATCCTGGAGGCGGCCAGGGGCATGGGCAGCACCCGGATGCAGACCCTCCTGCGGGTCAAGCTGCCCATGGCGGCGGGGGTCATCCTGGCCGGAGTCCGGAACACGGTGGTCATGACCATCTCCGTGGCCGGTATCGCCTCCTTCGTGGGGGCCGGCGGCCTGGGGGTGGCCATCTACCGGGGCATCACCATCTACAATCCGGCCATGACGGCGGCGGGCAGCATCCTGATCGCCCTTCTGGCCATCCTGTGCGACCTGGCGCTGGGCGCGCTGGAGCGCTATTTCAAAAAGAGAGGAAGCTGAAGCTCATGCAATTCTGGAAACGACTGATCCCGGCCGGTCTGGCCGCCGCCCTTCTGTTCTCCCTGCCGGGCTGTTCGGGGGGCGACACCCCCGCCAGCCCCGCCGCCGGGTCTGACGCCCCCTCCGGCGAGGTAGTGCGGATCGCCACCAAGCCCATGACAGAGCAGTATATCCTGGGAGAGATGCTGGGGCTTTTGATCGAGCAGGCCGGCTATCCGGTGGAGATCACCAAGGGCGTGGGCGGCGGCACCAACAACATCCACCCCGCTATGGAGAGCGGCGAGTTCGACCTCTACCCCGAGTACACCTCCAGCGGCTGGGTGCTGGTGCTGGACCACCAGGCGGAGGGGGTGGACGATGAAGCCATGTTCACCCAGCTCCAGCAGGAGTATGAGGAGCAGTTCGGCATGACCTGGGTGGGCATGTACGGCTTTAACAACACCTTTACCATCGCTGTCCGGGGGGATGTGGCCCAGGAATACGGCCTGGAGACCACCAGCGACCTGGCGGCTGTGGCCGGAGAACTGACCTTTGGCGGCAACCCCGACTACCTGGAGCGGGCCGACGGCTTCCCCCTGCTGTGTGAGACCTATGGCCTGGACTTCCAGAACGTGGTGGACATCGACATCGGCCTGAAGTACCAGGCCCTCGCCAGCGGAGACATTGACGTGACCAACGCCTTCACCACCGACGCCCAGCTGGCCAATCCGGACACCAACCTGGTGACCCTGGAGGACGACAAGCACCTGCAGGTGAATTACTTCTGCTCCACCGTGGTCCGCCTGGATGCCCTGGAGCGCTTCCCCGGCCTGGAGGACGTCCTGATGCAGATGGACGGTATCCTCACCGACCAGGAGATGGCCGCCCTCAACTACCAGGTGGAGGTGGAGGGCCTGGACGAGCAGGATGTGGCCCGGGACTTCCTGATCCAGAAGGGCCTGCTGGAGGCGTGACATGACTCAGCCCATCATCCGCTTTGAGGGCGTCTCCAAGTCCTTCGGCGCTCAGGCCGTGCTGCGGGACTTCTCCCTGGACGTGGCCCCCGGCGCGTTCCTGACCATCATCGGGCGGTCCGGCTGCGGCAAGACCACCGCCCTCCGGCTGGTCAACGGCCTGCTCACCCCCGACGCGGGCCGGGTCCTGGTCCAGGGGGAGGACGTGGCCGGGACCGACCCGGTGGCCCTGCGCCGCCGCATCGGTTACGCCATCCAGAGCGTGGGGCTCTTCCCCCACATGACGGTGGAGAAGAACATCGCCTATGTGCCCTCCATCTCCGGCCTGGAGGGCTGGAAGGGGGCCCAGCGGCAGGAGAAGGCCGCCGCCCTCCTGCGGCAGGTGGGCCTGGAGCCGGAGCTGGCCAGGCGGTACCCCCGGGCCCTCTCCGGCGGCCAGCGCCAGCGGGTGGGTATCGCCCGGGCCCTGGCGGCCGGGCCGGACATTCTGCTGATGGACGAGCCCTTCGGCGCGGTGGACGAGATCACCCGGGGGCAGCTCCAGGACGAGATCCTGCGCATCCACCGAGAGAGCGGCATCACCATCCTGTTTGTGACCCATGACATCTCCGAGGCGCTCAAGCTGGGGACCCATACCCTGGTGATGGACGCCGGGCAGGTCCTCCAGTACGCTCCGCCCAGCCAGATCCTGGCCCAGCCCGCCTCCCCCTTCGTGGAACAGCTGGTCTGCCGCAGCCGGGAGTTCCAGGTGCGGGAATGAGCCCCCTCTTCCACTAAGTTTCAAGGTTGATTTGTCCTCTCTAAAGCGGCCCCGGAGAAGCGCGATGCGCTTCTCCGGGGCCGCTTTAGTACCGATATTCGTGTGCCGTTTTTATCGTGCGTCTTTTACACAGTGCTCAGGTCGTCGTCGGCCATGCAGAGGTGGACGGCGCCCAGCTTGAAGGTCTTGGGGAGGGCCAGGATGTGGGGATCGGGCCCCACAAACTTCCGCTTGGCGTCCTCCAGGGCCTCCTCGAAGGTGGCACGGGTCTTGAGCCCCATCCCCCGGGCGATGCCAGGCTCCTGGGCACCCACGATGTAGATGGCCGCCGTGTTCATCTCCGCGATGTGCCCGCAGCTCATCATGCTGAACCCGTGGAACGGGTGGAAGGCGTTGCAGTAGCGGTACTTCCGGATGTACTC
>DWWJ01000032.1 GCA_019119795.1 Candidatus Intestinimonas pullistercoris
CATGGGCTGCCGCACCCGGGTCATCGGCAATGTCTACGACCCGGACCGGCAGATCTGCAACGGCCGGGGCAACCTCTCCTTCACCACCATCAACCTGCCCCGGCTGGCCATCAAGGCCAAGGGAGACGTGGACGCCTTCTTTGAGGGGCTGGACCGGATGCTGGACCTGTGCGTGGACCAGCTCCTGGAGCGGTTTGAGATCCAGTGCCGCAAGCACGTCTACAACTACCCCTTCCTCATGGGCCAGGGGGTGTGGCTGGACTCGGACAAGCTGGACTGGGATGACGAGGTCCGGGAGGTCCTCAAGCACGGCACCCTTTCCGTGGGCTTCATCGGCCTGGCCGAGACCCTCAAGAGCCTCTTGGGCGCCCACCACGGCGAGAGCGAGAAGGCCCGCATCCTGGGCCTGGAGATCATCGGCCACATGCGCTCCCGCATGGACGCCGAGAGCGAGAAGCGGGGGCTCAACTTCTCCCTGCTGGCCACCCCGGCGGAGGGCCTCTCCGGCCGCTTCGTCCGCATCGACCGGGAGAAGTACGGCGCCATCGAGGGGGTCACCGACCGGGACTACTACACCAACTCCTTCCATGTGCCGGTGTACTTTCCCATCTCGGCCCACGACAAGATCGTCATTGAGGCCCCCTACCACGCCCTGACCAACGCGGGACACATCAGCTACATCGAGATGGACGGAGACCCCAGTGAGAATCTGGAGGCCTTCGAGCGGGTCATCCGGGACATGAAGGAGCACGGCATCGGCTACGGCAGCGTCAACCACCCGGTGGACCGGGACCCGGTGTGCGGCTTCTCCGGCATCATCGGCGACCAGTGCCCCGGCTGCGGCCGCACCGAGGCCGACGGCGTCCCCTTTGAGCGCATCCGCCGCATCACCGGCTATCTGGTGGGCACCCTGGACCGCTTCAACAACGCCAAGCGGGCCGAGGAGCGGGACCGGGTGAAGCACTCGGTCTGACCCTGAGAACACACGCGCGCCCCGCCGGGTCCGCTGGGACCTGCGGGGCGCGTGTCCGCGTTCCGGGGCGCATCCCGCCCTTGCGGAAGGGCGCGGAACATGGTATGCTCATAGAAAACCGGCTCAGGCCGGGGAGGGAGGGGTCCCCATGGACTTTGCCTACTGCAAGCTGGAAATTTTTCTGCCGGAGGACCACCTGCCGGCCCTTCAGGCGGCTCTGCGGGAGGTGGACGCCGGGCACATCGGCCGCTATGACAGCTGTCTCTCCTACAGCCGGGTTACGAGCTGTTGGCGGCCCCTGGCGGGGACGGACCCCTATTTGGGGACCCCCGGCCTGCTCAGCACCGAGCCCGAGCTGAAGGTGGAGGTCAACTGCCCCACCGGACAGGTGGACCGGACGGTGGAGGCCGTGAAGCGGGTCCACCCCTATGAAGAGCCGGTCATCAACGTCATCCCCCTGTACCGGACCAGCTTTTCCGCCCCGGGGGAGGGGGGGCGGGCATGACCGCCCAGTCCCTGACCCTGCCCTTCGGGGACACCCCCGCCCTGCTCTGGGGAGGGCCGGCCCCCAGGGTCTGGCTGTATGTCCATGGCAAGGGGGGCAGCAAGGAGGAGGGGGAGGGCTTTGCCGCCGCGGCCTGCCCCGCCGGGGCCCAGGTGCTGGCCCTGGACCTGCCGGAGCACGGCGCCCGCCGGGGGAGCCCGGTCCCCCTGGTCCCCTGGACCGTGGTGCCCGAGCTCCGGGCCCTGCTGGACTATGCCCAAACCCGGTGGGAGACCGTCGCCCTCCGGTGCACCAGCCTGGGGGCCTGGTTCTCCCTGCTGGCCTTCGGGGAGGTGCGGCTGGAAAAGGCGCTCTTTGTCTCCCCGGTGCTGGATATGGAGGCCCTGATCGGGGACATGATGGCCTGGGCCGGAGTGGACGAGGACCAGCTCAGGACCCGGGGGGAGATCCCCACCGCCTTCGGGGAGACCCTGTCCTGGCGGTATCTCCAGTATGTCCGCGCCCACAGGGTCCGGGCGTGGTCCACCCCCACCGCCCTGCTCCGGGCCCAGGGGGACACCCTGGTCCGGGAGGAGACGGTCCGGGAGTTCCTCCGCCGCTTCGGCGGGACCCTGACGGTGGAGCCGGAGGGAGAGCACTGGTTCCACACCCCGGAGCAGCTGGCGGCCCTGCGCCGCTGGGAGGCCGCCCACATCTGAAGCAGGAGGAGACACCATGATCGTCTATTTTTCCGGCACGGGAAACAGCCGTTTCTGTGCCCTGCGTCTGGCCCAGGCCCTGGGCGATGAGGCCCTGGACGCCTTCTCCCTCCTCCGGGCGGGGGAGCCCGCCACCCTGTCCTCGGAGCGCCCCTGGGTCTTTGCCGCCCCCACCTATGGCTGGCAGCTCCCCCACCTGTTCCGGGACTGGCTCCGCTCCGGCCGCCTGGATGGCAGCCGGGATGCCTGGTTCGTCCTGACCTGCGGCAGCGACATCGGGGATGCGGCGGCCGGCCTCCGGGCCCTCTGCCAGGAGAAGGGGCTCCGCTTCCGGGGCGTTCTGGAGGTGGTCATGCCGGAGAACTATATCGCCCTCTTCCAGGCCCCGGAGGAGGATGAGGCCCGGCGCATCGTGGCCGCCGCCCTGCCGGTCCTGGAGGAGGGGGCCGCCTGCATCCGGGCGGACCGGGACTTCCCGCCCCGCCGGACCGGCGCCCTGGACCGGCTGAAATCGGGGCCTGTCAACGCCTTCTTCTACCGCTTTATCATCCATGACGGCCCCTTCCGGGCCACCGAGGCCTGTGTGGGGTGTGGGAAGTGCGTCCAGGCCTGCGTCCAGAACGACATCCGGCTGGAGAACGGCCGTCCGGTGTGGGGCGGGCACTGCACCCACTGCATGGCCTGCATCTGTGGCTGCCCCACCCAGGCCATCGAATATGGCCGGGCCAGCCGGGGCAAGCCCCGGTACCGCTGTCCGGTGGAGCCCTGAGGCACCAAAAGAGGCAGGCCGGAAGCGGGGAGGGCGGGCCCGTCTGACCGACGGGCCCGCCCTTACCTCCCGCGCCCTTTGTCTTGCGCTTCTCCGGCGGAGCGGGTATAATGAGGGGGAAAAGCCGCGCCGGAGGAGGAGCCGCTATGCGCATCGCCAACTGGATCTCAGATTCCATCGTGGACGGCCCGGGCCTCCGGCTCACCGTCTTCACCCAGGGGTGTCCCCACCGGTGCCCCGGCTGCCACAATCCGGAGACCTGGGACCCCGCCGGGGGCAGAGAGGTCCCTCTGGAGGAGCTGGAGGCCCTGCTGGCGGGCAACCCCCTCCTCCAGGGGCTGACCCTCTCCGGCGGGGAGCCCTTCCTCCAGGCGGAGGACTGCGCCTCCCTGGCCTGGCGGGCCCACCGGCGGGGGCTGGACGTGTGGACCTACACCGGCTACCGCTATGAGGACCTTGTGGAGGCGGGCCGGGCGGACTGGGAGGCCCTCCTGGCCGCCACCGACGTGCTGGTGGACGGCCCCTTCCTCCAGGCGCAAAAGTCCTACGCCGCCCTCTTCCGGGGCAGCGACAACCAGCGGCTCATCGACCTGCGGCAGACCCGCACGGCCGGGCAGGTGGTCCTGTGGACCCGGCCGGACCCCCTCCGCCACTTCACCGGTCCCGAGTCCTGAAAGGAGGCCCTCATGACCATCCAGGAGCTGGAGCAGAGATTCATGGACCACACCCCCGGCCTCACGGGGGTCCGGTCCCACTATGCCGTGCTGGTCCCCCTGGTGGAGTGGCAGGGCCGGACCCACGTCCTCTTTGAGGTCCGGGCCGACACCCTCCGCCGCCAGCCTGGGGAGGTCTGCTTCCCCGGGGGCCGCATGGAGCCGGGAGAGAGCCCCACGGAGTGCGCCTTCCGGGAGACCTGGGAGGAGCTGGGCATCCCGGCCTCCGCCATCCGGCCCATCGCCCGGCTGGACGGGGTCTTTCTGCCCTCTGACGGCATCATGCACCCGGTGCTGGCCCAGGTGGACGCCGGGGCGGTGGTCCACATGACGGCCAGTGCCGCCGAGGTGAAGGAGACCTTCCTGGTGCCGGCCGACTTCTTCGCCCAGCAGCCGCCTCTGCTCTACCGCTTTCCCCTGGAGCCCAAGGTGGACGAGGACTTCCCCTATGACCTCATCGGCTTTCCCCAGGGCTACCCCTGGCGGACGGGGACCCACCAGGTCCCCATCTGGACCTACAAGGGCCATGTGATCTGGGGCCTCACGGCCCGCATCCTCCTGTGGAACCTGGGCCGGCAGCCGGAGGGAGGCGGGTCATAGTCCGCCGGGAGCGGCTGGGCCGCTACGTCCTCCTCCAGTCGGAGGCCGCCTTTCCCCTGGGGAGCGACACCCTGGCCCTGGGGCGGTTCGCCACGGTGCGCCGGGGATGGCGGGTGTGTGACCTGGGCTGCGGCTCCGGGGCCCTGGGGCTCCTGCTGCTGGAGCGGGAGGAGAAGCTGTCCCTCACCGGGGTGGAGCTGGACCCGGCCGCTGCCGCCCTGGCCCGGGAGACCTTTGCCCGCAATGGCCTGGACGTCCCGGTGCGCACCGGGGACCTCCGGGACCGGGGGCTCCTGCCCGCCGGAGGCTTCGATCTGGCCGTCTCCAACCCGCCCTGGTATCCCCAGGGGGCCGGACCCTCCGGCGGCCCCGCCCGGTGCGAGGAGGGCTGCACCCTGGAGGAGCTCTGCGCCGCCGCCGGCCGGCTGGTGCGGAACGGGGGCCGCTTCGCCCTGGTCCACCGGCCGGAGCGCCTTCCCGCCCTCTTTTCCGCCCTGGAGGGAAACGGATTTGCCCCCAAGCGGATGGCCCTGGTCCAGCACCGGGTGGACAAGCCCCCCTCTGCCGTGCTGGTGGAGGCGGTCCGCCAGGGGCGGCCGGGGCTGGAGGTCCTGCCCACGGTACTGCTAGAGCAGCTGCCCCAGGCCCGCCCCGGTCCGTAACCCCAGCAGGAAGCCGTGGCAGGCGTAAAACCGCAGGGCGGCGGCGATGTCCTCCCGCTCCTGGGGGGCGGCGGCGCTCTCCATGAGGCTGAAGCGGAAGGTGTCCCCGTCATCCTTGGGCTGGAGCCGGATCTCCGGCTCGATGTAGTGCTCGTAGAGCCAGGTCATAAAGTCGTTCATCTGTAATTCCTCCGCTACACAATGATGTTGTGTAGTCATTATAAGCCCAACTTTGTTGTGTGTCAAGGGGTGAAATTTGTGCGTCGATTTACGAAATTCGGGGGACGGTTAAAAGCCCTCCGACAGGAGCGGAAACAGACTCAGAAGGCCATGGGGGAGTTGCTGGGTTGCACGGCCAGTAACTACCAAAAAATTGAGTATGGGGAAGTCAATCTGCCCATCTCCTCGCTGATGACCCTGGC
>DWWJ01000033.1 GCA_019119795.1 Candidatus Intestinimonas pullistercoris
GGTCCGAGGGGGTGGTGGTCATGGTGCCCGCCACCGAGGTCTGGCCCGCCTCGCCCCGGCGGGGCTGGTCGATGAGCCACACGCTGTGGCCCATGCGCAGGAACAGATTCGACCAGCCCTCCCGGCCGTCGGGGGTGGTCATCCAGCCCATGCGGGACTGGCCGTAGCCGTGGAGGAACACCATGGGAAGGCCCGTGTTGTTCTCGGGAATCTGGTAGAGGACATTGGCGTGGTCAACGTGGGCGGTGGAGCCCTCCCGGGAGGTGTAGTAGTTGGCCACGTCAAAGGTACCGTCGGATTCGATCACGGTGCCGCCGATGGAGAAGATGCCCTGCTCCGCGATCACCAGGGCGTCAGAGCTGGCGGCTCCGGTGTCGGGCTCCGCAGAAGGGGTGGCCTCCGGCGCGGCAGAGGCGGCAGGGGCGCTCTGATCGGCGCATCCGGCCAGCAGGGAGAGGGACAGGGCTCCGGCCAGGGCCAGAGCGATCCATTTACGGGTCTGTTTCATGGTTGTTCATCCTTTCGTTTCTTATGTCTGAAGATGTGTCATCTGCTTTTGACCGCAGTCCCGCCGAATACGGCGGACATGGGGATGGTATCCAGAATTTTGTCCAAGGTCTCTACCTCCGCCGGGGAGAGGACCACCTCTGCCGCTCCGGCGTTCTCCTTCATCCGCTCCACCTTCCGGCTGCCGGGGATGGGGACAAGGTAGGGCTTCTTGCACAGCATCCAGGCCAGGGAGATCTGGGCGGGGGTGGCCCCCTTCTGCTCCGCCAGATTGTGCAGCAGGCGCAGCAGCTCCTGGTTCTGGTCCGCCGCCTCGGGGGTGAACTGGGGCATGGCGCTGCGGTAATCCAGCTTGGGGTCGAATTTGGCGTCTTTCCCGTAGGCCCCGGTGAGCAGGCCGTTGGCCATGGGGGAGAAAGCCACGAAGCCCACATGCAACTCCTCCAGCACTGGGAACAGGGCCTCGTGCTGCCGGGCCATCATGGAGTAGCGGTTCTGCACCGCCGTCACCGGGCACACGGCATGGGCCCGGCGCAGGTAGTCCTCCGTGGCCTCGGAGATGCCCCAGTGGGTGATCTTGCCCTCCCGGATCAGGTCGGCCATCACCTGGGCCACCGCCTCCGGTTCCACCTGGGGGTCCATGCGGTGCTGGAAATAGAGGTCGATGTGGTCGGTCTGGAGCCGCCGGAGGGAGCCCTCCACCAAGGAACGGATGGTCTCCGGCCGGGAATCCGGGATCAAGGGCTTATTGACCGCCGTGCTGGTCTCGTCAAATCGGATGCCGAACTTGGTGACGATCTGCACCTTGTCCCGCACGTCCCTCAGGGCCTCCCCCACCAGCTTCTCATTGTCGTGGGGGTCGGCGGCGGTACCATAGGTCTCGGCGGTGTCGAACATGGTGTAGCCCAGATCAAAGGCGGCCCGGATGGACCGGATGGCCTCGTGCCGCTCTGTGGGGGCCCCGTAGGCGTGGCTGAAGCCCATGCACCCAAGGCCCACAGCAGAGACGGTCAGATCGGCGCCCAACACACGGTCAGTCATGTTATCATGCCTCCTGCTATCGCTCGTTCTGTCTGTATTATAGGGACCGTGGTCCCGTTGCGGAAGTTCCGATTCGTTATGCGGTATATACCCAGAGGTTTTTGCCCTGGACAGACTGGGGCAGGAGATCGGCGCGCTCCAGGCCAAGGGCTTCCGGCCGGGTGGGCAGTCCCAATTCCAGCAGGAAGGCCTCCAGAGCCTCCGCGCCTGCGCGGGCCAGCGCCTTCTCCGTCCTCCCCTCCTCCGGAATGTCCCAGACCCGGCGGGCAAACCGGGCTGTCCTGGCGGGCTGCTCCTCACAGGACCGGCGGCAGGCAGCCAGCTGGAGAACGGCCAGGCAGTCTGTACGGCTGTGCCCGGTGCGTTCCATCAGCTGGAGTGCCGCCCTGCGGCAGGGGTAACCGCACCGCTTTCCGAGGCGGAACAGCCGGTCTCCGGCCAGGGTCCCTGCCCACATCAGGTCGCCGCGGGCGTCGCTGTTCTGTAGGTCCCTGCTACTGGCCCTCAGGTCCCGGATCAGTCCCCGCATCAGGGCCCCCAGCAGGTCGTCGGAGACCGTCTCCCCCTCCGGCGGCGCGAAATAGAGCTCCATGGCCCGGCTCAGGGCGTCGAATCCGCCGGCGATCACCTGCTCCCGGGACAGGGAGCGGGTATAGGCCGGGTCCAGCAGGACAAACCGGGGGTCACATTTGGGGTAATCCCGCCCCGTGCGGATGCCAAGGGCCCGGTTGGTGACTACGGAAATGCCATTGAGGCCCCCGGTTCCCACGGTGGTGGGGATCAGGCCCACGGGGAGGGGCTGAAAATCCACCACCCCCTGCCGGGCCCAAAAGTCTGCCCACAGATCGCCCTGGTAGACCGCCGCCATGGCCGTGGCCTTGCAGCAGTCCATGACGGAGCCGCCGCCAATGCCGAGGACTAGGTCGACCTGGTGTTCCCGGGCCAGACGGGCTCCCCTCTGCACGGTATCATAATCAGGACCCGGCCGGATGCCCGGAAACTCCACCACCTGTTTCCCGGCGCGCCGCAGGGTCTGGCAGACCTCATCATAGACGCCGTTGTGCCGGACAGAGCCCTCACCGCTGGCCAGCAGGACGTTGGGACCGTACTCCTGGGCAAAGCTGGCCAGGTACTCCCTGACGCATCCGCCGCCGAAGACGATCCTGGTCCCCCGTTGAAAGATAAAATTGCGCATGCTTCTCTCTCCTTGCTCCCCGGGGCGGTACTAGGTATCCACCGGGCAGTTTTATTATAAAAAAATCGAGATTTCCGCAGAAGTCTCGAAAAGTTATGCAGTATGAACCTTTGTGTAACAGCTCACCCAATCAGGTCCTGGGCCACACCGTCCGCACCGCCTCCAGAAACCGCCGGACAGTGGCCGACGGCCTTGGGGCGTGGAGCAGTCCCAGAGGGATGGTGTAATCCCAATCCATGGGGAGTGTCTTGAGCAGGGGGTGGACGGTGCGCCAGTTGTCGATGGTCATAAGCACATCCTCAGAGTTTTCACACTGGTTGAACACGTTGATGTTGAACATCTCAAAGTCCACGATGCGGATCTGCGGGTGGTCCCGCCACAGGTCGTCCCGCAGCCGGTCCAGATAGTGGTTCCAGCCCCGGCGGATGAGCAGGAAGTTCTCCCCATACAGGTCCTCGATCGTCAGCCGCTCCTTGGCAGCCAGAGGGTGGTAGATGGACACCGCGCAGCGGATGGGCTCCCGGGACAGCTCCAGGGCGGCACACTGGCGGACCTCCAGAAAGTGCTGGTCATACAGGCCGGCCACAATATCAATGTTCTTCCCCAGATTGCGCAGAATCTCCACGGAGTTCTCCGGGTTGTTTTCATAGGGGACCATCTTGAACTTGATGTCCGGGCAGTGGGCGTAGATGCTGGGCCACAGGTCCAGCAGAAACTGCCCCGGCGTCATGGGGGAGACACCGATGCGGATGACCTTGTCCCCCTCTTCCGCGGCGTTCTTGGCCCGTATCACCGAGTCCTTGCAGTACTGGATGATGTACTGGGCGTCCCGGTAGATGGATTTGCCCGCCTCCGTGAGCTTCAGCCCCCGGGGACTGCGGATAAAGAGCTTGAGGTCCAGGCTGGACTCCAGCGAGGTGATCTGCTTGATGACCGCCGGCGGCGTAATGAACATCTCTTCCGCCGCCTTGTTGAAGCTCCCCGCATCCGCCACCCGGAGAAAGGTTTCCAGCTGTGGATTGTACATTGCACCGCCGCCCTTCCGCCCGCGCCCGCCTGGCAGGCTTTTTCTGGGAGCTATTTTACCGGTTTTTCCGGGAAAAGGCAAGAAAAAAGCGCACGGCCGGGCTTCTCTCCCCCGTCCGCGCGCTTCCCCGTCAGCTTCCGAATACCTCCGCCGCCCGGCGCATATTCTCCATCACCGGGACGCCGAAGGGGCACCGCGTCTCGCAGGCTCCGCAGGAGACGCACGCCCCGCCGTGCTGGGGCAGCACCGCGTAGTGCTCCCGCACGGTTTCCGGCACCTCCCCCTGGGCCTGGGCCAGATTCAGGAACTTGGTGACGGCCGCCACGTCGATCCCCACCGGACAGGGGGCACAGTGGCCGCAGTACATGCAGTGGCCCACCCAGCTGATTCTGGGCATGTCGGCGAAGGCTGCGGCATAGTCCCGCTCCTCCGCCGGGGCCTCCTCGTAGGCGATGCCAGCCCGCAGCTCCTCCAGGTTCCGGGCTCCGGACAGGACCGAGGCCACGCCGGGCCGGCTCAGGGCATAGTGGAGGCACTGATAGAGGGTCAGGGCCTTTCCCGCAGGGGAGAGCTCCGCATGGAGCAGGTCCCCGCCCCCGAAGGCCTTCATCACTGTGATGCCCACCCCCAGCCGCTGGCAGGTCTCGTAGAGCTTCTGCCGCTGAGGGTCCATATTCACCAGGGGCCGGGCGTAGTTGTCATCGTTCCAGAGCTGCTCCACATCCTCGCTGGCGGGCTGGAGGTCATAGCAGGGGTTGACGCTGAACATCAGCACCTCAATGAGGCCGCTCTCCACCGCTGCCAGAGCCACCTCCGGATTGTGGCTGGACAGCCCAATGTGGCCAATGACGCCCAGGTCCCTAAGCTCCTGGGCATAGGCCATCACGCCATTGGCGCGGACCGCTTCCCAGTCAGCCAGAGAGTCCACATAGTGGATCATGCCGATCTCCACATGGGTGGTCCCCAGCCGCCGCAGCTGGTCGGCAAAGCCCTCCCTGACCTCCTCCAGCACCCGGGTGCGCTGATACTGTCCGTCCTTCCAGATGGTGCACAGGTGGGCCTGAAGGACAAACTTGTCCCGCCGGCCCCGCAGGGCCCGGCCCAGTCTGGAGCGGAACTCCGGGTTGGGCGTGTAGAGGTCGATGCAGTTGACCCCTCCCGCCTCCATGGCGTCCACTAGCTCCCGCACCTCTTCATAGGGCTTCCCTACAAAGCCTTCGCAGCCCATGCCGATCTCACTGACCTTCAGGCCCGTCCGGCCCAGCTCACGATATTCCATACCATGTCTCCTCCCAATAACAGAGATACGATTTTAGGGCTTGTTTGAAAATTAGCAACATGCCCAATCAGCGGGCCTTTTGTCCCCTGGACTGCGCAATTTCCCCTTGAAATCCGTCGGGATTCCCGCGTCGAAATTGCTTGCCAGCGGCCCAAAATCCCTTGCCGCTGGGCACATTGCTATTTTTCAATCAAGTCCTAGTCTACCGCTTTCCAAGGCATTTTTCAACCAGAGCTTTGCGCCCTGCCCCATCCTGATCCCATCTGCCGCTCCCAGAACCGGACGGCCAGCTCCAGCCAGCCCTCCGCCGCCGAAGGCCGCCGGCGTCCTGTCTACCGCTGGGAAAACAGCCAGCCCATGACCGACTGGTCCCGGGCGAACAGGTTGCCGCCGCCGTGCTGGCTGGAGGCGCCGCCCGCACGGAAATAGTCCGCGTCCTTGATGTCCAGGACCAGAAGCTGTGCGATCTCCTCCTCGGAGAGTCCGGCCTCCTGGTAGAGCGCGTGGAGGCGCGTGTAGGCATCCCGGGTGGGCTCCGAACCATAATACTCGTCGCCCTCTCCGACCACCAGATACACCGGCACCCGGGCCTCCACCACCGGCTCATACGCCCCGTCCCATTGGGAGGCGCAGTGGAGATAGGCGGTGAACAGGTCGGGCCGCATCCCCATCACCAGGGACATGGTCTCGCCGCCGCCGGAGTAGCCGTTGGCGTAGACCTGGTCCGGGTCGATGTTGTAG
>DWWJ01000034.1 GCA_019119795.1 Candidatus Intestinimonas pullistercoris
CACCGAGGGCATCGGCATGGCCCTCCGGGGCAACGGCACCATCCCCGCCGTCATGTCCTCCCGGCTGCGGCTGGCCAAGCACACCGGCATGCAGATCATGGAGCTGGTAAAGAAAAACATCTGTCCCCGGGACATCATGACCGAAGCAGCCTTCCACAACGCCGAGACCCTGGACATGGCCCTGGGCTGCTCCACCAACTCCATGCTCCATCTGCCCGCCATCGCCCACGAGTGCGGCATCGAGCTCTCCTTCGACATGGCCAACGAGATCAGCCGCAAGACCCCCAACCTGTGCCACCTGGCCCCCGCCGGGGACACCTACATCGAGGACCTGGAGCGGGCCGGCGGCGTCTACGCCGTCATGAAGGAGCTCACCAAAAAGGGCCTGCTGGACACCTCCGGCATCACCGTCACCGGTAAGACGGTGGCCGAGAACCTGGAGGGGGTGGAGAACCTGGACCACGACATCATCCGGCCCATCGAAAACCCCTACTCCCCCTACGGCGGCATCGCCGTCCTCAAGGGCTCCCTGGCCCCCGAGGGCTGCGTAGTGAAGCAGTCCGCCGTGGCCGAGGAGATGATGGTCCACACCGGCCCCGCCCGGGTCTTCGACTCGGAGGAGGACGCCATCCAGGCCATCTACCAGGGCAAGATCGTCTCCGGCGACGTGGTGGTCATCCGCTATGAGGGCCCCAAGGGGGGCCCCGGCATGCGGGAGATGCTCAACCCCACCTCGGCCATCGCCGGCATGGGGCTGGACAAGGAGGTGGCCCTCATCACCGACGGGCGCTTCTCCGGTGCTACCCGGGGGGCCTCCATCGGCCACGTCTCCCCGGAGGCCGCCCTGGGCGGCCCCATCGCCTACGTGGAGGAGGGGGACACCATCTCCATCGACATCCCCAACTGCAAGATCGAGCTCCTGGTGGACGAGGCCACCCTGGCCGCCCGGAAGGCCAAGTGGGTCTGCCCCGAGCCCAAGGTCCAGACCGGCTACCTCCGCCGGTACGCCAAGCTGGTCACCAGCGCGGCCCGGGGGGCTGTGCTGGAGTAACTGCCAGAGCCTTCCGCAGGGCGCGGCCTTTTGGGCCGCGCCCTGTTTTTCCGCTCCAGGCACAAAAAAGCGGCGCCGGATACCGGCGCCGCCCGCCGCAACGGAGCGTTGCCCCCGCTTTGGGCGGAAATTGCTTTTCCACAGCCAAAAACCGTGTTATGCTGGAGGCAAAGGAGGGACTCTTATGGAAGAAAAACAGACCGCCTTTGGCCAGCGCCTGGCCGGGCTCCGGCAGGCGCGCGGCCTCTCCCAGCAGGCCCTGGCGGACCGGCTGGCCGTGACCCGGCAGGCCGTCTCCAACTGGGAGCGGAGCCAGACCATTCCCGACCTGGACATGCTCCGGGCCATGACCGAAGCGCTGGATGTGGATATGAATACCCTGTGCGGCCTGCCGGAGCCCAAGGCCCCCGGACGGACGGCCGTCCGCTCCGCCCTTTCCCTGGCGCTCTGCGGGGCCCTCTGCCTGAGTCTGGGGCTGGGCGGGGGCCTCTGGCTGGCTCGCCGCTCTGCTCCGGCCGCCACGACAGAAGCAGCGCCGGCTCCCGCCATCTCGCAGCAGGAGCGCCTGCGCCCCCATCAGATCAGCTATACCACCCCAGACGGCACCACGGTGCGGCGGCCCGCCGACGGGGCCCAGGAGGTGGCCGCCCTCCTGGAAGCCCTCCCGGAGGGGGCGCCCGGCCCTGTGGAGCTGACCTTCTCCCTGACGGACACCTTCTCCTACTTCGCCCAGCAGTACGAGCTGCGCTTTCTCCCCGCCTTCCAGGACGGGGCCTTCCAGTCGGACTGGGAGCAGGTCCTCCTCTGGCTCTACCGGGCGGGGACCAGCGGCGGGGACTATCTCACCACTCAGGGCGTGGACGCCTCCCTCGCCCAGTTCTTCGGCTCCGTGGACTACCGCCATCAGGGCACGGAGGCCTTCCCCCTCACAGACCGGGGCTACTACCCCGGCTGCGGCGGCTTTGCGGAGGGCTCCTACCGCCTCACCTCTCTCACCCGCCTCGCGGACGGCAGCTTTGAGGCGGTGCTGGCCGAGGACACGGAGCATTGGGAGCTCACCCTGGTTCTCTCGCCGCAGGAGGGCTCCCTGCGCTTCCACGAAGTCCAGGCCGCCCAGAGGCAGTAGCCATCTTTTTCGTCGTTTCCAGCCCCTCCAGGCACCTGCTAGGTGCCTGGAGGGGCTTTTTTCTTCTGGGGCTTGACATATATCGAATATCGTCATATTATAAGGGTAGCGATATTCGATATAGTTTTAAGAGAGGAGGCATGGCCCATGGCCCGGAAAAAGCTGGATACCCTGACCGAGCAGATGTACTATGTCCTCCTCTCCCTGACGGAGGAGCGCCACGGCTACGGCATCATGCAGTATGTCTCGGAGCTCACCCGGGGCCGGGTGGCCATCGGGGCGGGGACCCTGTACGCCCTGCTGGGGCGCTTTGAGAAGGAGGGGCTCATCCGCCTGGCCGCCCAGGAGGAGAACCGGAAGAGCTACCTCCTCACCGAGGAGGGCCGGCGGGTCCTGGAGGAGGAATTTGAGCGGCTCCAGCGGCAGGTGGCCGACGGAGCCCGGGTACTGAGAGGGGAGGACGGACATGAAAACCCATAAGTGGATGCTCTTTACCCATCCCGTCATGGACCTGAAGGCCGCGGAGGCCGCCCTGAACCGGGCGGCGGAGGAGGGCTGGACCCTGGACCGGGTGGTCTGGGGGTGCTTTGCCCGGCTGGTCCCAGCCCAGGCCCCGGAGGTCTGGGCGGTGGACTGGAGCGACGGGACCCACCTGGAGCGGGAGGACTACCTGGCCCTCTGCGCCGACGCCGGCTGGACCTTTGTCCAGAAGGTGCGCTCCTTCCAGCTCTACAAGGCCCCGGCGGGGACCACCCCCATCCAGACCGACAGCGCGGTGGAGCTCTCCCGCTTCCGGGAGGAGGAGCTGAGGCGGTTGGGCAAGGTGGTGCGCAGCTATGCGGTCTTGTGGCTGTTCCTGGCCCTGGTGGTGGGGGGATTTGCGCTGCTCTTCTCCCTCCGGTCCGCCCCGGCAAACCTCCTTTTGGGCCTGTCCACCAGCAACACGCTGGTCTATCTCTTCCTCTGCCTCCCCCTGCTGCTGGCTGGACTGGCGGCCTGGACCGCCCGGCTCTGCCTGCGGCTGGCCCAGTGGCGGCGGGCGGCAGAGGAGGAGGCCCCCTTCCCCGTGCCCGGCCCCCGGAGCGCCGGGGCAGCGGCCTGGCTGTGCCTGCTCTTCCGGGTCTGGGTCTTCTCCCTCTTCCCCCTTCTGCTGCTGGACTTTTCCCAGTTGGGCAACATCGGTACCCCCTTGGGGGTCCTTGTCGGTGTGGGCATCGCGGCGGCCCTCCGGCCCTACCGGGAGGCCAAAGCGGGCCGCCGGGAGATCCCCTCCGGTCCCAAAGCAGTGGGCTACGCCCTGCTTCTCCTGGCGGTGCTCTTCTTTTCCCCGGTGCTCTCGCCCCTGGCCGACGCCGTGATGCCCCCGCCCCCTCTGGAGGGAGAGGCCCTGGCCCCTGTGGCCCAACGGAATGACTTGGACCTGGAGGGCTCCTTCGCCCTGCGGCACGAGTGGTGGGTGGAGGACACGCCGGAGGGGGAGCGGTACGAGGTCCACTGCTATACCGCCCGGTGGTCCTGGCTGGCGGACTGGCTCCTGGACAGCCAGCTCGACCAGGCCCCCTATGCCGCCCGGCCGGGCCGGGAGGGCGTGTGGCAGGCCGAGCTCCCCAGGGGGGACGGCAGGGGGACCTTCTGGCGGCTCCTGATCTGCCGGGGA
>DWWJ01000035.1 GCA_019119795.1 Candidatus Intestinimonas pullistercoris
AAAGAGAATAGCACTCTGCCTTTTGTTTGTCAAGAAAAATATGAAGGGGAAAGTGGTTGTTTCTATAAGTCCTTCCGCACGGCTACACAGCGTTCCTCCGGAGACTTCCGGGCCCTTGACGCCTTGCTCAAAGAGCGGTTTTTCATTCTCAAAATGACATACATTCTTTGTCAAAATTCATCTGGGGCTCTTTGAAATGCAGTCCGCCGCCTGCAAGCTTCTGCTCTGCCCTGCGTCTGTTCAGGCAGGCCCCAGCATGCAGCTTGTCCCTCTTTCTTTCCTTTTGCTTTATCCGTTTTTAACAATATGGGCCACCAGGCGCAGGTTGTGCTCGATCAGGATATTCCTGGCCTCCATGTCCCCTGCGGCGAAGCGCTCTAGGCAGGAGCGCTCCTCCTCCGCCTTCAGCGGCTTGGGGAAGGACCCTCCTCCATCCGAAAGCCGCAGAGAAAACACCAGACTATTGAGCATGAGGATAATCCATGCTGAAAGCATATCCCCCACCTCTCCTTCCCTGTTTGAATTCTTCTTCTACTCTATTCCGTCCCGGGCGCGTCCTAGTCGTGAAAGCCCCGGGACACAAAGGCGCCGCTTTCCGCCGAAATTCCTCTTAAAATGGGCAACTTAGCTAGAAAACACCCTTTCTTTGGAGAAAAATAGTAGATTTGACCGATGGTATTTTTGTAAATTTTTGATAAAATGGGGAAGGATAAAAAGGCGCACAGCCGAAAAGACGAGGAGTATGAGATATGGCGAATACCCGTAAAAAGGCGGAGCCTCTGGCCACTGAGGCCAAGCCCGCCCGGAAGGCTCCGGCCAAGGCCGCCAGCACTGCGGCCGCGGAGGAGAAGGCCCCTGTCAAGCGCACCCGGAAGACCGCTCCCAAGGTGACGCTGTATGTCCAGTATCAGGGCCGGCAGATCTCCCAGGAGGAGGCCGTGGAGGCCGTGAAAGCCGCCTGGACCGGCGAGCCCATCAAGACCCTGGACCTCTATGTCAAGCCTGAGGACGGCGCCGTCTACTATGTGGTCAACGGCGGAGAGAGCGGCAAGCTCCCCTTCTGAGCGGGCCTTTCCGGCGCGCTCCCACACCCCGCAGGGCCAGGACCCTGCGGGGCTTTTTCTTTTCTTCTCCCGGTGACGCTCTCTGGAGTCCCCCTTGTGACAGGATCCCCTGTCCCGCCGGAGCCGTCTGCCCCCCTCTTCTCGATAGGAAAACGGGCCCCTGTACTTTTTGTACAGGGGCCCGTTTTCTGTTTGCTTAAAGGAACAGGGCCGGCTCCGCCCGGCGGGCGTAGCCCAGCTCAAGCTCCTCCTTGTGGTAGAGGTAGCCGGGGTCGTCGTAGTACTTGGCCCCTTTGGGGCATTTTTTTATGCAGGCTCCGCACTTGATACAGATGCCCCGGAAGGCGCGTACATCCTCCGGGTCGATGGAGCCCATGGGGCACACCCTGGCGCACAGGCCGCAGTTGTCGCAGGCGTCGCTGGTCTTGGGCTTTACCTTGCGGATGTCGATGGGGTTCCCCTTCCGGTCCCGGGGCTGGTAGTAGGGCCGGATGGGCTCCTCCCCCCGGACCGGCGCCGGGGCGTGGGGGGCCGACGGGTCCCAGGCCGCCGCCTTCTCCGCCACCTGCCGGGCAAACTGGTCCGCGATCTCCAGGTCCTTCGCGTCCGGCCGGCCGGCGGCCAGGACCTTGGAGAAGGAGTGCTCCCCGATAAAGGCCGCCCCGGCGATGGTGTGGAAGCCTCCAGCCTCCAGCATGTCCCGGAGCTCGATGAGGCCGTCGTCAAAGTCCCGGTTGCCGTACAGGGAGACCGGCACCGCCAAAGCGCCGTTTCCCTTCACCGTCCGTAAGTAGGGCAGCAGCACATTGGGCACCCGCCCGGCGTAGACCGGGCAGCCGAAGACCGCCAGGTCCCCCTCCCCCAGCTCCGGGAACCCCTCCCGGGCGGCGGGCAGGGTGAAGTCATAGGTCTTCTCCTCCGCCTTCAGGATGCGGGCGGCCTCCCCGGCCACCCGGGTGACGACGGTCTTGGTGGTGCCGGTGGCGCTGAAATAAATGGCCCATACGCGCTTGATCTCCATAAAAACACCCTCTTTTCCCGGCCCGCCCCGCCTCCAGGGCTGGCCATACTTTTATGGCACCATTATACAAGCTGGTGGCCCCCGGCGCAAGTTTGATTTAGTCAACTTTTCGTCCCGTTCTCAGGCCAGCCCCAGCATCCGGGCGGCGGCCGCCGTCAGGGCGCACAGGCCCATCCCCACGGCGGTGGGCAGGGCCATGGCCAGCAGGGTCCACTTGACGCTCCCCGTCTCCTTGGCGATGGTGAGGCAGGTAGTGGAGCAGGGCCAGTGGAAGAGGGAAAAGAGAATGGTACACACGGCGGTGAGCCAGGTCCACCCATTCTGGACCAGCAGGGCCCGGAGGGCCTCCAAATCGCTGAGGTCGGTGAGGCTCCCCGTGGCCAGATAGCCCATGAGCATCACGGGCACCACGATCTCGTTGGCGGGAAAGCCCAGGAGGAAGGCCATAAGGATGGTGCCGTCCAGCCCCAGCGCCCGGGCGAAGGGGTCCAGGGCCCCAGTACAGAGGCTCAAGAGGCTCCCCTCCCCCACCTGGACATTGGCGCACAGCCAGATCACCAGCCCCGCCGGGGCGGCCACCGCCGCCGCCCGGCCCAGGACAAAGACCGTCCTATCCAGCAGCGAGCGGACCACCACCTGGCCCACCCGGGGCTTCCGGTAGGGGGGCAGCTCCAGCACAAAGGCGGAGGGCACCCCCTTGAGCACCGTGGCAGAGAGGAGCCGTGAGGTCCAGAGGGTCATGGCCACACCCAGGAGAATGACCCCTGTAAGGAGCACCGCCGCCAGCAGGGACCGGCCCAGTCCCCCTCCCGTGCCCACAAAAAACATGGTGAGGAGGGCGATCAGGGTGGGAAAGCGGCCGTTGCAGGGGACGAAGCTGTTGGTGAGGACGGCGATGAGCCGCTCCCGGGGGGAGTCGATGATCCGGCAGCCCACCACCCCCGCCGCGTTGCACCCAAAGCCCATGCACATGCCTGGGCCCCGACTGTGTGCCAAACGCCCTACAGCAGAACCTCCCGCTCCGCCTCTGGGACCTGGAAGCGGAAGAACAGCTCCACCCTCTGCCGCTTCTCCCGGGCCCGCCCGGCCCCCGCATAGCTCCCCTGCCCTACCTCCACCCTGTCCAGGAGCCCGAAAAGGACATCCTCCTCCAGCTCCTCCCGGCGCGCCCAGGCGTCCAGCTCCTCCAGGGCCCGGGTCAGAAAGGCGGTCCGGTCCGCCGCTGCCGCCGCCTCTCCCCCCTCCAGGGCGGCCAAGCGCTCCCTCAGCTCCTTTGCCCGGGCCTGATACCGCTCCAGCAGGGCATAAAAGCGGCCCTCCTCCAGGGCGCCCGACTGCCGGTCCTCGTAGAGGTTCTGAATGAGCCCCTCCGTCCGCTCCGCCTCCCGCCGCAGCCGGTCCGGGGCCTCCCGCCGCGCCCCGGCCTCCCGGTCCCACCGCTCCCCCAGCCGCCGCGCCAGCTCCGCCCGCTCGGCCTCCGGCAGGGTCAGGACCCGCCGCGCCTCCTCCCCCACCAGGGCCTCCAGGACCTCGTAGCCGATGAAGTGGTTGGTGCAGGCCCCGCTCCCCTGGAGCTTGTAGGCCCCGCAGGCCAGGTCGGCCGCGGAGCCCTTCCGGCGGGTCCCCACGCTGGACATGCCGTGGCCGCAGTCGGCGCACCGGGCCAGGCCGGAAAAGCGGTTGCGGAAGCCCCCCTCCCCCCGGCAGGTCCGGGACCGCCTCCGCCGGGCGGCCTCCTCGAAGCAGGCCCGGCTCACCAGGGGGGTATGGGTGCCCTCTACCACCACCCACTCCTCCGGCGGCTTGGACAGGGATGCCCTGGCCTTGAAGGAGGGCCGGGCGGTCTTGCCCTGGACGGTACAGCCCAGGTAGGTCCGGTTCCCCAGCAGCTTGGACACCGTGGAGGCCGTCCAGCCCGTCCCCTCCCCTCCCCCCAGGAGCCGTCCGGTCTGGCGGTAATGGCCCGGCGGGGAGAGCCCCCTGTGGTTCAATGCCCGGGCGATCTCCCCCGGTCCCTCTCCCGCCGCCGCCCGGGCGAAGATGGCCCGCACCACCTCGGCCGCCTCCCCGTCGGGCAGGAGGTGGTTTTTGTCTGTCGGGTCCTTCCGGTAGCCGTAGGGGGCGAAGCTGCTGAGGTAGGCCCCCCTGACCCGCTTGGCCGACAGGGCGCTGCGGATCTTCCGGCTGGTATCCCGGGCATACATCTCATTGAGCACGTTCCGCAGGGGGGCCAGGTCGCTGCCCTCGCTCCGGGCGGAGTCGAAGCCATCGTTGACGGCGATACAGCGCACCCGCCGAGCGGGAAAGTAGAGCTCGGTGAGCTCCCCGGTGCGGATGTAGTCCCGGCCCAGCCGGGAGAGGTCCTTCACCAGCACCACGTCCAGCTTCCCGGCGTCCACGTCGGAGAGCAGCCGCCGGAGGGCGGGCCGGTCGAAGTCCAGGCCGCTCCAGCCGTCGTCCACATACTCCCCCGCCACGATGTAACTGTGCTCCCGGGCGTAGGCCGTCAGGAGGGCGCGCTGGTTGGTGATGCTCTCGCTCTCCCCCGCCCCCTCGTCGTCCCGGGACAGGCGCAGGTAGAGGGCCGCCCGCCGCCCCTTCACCGCTCCTCCCGAAGCCGCCGCCACAGGAGCCCGGCCAATACCTCCACCCGGGTCCGGTCCTCGGTCCCCCGGACCGCCACAGTATAGCGGCCCCTGATCTTCCGGCGTGTGTCCTTCTGTTTCATGCCGTCCACCTCCCGGCATAACCCTATGAAAAAGGGCCCGTCCTCTTTCCTTCCCCGGCGTTCTATGGTATTATCAGGGCAGTTCTGTCAGAAAGGTGGGAGTTCCCTTGGCGTTTACCTTGATCGACCGGGCGCACTGGCCCCGGCGAGAATATTTTGACCACTATTTTGACCAAGTCCCCTGCTCCTACAGCATGACCACAGAGCTGGACATCACGCCTGTGCGTACCGCCGGGCGGAAGCTTTATCCTGCCCTGCTCCACGCCCTCTCCCTGGTGGTGAACCGCCATCCGGAATTCCGCACCGCCCTGGACCGGGAGGACAGGCTCGGCGTCTATGACCAGCTCCACCCCTCTTATACCGTTTTCCATCCGGACACCGAGACCTTTTCCGTCCTCTGGACCCCCTTCAGTCCGGACTGGGATACCTTCCTCGCCTCCTATCAGAGGGATCAGGCCCTATACGGCTCGGTCCACCGCTTTACCGGAAAGCCGGATGTCCCGGAGAACTGCTTCTCTGTCTCCATGCTCCCCTGGGAGACCTTCCAGGGCTTTCACCTCCATCTCCAGCAGGGCCACCGCTACCTGCTGCCCATCTTCACCCTGGGCAGATACCGCCAGGACGGCCCCCGGCAGCTCCTTCCCCTGGCGGTCCAGGTCCATCACGCCGTCTGTGACGGCTTTCACCTCTGCCGCTTTCTGGAGGAGCTGCGGGAGGAGCTGGCGGCCTGCGGGGAGTGTCCAAAATAAAGATTTAATGGTATAATAGAAGAGCGGCATCTATTACACCATAAACCCGAAACGGCACGAATACCCGGAAGAGACTAGGAAGCTGGCGATCAAAATGTACTACGGAGGAGTCAGCGGACGGAGCGTAGGGAAAATATTGCAGATGAACAAATCCAATGTGATGAATTGGATAAAAAAAGAGCGCCAAAAAGGCGGTTGAGGCGTGCAAAAAAGCAAGCATTGTGGAGCTGGATGAGCTATACTGGTTTCTGGAATACAAGTCCAGAACGGAAACCCGGGAAAACGTCTATCTTATCACCATGGTAAGCCGGAAGCCGCGGCAGATCGTGGGGCACGTTGTGAGCCGGAACAGATCAGCCCGGACGATTCAGCGGATGGTGGACAAGGCCGAGGAGGCTGCGATTTATTGCACAGACGGATACAGCGGATATTTGGACGTGGTCTTTCCAGGCAAGCATCTCTTCAATATCCACAGCAAGAAGGACACCTTCACAGTAGAAGGCGTCAATGCTGACTTACGTCATTATATTCCCACCCTTGCCCGGAAAAGCAGATGTTTTCCAAGAAAGCTGGAGAACCTTCAGGCTGTTCTTACTGTTTTCGTTCATGCTTACAACCGGTTTGGCTGTCACAAAGACTCCTATCGTTCCCTCCATCCCGGAGCTGCTGCCCCTTTTTCTTTCTTTGACTTCCTTTAACTCTTTGTTTGGACACTCCCCGTCAGAAATGCCCTCTTGACAAGCGGAGACAGATTGCATATAATACTACTGTTAAAGCCATAATTATGGCCCTTTCGTGGTGGGTTCCTTCCATCACTTTGGAGGGAGGGGAAATAGATGTCGGAAGTCCATGTCAGAGAGAACGAGTCTCTGGAGAGCGCGCTGAAGCGCTTCAAGAGGAGCTGCGCCAAGTCTGGAGTGCTGGCCGAAGTGCGTAAGCGCGAGCACTATGAGAGTCCTAGCGTCAAGCGCCGCAAGAAGTCCGAGGCCGCCCGGAAGAACCGGAAGAAGTACTATTGATGCCAACAAAGCCCAGCGCCGTTCGCGGCGCTGGGCTTTTCGCTGTTCTGTGGGTGGTCAGGCCAGGATGTCCCTCAGAATATCCGCCACCGCGGGGTAGGGGAGCAGGGCGTCGGAGATGTCCAGGCTCCGGGCCAGGTACAGCTTTTTCCGGATGGAGGCGGCGTCGTCAAAGAGGACGAAGTGGGCCCCGTTCTGCCGGTTCATATATGTAAAGTAATGGGCGCACAGCTCGTTGGAGAAAAAGACCGCCGGCTCCCGTTCGTCCATGAGGGCCTTCAGCTCCTCCTGGGAGAGGGGGTGCCCCTGGCCGCTGGGGGCGGGGAGGAAGAAGTCAGCGGCCACCCGCTCCACCGCCAGGGCTACCCGGCCGGCGCCGTACTGGGCGGCGGCCTCCTCCAGGCGCCCCCGCAGGGTCCCGCCGGAGAGGGCGGTGGGGATGAGGACCTTGGCGGTCTCGGAATAGCGGCCATAGGGCTCCGAGACGTAGAGGGGCCAGCCCCGCCGGGCCAGCAGGGGGGCGAGCTCGGCCACCGCCCGGCCCAGCACAGGAAAGTGACGGTCGAAGTCAAAGACCACGCCGGTGTAGCCCCGGGCGGAGCACTCCCGGAGCACCTCCTGGCAGAAGGGACGGGGATCGCCCCGACCGTCGAAGCCGGCGTCCCCCACCAGCAGGAGCCCGCCCCGGGCGGAGACAGGCAGGTTGGCCCGGAACAGGTGGGGGCCGCCGCCCACCCGGTAGGCCATGTGGGCCAGGGCGAGGCCATAAGCCCGGGCGGACATGACCTCGGTGGGCGCGGCGGCCAGGATCAGATTGGATTTTGAAAGCATGCGGGTTGTCCCCCTTGTCCGTAATGTGGTATAATACAAATATGCAGACCAATACCATTTCATGAGGTGCGGCCATGTCTTTTTCTCTCCTCCCCCACCGGGTCTACCCCACTGTCCTGGACATCCAGGGCGAGGACCTGTCGGCGGCGGGCATCACGCTGCTGCTGGCCGATCTGGACAACACCCTGGCCAAGTACAAGGCTCTGGAGCCCTCCCCGGAGCTCCGCCGGTGGAAGGCATCCCTGGAGGCGGCGGGGGTGGACCTCTTTATCCTCTCCAACAGCAAAAAGCCCATGCGGGTGGAGCGCTACGCCCAGGCCCTGGGCGTGCCCTTCCTGGGCCGGGCCGGAAAGCCGGGGACAGGGGGCTTCCGCCGGGCCATGGAGCGGATGGGGCGGACCCCCTCCCAGACCGCTATGGTGGGGGACCAGATTTTTACCGACATCCTGGGAGCCCGCCGGGCCGGAGTGCTGGCCCTGATGGTGGAGCCCATCGAGCTCAAGGGGAATCCGGGCCGCTACCTCCGCTACGCCGTGGAGGAGCCCTTCCGGGCCATCGGCCGGCGGCGGAGGTAAGCCCAGCCTGCGGAGCGCAGAAAAAGGCCAAAGCGAGGAAACAAAGAAAGGAAGAGTGTCTATCAGCGCGCGATTCGGACCCGCCGGACAGGCGGACAACTACCACGGGAAGAGCTCGGTGAAGTACCCGGCCTGGCTGGCGGAGCGGGGGCTGGACGCCTTCGAGTACCAGTGCGGCAAGGGGGTCAGCGTGGGCGAGGAGACTGCCCGGGCGGTGGGCGAGGCGGCCCGGGCCCACGGCATCCAGCTCTCCCTCCACGCCCCCTACTTTATCAACCTGGCCAACCCGGACCCGGAGAGCCGGAAAAAGACCACCGGCTATGTGCTGGCCGCCTGTCAGGTGGCGGAGTGGATGGGGGCCGGGCGGGTCACCGTCCACACCGGGGCCCTGATGAAGCGGAGCCGCCGGGAGGCCCTGGACATCGCCCTGGACACCCTGCGGGAGGTGATCCGGGCCTGTGACGGGGAGGGCTACGGCCACATCACCCTCTGCCCTGAGACCATGGGGAAGATCAACCAGCTGGGAGACCTGGACGAGGTGCTGGAGCTGTGCCAGATCGACGAGCGGCTCCTGCCCTGCATCGACTTTGGCCACCTCTACGCCCGCTCCCTGGGGGCCCTGGAGGGGGAGGAGGCCACCGTCCGGATGCTGGACAAGGTGGAGGCCGCCCTGGGCCCGGACCGGGCCAGCCGCTTCCACAGCCACTTCTCCAAGATCGCCTTCACCCCCAACGGGGGAGAGAAGCTCCACCTGACCTTTGACCAGGAGGACTTCGGCCCCGATCCGGCCCCCCTGATGGGGGAGCTGGCCCGCCGAGGCTGGAGCCCCACCGTCATCTGCGAGAGCGCCGGCACCCAGGACGTGGACGCCCTGTTCATGAAGGAGCTGTATCTGGCCGCGCGGGAGTCCCAGGATATGGGCTCAGCGCCCCGCTGACCTGCGCGTGAGAGAAAGGAAATGATACCCATGAACCATCTCAAACAGATCGCCGCCAAGCTGCCGGAGTACGGCCTGGACGCCATGCTCCTCACCAGTGAGCCCGGAGAGTTCTATGCCGTGGGCTTCCACGGGGAGGGGGCGGTGCTGGTGACGGCAGAGGAGTGCCTCTACTGCACGGACTCCCGCTATATCGAGGCGGCGGAGGCCCAGGTGGCGGGGGTCCGGGTGGTCCAGACCGGCCCGGGCCGGAGCCATCGGACCCTGGTGCGGGAGGCGGTGGAGGAGCTGGGAGTCCGGCGCCTGGGCTTCGAGGAGGGGGCCATGTCGGTGGCCTCCTGGAGGGCCTGGAAGGAGGCCCTTCCCGCGGAGCTGGCGCCGGCCCAGAAGCTCCCGGATACGCTCCGGGCCGCCAAGGACCCGGAGGAGCAGGCCTGTATGGTCAAGGCCCAGGAGATCACCGACCAGGCCTTCGCGGAGATCTGCCGGTTCCTCCGGCCGGGCCTCACCGAGGGGGAGATCGCCGCCCGGCTCCAGTATGAGATGCTGCGCCTGGGGGCCCAGCGGATGTCCTTTGACCCCATCGTGGCCTCCGGGCCCAACAGCAGCATCCCCCACGCCGTCCCCGGCCCCCGGAAGGTGGAGCGGGGGGACTTAATCACCATGGACTTCGGCTGCGTCTGGGGGGGCTACTGCTCCGACATGACCCGCACTGTGGCCCTGGGGGAGCCCACCCAGGAGATGCGCCGGGTCTACCAGGTGGTGCTGGAGGCCCAGGCGGCCGGCATCGCCGCCGCCCGGGCGGGCATCCCCGGAAAGGACCTGGACGCCGCCGCCCGGCAGGTCATCGAGGCGGCGGGCTACGGCCCCTGCTTCGGCCACAGCTACGGCCACAGCCTGGGCCTGGAGATCCACGAGTCCCCCAATGCCAGCCCCAGGGAGGAGACCATCCTGCCGGTGGGGGCGGTGCTCTCGGCGGAGCCGGGCATCTACCTGCCGGGGAAATTTGGCGTCCGCATCGAGGATGTGACGATTTTGACTGCCGACGGCTGTTTGGATATCACCAAATCGCCAAAAGAACTGCTGATCCTCTGAAAATGGGGAAAAAGCCTTGCAAAATGGGAAAGAATAGGGTAGAATATCTTAGATATCCTAAAAGATGGGCAGGCGCGCCGGTGCGCCGTGCCCGAAACAGAAGCTGTTTGTGGAGGATGAGTACCAATGCCTATTACTGCCAGTGATTTTCGGAACGGCGTGACCTTTGAGATGGACGGCCAGGTGATGCAGGTCGTCGAGTTCCAGCACGTGAAGCCCGGCAAGGGCGCCGCCTTTGTCCGCACCAAGATGAAGAACGTCATGACCGGGGCCGTCACCGAGACCTCCTTCAACCCCACCGCCAAGTTTGAGACGGCCTATGTGGAGCGTAAGGACATGGAGTACAGCTATAACGACGGCGACCTCTATTACTTCATGGACCCTGAGACCTATGACCTGGTGCCCGTCAGCAAGGACACCCTGGGCGACGACTTCCGCTTCGTGAAGGAGAACATGCCCTGCAAGATCAACAGCTACAAGGGGAAGATCTTCATGGTGGAGCCCCCCACCTTCGTGGAGCTGGAGGTCACCGAGACCGATCCCGGCTTCCGGGGCGACACCGCCACCAACGTCACCAAGCCCGCCACCCTGGAGACCGGCGCTGAAATCAAGGTGCCCCTCTTCATCAACCCCGGCGACAAGATCAAGATCGACACCCGCTCCGGCGAGTATCTGGAGCGCTGCAAGAAGTAAGTCCGGACCCTGGTCTGGAAAGCGGGATCTCCTGTCAGGAGAGCGTATGAAAAGGAGACGATTATCATGACCATCACAGAAAAGGTCGCTTATCTCAAGGGGCTGGCCGACGGCCTGGCCATCGACACCGAAAAGTCCAAGGAGGGCAAGCTCATCGCCGCCATCATCGACATCCTGGAGGAGATGGGCATGACCCTGGAGGACCTGGAGGAGAGCACCACCGCCCTGGGCGAGGAGCTGGACGCCGTGTCCGACGACCTCTCCGACGTGGAAGAGCTGCTCTTCGGCGAGGACGACGACGAGGACGGCTGCTGCTGCGAGGACGAGGACGACGAGGACTTCTTCGAGGTGGAGTGCCCCCACTGCAAGGAGCCCCTGATGATTGACGAGGACGTCCTGGAGGCCGGAGTCATCGAGTGCCCCAGCTGCCACAGCCAGTTCGCCGTCTCCGACGAGTGTGACGACGACGAGTGCGGCTGCGGCTGTGGCTGCGACCACGACGAGGAGGAGTAAGTCTCCTACGCCTGTCCGCCGTCCCGCAGGGGCGGTGGGAAATACGACCGTTCTGACCGGCATGGCCTATAGGGCCATGCCGGTTTTTGCGCGCCGGGACGGGCTGTGCGGCACAGCCTCCTGCCTTTCTCCCCCTGGAACAGGGGGAGCGGAAGGCCCGCCGGAGCAGGGGGCTTCGGGACCTGTGCGGGGAGTTTTTGGTAAAATGGCACAAAAATTTTTTGCTTGACAAAGGGGGTGGCTTTCGTTTCCTTCGCCGCTCGTAAGAATCAAAACTTTTCATTAGAAGGGGGTATATTTTCGATTGCTGTTTCCTTTTTCCATCTCATGGCAATCATGCACGGAAAGCGTTGGGGGGAGGTTTTCATTTTCGTAAAAACCGTAAAAACTGGGAGAAGGGAGGGAAAGGGGCGGGTGGAGACCTTGAAAATCCTCTTCAATCTGCTAAAATAATGAACAAGGAAGACGGCGGCCGGCAGGCCGCCGGCATGCAAAAGGAGTGAGGAAGTTGTCACCGTACATCCCGTGGGAAAACTACTTCTGGATCGGCTTTGTGGGGGCCGCCTGCGCCCTGCTGTTCGCCTGGTACCAGAAAAAGAAGGTCATGACCTTCTCTGAGGGCAGCGACACCATGAAGAAGATCGCGGCCTCCATCCGTGAGGGGGCCAACGCCTACCTGCGCCGGCAGTACAGCACCGTGGCCAAGGTCTTCCTGGTGGTGTTCGTCATTCTGCTGGTCATCGCCTTCGGGTCCAATGGAGAGATGCTCTCCAAGTTCACCCCCTTCGCCTTTGTCACCGGCGGCGTGTGGTCCATGCTGGCCGGCTTCATCGGCATGAAGATCGCCACCAATTCCAATGCCCGCACCGCCCAGGCGGCCTCTGAGGGCCTGAACAAGGGCCTCCGGGTGGCCTTCTCCTCCGGCTCGGTCATGGGCTTCACCGTGGTGGGTCTGGGGATGCTGGACATCTCCATCTGGTATTTCCTCCTCTACTATGCCTTCGGGATCACCGATGCCACCACCCTGGCCAACATCATGGTGATGAACGGCATGGGCGCCTCCTTCATGGCCCTCTTCGCCCGGGTGGGCGGCGGCATCTACACCAAGGCTGCCGACGTGGGCGCCGACCTGGTGGGTAAGGTGGAGGCCGGTATCCCCGAGGACGACCCCCGGAACCCCGCCACCATCGCCGACAATGTGGGCGACAACGTAGGCGACGTGGCCGGCATGGGCGCCGACCTCTATGAGTCCTATGTGGGCTCCATCCTGGCCACCTTCTCCCTCTCCGCTGTGGCGGGTCACGGCTTTGCCGGCATCCTCCTGCCCATGCTCCTGGCGGTGGAGGGCATCATCTGCTCCATCATCGGCTCCTTCTTCGTCCGCACCAAGGAGAATGCCGACCAGAAATCCCTGCTGCGGAGCCTCCGCACCGGCACCTACCTGGCTGCCATCCTGGCCGCTGTCATCGCCGCCCCCCTGACCATCCTGGTGCTGGACAGCTGGGGCGTGTATGTGGCCATCCTGGCCGGACTGGTGGGCGGCTGTGCCATCGGCTACTTCACCGAGTACTACACCTCCGACACCTATAAGCCTACCCAGGCCCTGGCCGACTCCACCGAGACCGGCGCGGCCACCACCATCATCGGTGGCATCTCCCTGGGTATGAAGTCCACCGCCGCCCCCATCGTGATCATCGGCATCGCCATCATCGTCTCCTTCCTGGCCGCCGGCGGCACCCTGTCCACCGCCTCCGGCGAGTATGAGCTCCTGTTC
>DWWJ01000005.1 GCA_019119795.1 Candidatus Intestinimonas pullistercoris
TCAGGGCCCCGGTGCGGCCTGGGAGAGCTCCGCATCCCGGCCAACGAGCCCGGCTCCTCCATCATGCCGGGAAAGGTCAACCCCACCCAGTGCGAGGCCGTCACCATGGTGGCGGTGCAGGTCATGGGCAACGACGCGGCGGTGGGTATGGCCGCCAGCCAGGGCAACTTCGAGCTCAATGTCTTTTTGCCGGTGTCCGCCTACAACTTCATGCAGTCGGTGCGACTGCTCGCCGACTGTATGGCCTCCTTTGACCGCAACTGCGCCCAGGGCATCACCGCCGACCGGGAGCGCTGCCGGCAGAACCTTCACAACTCCCTGATGCTGGTCACCGCCCTGAACCCCTACATCGGCTACGACAACGCGGCCAAGACCGCCAAGCTGGCCTACGCGGAGGATATCTCCCTGAAGGAGGCCTGCGTGAAGCTGGGCTTTTTGACCCCGGAGCGGTTCGACCAGGTCTTCCACCCGGAGGAGATGGCGGGGGTCCCCGCCCGGACAGAGACAAAAGGAGGTCCCGACCATGGATGAGATCAGCAGAAAGTCCCTGGAGCTCCACTATGCCCTCCAGGGCAAGATCGAGGTGGTGGCCCGGAAGCATGTGGAGACCCGGGAGGACCTGTCACTCCTCTACACCCCCGGCGTGGCCCAGCCCTGCCGGGAGATCCAGGCCGACGAGGAGAAGTCCTTCGCCCTGACCCGGCGGAGCAACCTGGTGGCCGTCATCACCGACGGCTCCGCCGTCCTGGGCCTGGGGGACATCGGCCCCGCCGCCGGGATGCCGGTGATGGAGGGAAAGTGCGCTCTCTTCAAGGAGTTCGGCGGGGTGGACGCCTTCCCCCTGTGCGTGGACACCCAGGATGTGGACAAGCTGGTGGAGACCATCGCCCTGATCTCCAAGAGCTTCGGCGGCATCAACCTGGAGGACATCGCCGCCCCCCGGTGCTTTGAGGTGGAGCGCCGCTTGAAGGAGGTCTGCGACATCCCCGTCTTCCATGACGACCAACACGGCACCGCCATCGTGGTGGCCGCCGCCCTCCTCAACGCCGTGAAGGTCACCGGCAAGCGGATGGGGGAGCTGAACATCGTCATCAACGGGGCGGGGGCCGCCGGCATCGCCATCGCCAAGCTCCTCCTGGCCATGGACTTCGGCAGCGTCACCCTCTGCGACATCCACGGGATCATCTGCGAGGGGGACCCGGGGCTCAACCCCGGCCAGGAGGAGATGAGCCATGTCACCAACCCCAGACATCTCCACGGCACCCTGGCCGACGCCCTCCGGGGGGCCGACGCCTTCATCGGGGTCTCCCGGCCGGGGCTGGTCACCGCCGAGATGGTGGCCACTATGGACCACGGCATCGTCTTCCCCATGGCAAACCCCGTCCCCGAGATTATGCCGGAGGAGGCCAAACGGGGCGGGGCAGCCGTCATTGGCACCGGCCGCAGCGACTTCCCCAACCAGATCAACAACGTACTGGTCTTCCCTGGCGTCTTCAAGGGGGCCCTGGCCGTCCGGGCCCGGGACATCACCGAGGGCATGAAGGTCCGGGCCGCCAGGGCCATCGCCGCCCTCATCCCGGAGGACCAGCTCACCCCGGAGTATATCATCCCCTCGGTGCTGGATAAGTCGGTGGCCGACGCCGTGGCCCGGGCCGTGGCCGACGAGGCCCGGGAGCAGGGCATCGCCCGCATCGAATGAATGTTTCCGCCCATAAAAGACCGCCGCGTGCCGCCCGGAGCCGTTCCGGGGGCACGCGGCGGTCCTGCTGTGCGGGAGATGAGACGGGGGCCTCACGCCATGAGCCGCGCCATGTCCTCTGGCAGGGCCGCCTGGAAGGTGAGCTGTTCCCCGGTGACGGGCTGCCGGACCTCCAGACGCCAGGAGTGAAGGGCGGGGCGGCCGATGAGGTCCGGGTCCTCCACCCCGTAGAGGAAGTCCCCTGCCAGGGGACAGCCCAGATAGGCCATGTGGACTCGGACCTGATGGGTCCGCCCGGTGACCAGCTCCAGCCGCACCAGGGTACGGTTTCCCTGCCGCTTCAGGACCTGGTACCGGGTCCGGGCCGGCAGGCCGTCCGGCCGCACCGCCCGGGCCAGGATGGAGCCCTCCGCCATGCCAATGGGGGCGTCCACCTCCCCGGCCTCCGCCGGAGGGCTCCCCAGGCAGATCGCCAGGTAGGTCCGCCGGAACTCCGCCGTGTGGAGCTGCCCCTTGAGCCGCTCCTGGGCGTGGGGGTGCTTGGCCACCACCAGCAGGCCGGAGGTCCCCTTGTCCAGCCGGTGGACCGGGTGGAAATCGGCCTCGATCCCCTGATTTTTGTAATATTCCATCAGAAAATTACCAATCGTATCCGAAAAGTGCCCCGTGCCCGGGTGGACCAGCACGCCGGGGGCCTTGTTGACCACCAGCAGATCCCCGTCCTCGTAGACAATATCCAGGGGGCCCGGGGCGGGGACCACCCCACTGCGGACCTCCGGATCGGAGAGCCGCACGGAAAGCACCTGCCCCGGCTCCACCCGGCAGCTGGTGAAGACCCGCGTCCCGTCCAGCAGGATGCCGTCGGGGAGCCACTTGATCCGCCGGATGACCGTGCCGGAGAGGCCCAGCTCCTTCCGGAGGAGGGTGTCCACCTTCTGCCCCGCCCGCTCCGGGGGGACCGTGAGGCACACCCGCCGGACCTGACGCTCTGCCACGGCTCACATCCTCCTGGCCCAGCGGCCTATATGGAAGATGTAGAAGGCGTGGTGGAAGGCCAGCACCCCCAAGGACACGGGGATAAAGACGGGGTCCTGCCGGACCAGGGCCGCCACAAAGGGGACCCACAGCAGGACTGAGGTCCAGTACCAGCTGTCCTGGGCGGCCTTCTCCCGGATGGCGATGTTCCGCTCGTCGGTCTCGGAGCGCTCCAGCTCGGCCCGTTCTTTGGGGGTCATCCGCCGGGCCGCCACCTCCATGACGACCCCGCCGCCCCCCAGGCCCAGGGATGCGCCCCCCAGACCGGCCAGGAGGCCGTTGGCCCAGCCGGGGAGGCCGTCTCCTCTGAAAATCACCACGGCCAGCAGCGCCAGGCCCAGCACAGCGCCGGCCACTGACAATCCCTTTTTCCACGTTTCCTTCATGTGACATCCTCCTCCTCAAAGAGAAACAGCTCTTCGATGGCCAGGCCGAAGTACCGGGCCAGCCGGTGGGCCAGCAGCAGGGAGGCGTTGTACCTCCCGTTTTCCAGGGAGATGATGGTCTGCCGGGTGACCCCCACGGCCTCCCCCAGCTCCTCCTGGGTGACCCGCCGCTCCCGCCGCAGCTCCGCGATGCGGTTTCGCACGCTCCCACCCCTTTCCTTGCTTGTATAGTGCACTTTACATATTAAGTATAGCACGCTTGACATGCATGTCAAGCTAATTTTACAATTTGGAAGAAAAATTTCCGGCAAGATTGCCAGCGCCCCCAAAAAACGCTATAATAGACAAAAAGGAACTGCCAGGACGGCGGGAAGGAGGAGCCTTTATGATCCGGCAGCTGGGTCTCTACATCCACATCCCGTTTTGCAGGAGCAAGTGTGACTACTGCGACTTCTATTCCCTGGCCGGGCGGGAGGAGCGGATGGACGCCTACCAGAAGGCGCTGCTCACCCACCTCAAGGAGACGGCCCCCCAGACCAAGGGCTATGTGGTGGACACCATCTATTTTGGCGGGGGGACCCCCAGCCTCTACGGCCCCAAGCGGATCAAGGAGCTACTGGGGTGCATCCGCCGCCGCTTCGAGGTGGCGGGCAACGCTGAGATCACCCTGGAGGCCAACCCCGACAGCACGGACCAGAAGACCATGACGGCCTTTCGCCGGGCGGGGATCAACCGCATCTCCCTGGGGATGCAGTCGGCCCACGACGACGAGCTCGCCGCCCTTCACCGGCCCCACACCTTCCAGCAGGTCCAGGAGGCGGTGGCCGCCGTCCGGGGGGCCAAGATCAAGAACCTGACCCTGGACCTGATCTATGGCCTGCCGGGCCAGGACATGGCCCGGTGGCAGGACTCGGTGGAGCAGGCCCTGGCCCTGCGGCCGGAGCACCTGTCCTGCTATGGCCTGAAGGTGGAGGAGGGGACCCCCCTCCAGGCCCGGGTGGACCGGGGAGAGCGGCTCCCCGACGACGACCTCCAGGCCGACATGTACCTGTGGATGGTGGCCCGGCTGGAGACGGCGGGCTACCACCAGTATGAGATCTCCAACTTTGCCCGGACCGGCTTCCAGTCCCGGCACAACCTGAAGTACTGGCTCACCCGGCCCTACCTGGGCTTTGGGCCGGGGGCCCACTCCGACTTCGGCGGGCGGCGCTTCTCCTTCCTGCGGGACCTGGACGGCTACATCGACGGAGTCCTGGAGGGAAAGCCCATCATCGACTCGGACGACCTCATCCCCAAGCGGGAGCGGTCGGGGGAATATCTGATGCTCCGGCTGCGGACCACCCGGGGCAGTGAGGAGTGGGAGTACCGCCGGGAGTACTTCATGAACTTCGACCCCATCGAAGCCAAGCTGGCCGAGTACGAGCACAACGGCTGGGCCGCCCGGGTGGGCCAGCGGTGGCGGCTGACGCCGGTGGGCTTCCTGCTCTCCAACCAGCTCATCGGGGAGCTGCTGGAGCTCCAGGAGAGCGCCACCCTGGAGACCACCCTCCCCAAGGTGCGGCAGACCCCGCCGCCTCCGCCCTCCGGCGGGCCGGAGCCCGGCGGGGAGGAGCTGTAGAGACGACAAAGGCCGGGGCTCCCTTTCAAAGGGAGCCCCGGCCTTGTCATCTGCCGGGAAACCTGCCCCGGGAACAAGGAGGAGAGGGCAGGAGGATGCAAAAAGGGGCGGCAGCAGGGAAGGTCAGGCCCTCTGGCCCGCCAGGCGGGCGATCTCCCCCAGGGCCAGGTCCACGGCGCTGTTTAAGTAGTCCTCCAGGCGGCGCTCCTCCGTGCCAGCCACCAGGACGCCGCAGGTGGAGGAGGGGATGAGGACCTTTTTGCACTCCGCCCCGGAGACGGCGGCGGCCATGGCGGGGGAGACCTCCCCTAGGATGCCGTTGGCCAGCAGGATGCCCATGGGGCCCAGGATCAGGTGGGCCCGCTGGGCGTTGTAGACGATGGCGTGCTCTCCGGTGGCCCCCCGGGCGGCCCCCGCCTTGAGCATGGCGCTGGTGGCCAGGGCGTTGGTGCCGGCGCACAGGAGCTCGCAGCCCTCCGGCAGGCGGGGCCGCAGCAGGGCGGCCAGACGGCTGCCGATGCCGCCCCCCTGGCCGTCGATGATCAGAATACGCATGGGGTCTCATCCTCTCTCCAGGGGACGGGCCCCTGATTTTTTGTCGATACTGCCATTATACGGCCTGCCGGAGGAGCTGTAAAGGGCGGAATTGGTCTGTACAGGGCCAAGTTTCCATGCTATAATAGTCCCGACTGGTTCCCCACCCAGTCCAACCGGCGCGGAGAGAGCCGTCCGGGCGTCCTGTACCACACGCCCGGGGAAAGGGACCCGCGCCGCTGTACGGGGTACACGTACTCTAAACAAAAAATGGAGGTTTCTTTCCCATGCGACACTTTGACACCAAGCAGCTCACCCTGGCGGCCATCCTTGCGGCGGTCTATGCGGCCCTCACCCTCTGTCTGCCCTCCTACACGCCCATCCAGATTCGGCTGTCGGAGGCCCTCACGGTGCTCCCCTTCCTGTTCCCGGCAGCCACACCGGGGGTCATCGTGGGGTGCTTTGTGGCCAATCTGCTCAGCCCCTACGGCGTCATCGACGTGGTGTGCGGCACGCTGGCCACTGCCCTGGCCGCCCTGCTGACGGCCCGGATGCCCAGCAAGTGGCTGGCCCCGCTGCCCCCGGTGCTCTGCAACGCCGCCATCGTGGGCGGGATGCAGGCCTGGTATGAGGCCGGCTTCGGCCCCAATTTCCCCGCCCTGTATGCCATGAACGCCTTCACGGTGGGGCTGGGGGAGCTGGTGTCCTGCTATGGGCTGGGGCTCGTCATTCTGACGGTCCTGCCCAGGATTCCCTATCTCCGGGGCCGGATGGCCCCCCAGAGACTGTAACCACCGGGCGGCGGGCCCCTCGCCCTGCCCCCGCAGATCAGGAGGCGTACCAATGAAGGTCAGAAAAGCCGTCATTCCCGCGGCGGGTCTGGGGACCCGGATGCTGCCCGCCACCAAGACCGTCCCCAAGGAGATGCTCCCCCTGGTGGACAAGCCGGTCATCCAGTACATCATCGAGGAGGCGGTCTCCGCCGGCATCGAGGACATCCTGGTGGTCACCAACCGGGCCAAGTCGGCCATGGACGACTACTTCGACTACTACCCCGAGCTGGAGGAGCGCCTGGGCCGGGCCGGCAAGGAGCGGGAGCTCCAGGAGGTCCGGCGGGCGGCCGACCTGGCCAACATCTTTTACGTCCGGCAGAAGGAGACCAAGGGCCTGGGCCACGCCATCTGGCGGGCCAAGCGTTTCGTGGGGGACGAGCCCTTTGCCGTTTTGCTGGGCGACGACATCATGCGCTCGGACAAGCCGGTCATCGGCCAGCTCATCGACGCGGCGGAAAAGTACGCCGCCTCCTGCGTGGGGGTCCAGGAGGTGAGCACCGCCGCCATCAGCAAGTACTCCTCCGTGAAGGTGGAGCCCCTGGGGCCCCGGACCTTCCGGGTCACCGACATGGTGGAGAAGCCCCGACCGGAGGAGATCTTCTCCCACTACGCCATCCTGGGCCGCTATGTGCTCCGGCCCGGCATCTTCGACATCCTGGAGAATCTGAAGCCGGGCTACGGCGGGGAGATCCAGCTCACCGACGGGCTCCGGGAGCTCTGCAAGCAGGACACCATGACGGCGGTGGACTTTGAGGGAAAGCGGTACGACACCGGCAACCTCAAGGGCTTCCTGGAGGCCACCATCGACTTCTCCCTGGACCACCCCGAGACCGGGGCCTGGCTCCGGGACTTTCTCAAAGAAAAGGCGTCCACTCTGTAGGGTGGAACAACAGCGGCCCTCCGCTCCGGCGGAGGACCGCTGTCCGTTATTCTGGGGGCAAAAATCCCCAGGATCTGATTTTGCGTTGTAGAATGTCGGTTTGATTTTCCTCCGGGTATTGTGCGAGATGCCGCTCCAGGGCCCGGCGGGCGGCGCCGATGTCCCCGCCCCGGAGACCCATCGCATAGAGGTCCCGGCCCGTGAGGGCGCAGGGGGGGGTCTCCGGCTGGAGAACGGCCCGCCGCAGGCGGCGCTCCACCGGCAGGGCGGTGATGTCCAGCCCGGAGGCCCGGCAGAGGCCCCGCCAGCGGTCCCCCGGGGTGGGGGGCAGGGCGGCCAGGCCGGAGAGGTCCACCTGCCGGGGGGCGGCCCCGAACCGGGAGAGCATCCCCAGCTCCACCGGCAGGGCGGCGAGCTCCGGCCGGGGGGAGAGGAGGACCTTTTCCAGCTCGGCCTTGATCCGCTCCCCGGAGACCTTGTCCAGCAT
>DWWJ01000036.1 GCA_019119795.1 Candidatus Intestinimonas pullistercoris
GCGGAGGCTGGGGACCAAAGGGGCCGGGACCGGCCCACCGCCGCCCCCTCCCGCCCTGCGCCGGGCCGCCCCTCCGTCAGATCTCCCCCCGGGGCCGGGGAGGGCCGCCGGGCGCCGGGCGCTTGTGGATCTTATCCGAAAAAATTTCCCGTTCCCAGTGCAAAATCAGCGGCGCTCTGCTATAATGGTTTTGCAATTTTTGAAGGGGCTGTGGTATACTACCTTTGTTTGACTTTTTTTGACTTTCTTCGGGAGGCTTTTGCCATGAGATCTATGGGAGCCATCGTGTTCCTGCCCCGGGAGGGGGAGGAGCCCTCTCTGCTGCTCCGCCCCATCCTGTTCGACCCCGCCGCCGTCTGGCTCTCCGCCGCCCTGGAGCGGGCGGGGGTGGAGCGCTTCCTGGTGGTGTGCCGGGAGGAGGACCGGGCCGCCGCCGGGGCCAGTTTCCCCCAGGGCACCGAGTTCGTCACCGAGGGGGCGGAGGACGCCGCCAGCCGCCTGCTGGCCTTTCTGGACGATCTGGAGGACCGGGTGTGCGTGTTCACCCGCCCCGTGTTCCTGGACGACCAGGGGGCGGGCTATCTGACCGGCCGCTTCGGGGACGCCCTGCCCAAGGGGGAGGACGCAGGCGTATACGCCCTGCCGCCCAAGACCCTGCGGGAGGCGGCCGCCGGCGGGGCGGACTTCCTCACCGCCGTGCGGGCCCTGGGCCGCTCCTTCGGCGTCCAGGGCGGGCACTATCAGGGGCTGCTGCCCCTGGACGGCTGCGCCCCCACCTGGGACTCCGCCCAGAGCTTCGCCCGGTACGCCTCGATCGCCCGGCTCACCGAGGCGCTCTCCACCCGCCCGGTGCGCTTCATCGACAAGGAGCGGGCCTATATCGGCCCCCGGGTCCGGGTGGGAGAGGGGACCGTGATCCTCCCCGGCGTCATCCTCCGGGGGGAGACCGTGATCGGCCGGGACTGTGAGATCGGCCCCGACGCCATGATCCGGGACTGCGTCATCGGGGACCGGGTGACGGTGAACGCCTCCCAGCTCAACGAGTCCACGGTGGACGACGGCGCCAAGGTGGGCCCCTTCGCCTATGTGCGGCCCAACTGCCGTGTGGGCAAAGATGTGAAGGTGGGCGACTTCGTGGAGCTGAAGAACTCCACCATCGGGGACGGCACCAAGATCTCCCACCTCACCTATGTGGGGGACACGGACGCCGGGTCCCACATCAACTTCGGCTGCGGCACGGTGACGGTGAACTACGACGGCTCCGCCAAGTACCGCACCGTGATCGGGGACGGGGCCTTCATCGGCTGCAACACCAACCTGGTGGCCCCGGTGAAGATCGGGGAGGGGGCCTATACCGCCGCCGGCAGCACGGTCACCGAGGACGTGCCGGCGGACAGCCTGTGCATCGCCCGCTCTCCCCAGACCATCAAGGTCCAGTGGGCGGCCAAGCGCCGCCGTGCCAAGGGCAGGAAGTGATCCTGCCGCGGCCTCTCTCGGGGCGGAGCCGCCCCCTTCCGCGCGCATCCAGGTCCCTGGATCGGGGCCTGATAAGATTTATCACAGAAAGAAAATGTGAGGGATGATGAAATGATCGCACACGGCAAGGACATCAAGATCTTTTCCGGCAACTCCAACCCCAAGCTGGCCATGGACATCTGCAAGGCGCTCAACACCCAGTTGGGCAACGCGGAGGTGGGCACCTTCTCCGACGGGGAGAAGTCCGTCTCCATCTACGAGACCGTCCGGGGCTCCGACGTGTTCGTGGTGCAGTCCACCTGCTCCCCGGTGAACGACAACCTGATGGAGCTGCTCATCATGATCGACGCCATGAAGCGGGCCTCCGCCGGCCGGATCACCGCGGTGATCCCCTACTTCGGCTACGCCCGGCAGGACCGCAAGACCAAGCCCCGCGACCCCATCTCCGCCAAGCTGGTGGCCAACCTGATCACCCGGGCCGGGGCGGACCGGGTGCTGACCATGGACCTCCACGCCAACCAGATCCAGGGCTTCTTCGACATCCCGGTGGACAACCTGCTGGGCTCCCCCATCTTCGTCCACCACTTTATGGAGAAGTACGCCGGCTGCCACGACGAGGTGATGGTGGTCTCCCCCGACGTGGGCTCCGTGGCCCGGGCCCGGGCCTTCGCCCAGAAGCTGGACATGCCCCTGGCCATTGTGGACAAGCGCCGGCAGAAGGCCAACTCCTCCGAGGTCATGAACATCATCGGCGACGTGCGGGACAAGCGGGTCATCCTCCTGGACGACATGGTGGACACCGGCGGCTCCCTGTGCGGGGCGGCCAAGGCCCTGGTGGAGATCGGCGGGGCCAAGTCGGTCACCGCCTGCGCCTCCCACGGCGTCCTCTCCGGCCCGGCGGTGAGCCGCATCCAGGAGAGCGACCTGGACGAGGTCATCTTCCTCGACACCATTCCCGCGCGGCCGGAGATCAAATGTGATAAGATCAAGTATCTCTCCGTGGCGGAGATGTTCGCCGAGGCCATCGAGCGCATCTACGAGGAGGTCTCGGTCTCCCCGCTGTTCAACTAAAACGCAGGATGGGCTACAGCAGGGGCGGAGCGGTATGCTCCGCCCCCGCTCCGCTTGTCGAAAAACCTGTCCCGGACGAGAAAAAGGGAGCAGAGGGGCAGGGGAGCTCGAGGGGGCGGCAGCCCGCCTCGAGTGGGATCGAATGCCTCGGAAGCCGTTGCCCTGCAAGGGCTTCCGATGAGCGAAGCGATGACTTTTCTGGCCCCAAAGGGCCAGGAAAGTACCGGCATATTCAGGCTGTGGGAAAGGTCTCCGGGACCTTGCCCACAGCCTGAGGGGCGGAGCGGTATGCTCCGCCCCCGCTGCCCTATGCCCCGGGGCAGGCTCCGGGAGCGACAAAAGAGAAAAAGAGGTGTCCCATGCTGTTTGGCAAAAAGACCGGCGGGGTGGACTGGCTGGTGGTGGGCCTGGGGAATCCCGGGGACCAGTACGAGCACACCCGCCACAACGTAGGCTTCGCGGTGGCGGACGAGCTGGCGGAGCGGTGCCGGGTCCCCCTCCAGCGGCTGAAGTTCCGCGCCCTCACCAACACCGTCACCCTGGGGGGACAGAAGGTCCTGCTGATGAAGCCGGTGACCTATATGAACCTCTCGGGAGAGGCGGTCCGGGAGGCCGCCGCCTTCTACAAGGTGCCGCCGGAGCACATCCTGGTGCTCTCTGACGAGGTGGCCCTCCCGCCGGGAAAGCTGCGGGTCCGGAAGGGCGGCAGCGCCGGGGGCCACAACGGCCTCAAAAACATCATCGCCCACCTGGGCAGCGACCAGTTCCCCCGTATCCGGCTGGGGGTAGGCCAGAAGCCCCACCCGGACTACGACATGGCCGACTGGGTCCTGGGCAAGCCCCAGGGCGAGGACAAAAAGGCGGTGGAGGCCGCGGTGGTCCGGGCCGCTGACGCCGTGGAATGCCTTCTGGCCAAGGGGCCGGAGGAGGCCATGAACCGGTTCAACGGGTGAGGGATGCGGCTCCCCTCCGGGGGGAAAGACCATTTCTTTTTCTGCGGAAAAAGAAACGGTCCTTCACCCCAAAGAAAAAGATGGGGCCGGTCTACGGTAAGTTAATGGTAGGAAACGGCGGCTTTCGTCTTTACGCACTGTGGTGAGGACCAGCCCCGGCCGTTACGGCCATCCCATGGTGGAACAGGGAAAAGACGGTGGTTCTATCTGGCCGCCGCCTACTTGTGCCACTCTCCCGGCAGAGTGCGGCAAATCTCCCCCCGCCGCGGGGAGGCACCCCACCACCCCGGCCCGGAGAGAGGTAACCGCAGGCGGCGGGCGGTTAGGGCGTCGGCCTGCCCCTATTCCACAAGGGCAGGCCGTAACGGCCGGTAGGGGGCCTTTCTGTCATACGAAAGCCGCCAGCCGCCGTTTTCCAGCCGAAACCCACCGTAGACCGGGCCCCACTTTTTCTTTGGAGTCAAGGCCCGTTTCTTTTTCCGCAGAAAAAGAAATGGACCTTGCCCCTGCCGGGTAGGCACCCCCGGAGGGCCTCCGCCCCCGGTGGGAAACCAGCCCCCGGCGGGCCGCCGGCCCCCAAGGGGCCCCTTGAGAAAGGAACATCACAGCATGTCAGAAGAAAAAACCAACGTCATGAGGGTCCTGGACCAGAAAAAGATCCCCTACACCCCCCACAGCTACCCCCACCAGGAGGGGGAGGCGGTGGATGGGGCCACGGTGGCGGCCATGCTGGGCCGGGACCCCGCCGATGTCTTCAAGACCCTGGTGACCCGGGGGGCCTCCAAGGCCAACTATGTCTTTGTGGTGCCGGTCCTCGCCGAGCTGGACCTGAAGAAGGCGGCCAAGGCCGTGGGGGAGAAGTCCATCGAGCTCATCCACGTCAAGGAGCTCACCCCCCTCACCGGATACGTCCGGGGAGGCTGCTCCCCCATCGGCATGAAAAAGCGCCTGCGCACCGTCATCGACGCCTCGGCCCAGGGCCGCTCCGCCATTCTGGTCAGCGCCGGGAAGATCGGCTATCAGGTGGAGCTCGCCCCGGAGGCCCTGGCCGGGCTGGTGGGGGCGGCCTTCGCCCCCATCGTCAAGGACGGGGCGGCATGAACAAGACCGAGCTGCTGGGGAAGCTCTCCACCAGCCCCGAGGAGCGGCTGGTGCTGGCCCGGGCCATGGACAAGCTGGACCTGGCCCAGAACCGGGGAGTCCCCGCCCACACCCCCTTCCTCTCCCTGGCCGAGCAGGACGGAGTGGCCCGGCTCCTGGCCGCCTGCGGCCACCCCGGGCACCTCTTCTGGGGCGGCTGGGAGGGGGCGGAGCGGAAGCTCTGCGCCTTCCCCCCGGACTGGATGGAGGCCGAGGCCTTCCAGACGGGAGAGGAGTGCCCCATCACTGCCGTCACCGTGGCGGTGCCCCCTGACGCAAAGCCCACCCACCGGGACTATCTGGGGGCCATTCTGGGCCTGGGCCTCACCCGGGAGAAGATCGGCGACCTGCTGGTGGGGGAGGGGACCTGCCAGGTCCTCCTCCTCCGGGAGGTGGAGCACGTTCTGCTCACCCAGCTGGACCAGGTGGGCCGCTGGCGGGTCCGGGTGAGCCCCTGCCCCCTGGCCGAGCTCCGGCCCCCGGAGCAGAAGGTGAAGGTCATCCGGGACACGGTGGCCGCCCTGCGCTTAGACGCCGTGGCCGCCTCCGGCTTCTCCCTGTCCCGGTCCAGGATGGCCGCCCTCATCTCCTCCAAAAAGCTCACCCTCAACGGCCGGGAGTGCGACAAGCCCGACCGGACGGTGGAGGAGGGGGACGTGCTCACCTGCCGGGGGCTGGGAAAGTGCGTGCTCAAGGAGGTCTCCGGCACCTCCAAAAAGGGGCGGATCATGCTGGTGCTGGAACGGTACCTGTGAGCCGCCGTATGGAAAGGAGGACTGCTGAGCATGGAGCAGCATAAGATCGACCGCATCAACGAGCTGGCCCGGAAGGCCAAGGCCGACGGCCTCACCCTGGAGGAGGAGGCGGAGCGGGAGGGCCTGCGGGCCGAATACCGGGCCGCCATCCGGGAGAGCCTCACCGCCCACCTGGAGAATACCTATGTGGTGGACCAGCACGGCAACAAGACCAAGCTGAAGAAAAAGAAGCCGTGAAGATCGCCGTCATCGGCTACAGCGGGGCGGGGAAGTCCACCCTGGCCCGGGCCCTGGCGAAAGGGCTGGGGCTTCCCCTCCTGCACCTGGACCAGGTCCATTTTCTGCCGGGCTGGGCGGAGCGGGACCCGGAGGAGGCCCGGGCCCTGACCGCCGCCTTTCTGGAGCGGGAGAGCTGGGTCATCGACGGCAATTACGCCGGGCTCCTCCAGGAGCGGCGGATGGAGGAGGCCGACCGGATCGTCTTTCTGGACGTCTGCCGGGGGCGCTGCCTGCTCCAGGCCCTGGGCCGGTACTGGAGGCACCGGGGCACTGTCCGGGACAGCGCCGCCCCGGGATGTGTGGAGAAGCTGGACGGGGAATTCCTCCGGTGGCTCCTGTGGGAGAGCCGGAGCCCGGCGCAGCGGGCGGGCTACGCCGCCATCGCCGGGGCCTGGCCGGAGAAGCTGGTGCGGCTGCGGAGCCGCCGGCAGGTCCGGGCCTTTCTGCGGACCATTTGCGGGGCGGAGGGCCCCGCCGGAGAAAAAGGAGGAGGGTCCCATGCGGATCACTGCCCTGATGGAAAACACCGCCCCGGAGGGGGCCCTGCGCTGTGAGCACGGCCTGGCCCTCCACATCGAGCACGGAGGAAAGCGGTACCTGCTGGACGCCGGGGCCACCGGCGCCCTGCTGGACAACGCTGCCGCCCTGGGGATAGACCTCGCCGCCGTGGACGCCGCCGTCCTCTCCCACGGCCACTACGACCATGCCGGGGGCTTCCCCGCTTTTTTCGGGCGGAATGACCACGCCCCCCTCTACCTCCGGCCCCAGGCGGAGGAGCCCAGCTATCAGATTCTGGGGGAGAAGCGGGCCTATCTGGGGGTGCCGGAGGCCCTGCTGGCCCAGGCCGGGCGGCTGCGGGCGGTGACCGGGCCCACCCAGATCGACCCCGGGGTGTGGCTGCTGCCCCACACCACCCCCGGCCTGGAGCGCCGGGGGGAGAAGGTCCACATGTACCGCCAGACGGCGGAGGGCCTCCGCCCCGACGACTTCGCCCATGAGCAGACCCTGGCGGTGGAGCTCCCGGCGGGGCTGGCTGTCTTCAGCAGCTGCTCCCACGCCGGGGCGGACACGGTGGTCCGGGAGGTCTTGGCCGCCTTTCCCGGGAAGGGGGTCCGGGCCTTCTTCGGGGGCTTCCACCTGATGGGGGCGGGCGGAGCCTCCACCCTGGGGGTCCGGCCGGAGCGGGCCGCCGCCCTGGGAGAGGCCCTGCTGGAGCTGGGGGTGGAGGAGGTCTGGACCGGCCACTGCACCGGCCTGTCCGCCTTTGACCTCCTGCGGCCGGTGCTGGGGGAGCGGCTCCACTACCTGTCCACCGGGACCGTGGTGGAGCTCTGAACAAACAACGCGGCGGGCCGATAAAGCCCGCCGCGTTGTTTGTGAGAAGGCCCAAGGCCCCTCTGCCGGGGTTCAGGCCGGCCCCAGGGGCCGGTACATCACATACATGTCGGAGTAGGTCCCGTCGGGCAGGAGGAAGCCCCCGGGAATGGTCCCCAC
>DWWJ01000037.1 GCA_019119795.1 Candidatus Intestinimonas pullistercoris
TCCACAATGCCCTGGGCCGTGAGGCCGTAGGCGGCCAGGACCTCGCCCGCCTTCCCGGAGCGGCCGAAGACGTCCTCCACCCCGTGGCGCACCACGGGCACCGGGCAGGTCCCGGAGAGGTATTCCGCCACGGCGGAGCCCAGGCCGCCGATGATGCTGTGCTCCTCAGTGGTGACGATGCACCCGGTCTCCTTCGCCGCCTTGAGGACCAGGGCCTCGTCCAGGGGCTTCACCGTGTGCATGTCCAGCACCCGGACGGAGACCCCCTCCCCCGCCAGGGTCTCGGCGGCCTTCATGGCCTCCTGGACCATGAGGCCCACGGCGATGACCGTCACATCGGTACCCTCCCGGAGGGTGACCCCCTCCCCCAGGCGGAAGGCGTAGCTGGGGAGGCCGCTGGTCAGGTCCTCCACGGCGGAGCGGCCCAACCGGAGATAGGCGGGGCCGCGGTAGTCCGCCAGGGCCCGGACCGCGGCGCGCATCTCATTGCCGTCGCAGGGGCAGCAGACCACCATGCCGGGAATGGCCCGCATCAGGGCCAGGTCCTCACAGCACTGGTGGGTGGCCCCGTCCTCTCCCACCGAGAGCCCCCCGTGGGAGCCCACCACCTTCACATTGAGGTGGGGGTAGGCGATGGAGTTGCGGACCTGCTCAAAGGCCCGTCCGGCGGCGAACATGGCGAAGCTGCTGGCAAAGGCCGTCTTGCCGCAGGCGGCCAGCCCGGCGGCCACCCCCATCATGTCGGCCTCGGCGATGCCCATGTTGAAAAAGCGGTCGGGGTAGGCCCTGGCGAAGTCCTTGGTCATGGTGGAGCCGGACAAATCGGCGTCCAGCACCACCAGGTCGGGCCGCTCCGCCCCCAGCTCCACCAGGGCCTGTCCATAGGCGGCCCGGGTGGCGATCTTCTCTCCCATGTCAGTTCCCCTCCTTTTTGCCCAGGTAGGCGGCGGTGTCCCGCTCGGCGGCGGCCAGGCCGTCCGGCCCCGCCAGGGCGTCCATCCCGGCCAGGAGCTCGGCCCGGGCCTGGTTGTACTGCTCGTCGTTGGGGGCCTTGCCGTGCCAGCCGGGGTCGTTTTCCATAAAGGAGACCCCTTTCCCCTTCACCGTCCGGGCCAGGATCACCGTGGGGGCCCCCTTGGTCTTCCCCGCCAGCTCCAGGGCGGCGGCGATGGCGGCGTAGTCATGGCCATCCACCTTCAGCACGTTCCAGCCGAAGGCGGCGAATTTGGCGTCCAGGGGCTCCGAGGGCATGACATCGGCGGTGGGACCGTCGATCTGGAGGCCGTTGACATCCACAATGGCGCAGAGGTTATCCAGATGGTATTTGGCGGCGGCCATAGCGGCCTCCCATACCTGGCCCTCCTCCACCTCGCCATCCCCCAGGACGGCGTAGACCCGATAGTCGGCCCCGTCCAGCCGTCCGGCCAGGGCCATGCCCACGGCGGCCGAGATGCCCTGCCCCAGGGAGCCGGTGGACATGTCCACCCCGGGGACGTGGTTCATGTCCGGGTGGCCGGAGTAGTGGCCCTGGATGGAGCGGAAGAGCCGGCAGTCGGCGATGGGGAAGTAGCCCCGCAGGGCCAGAACCGCATAGAGGGCCGGGGTGCAGTGGCCCTTGGAGAGGACCAGCCGGTCCCGGCCGGGGGCTCCGGGGGCCTTGGGGTCGATGCGCATCTGGTGGAAGTACAGGGTGGTCAGCAGGTCCATCACCGACAGGGAGCCGCCGATGTGGCCGGATGCGGCGGTGTGGACCATGTCCAGGGCCAGCAGCCGGGCCCGCTGGGCCGTGACCGCCAGGGCCTGCGCCTGGGTTCGTTCCATGGGGATCATCCTCCTTTTTGACGTGCTGGAAATTCCTTTCTGTGGATAAGTATAGCCCAACCAGACCTCCCGCGCAAGGGTCTTTCTCCTCAGCCGGCCTGGCGGTGCGGCCTGGAGAGTAGTGTTTTTCGAAAGGGAAATTTCTTTTGCTTGCGTTTTGCCGGAAAATGCGCTATGATATTCTTCACATAGAAAACCCGCCGGCATTCCATACGGCGTCCAGGAGGCTTTCGCATTGTTCAATCAGAGGCAGTTAGAAATCATTGACCTGCTGCAGACGGAGGACCGGGTCAGCGTCAGCGAGCTGACCCAGCGGTTTGGGGTCTCTTTGGTGACCGTGCGGCAGGACCTGAAAAAGCTGGAGGACCAGGGCGTCCTCAAGCGTACCCACGGCGGGGCCATCCCCGTGGACAACGGCTACGACACTTCCACTCGCATGTGGAACAACTACGAGCAGAAGCTCCGCATCGCCCAGCGGGCGGCCGAGATGGTCTCCGACGGGGAGACCGTCATCGTGGAGACCGGCTCCACCTGCTCCCTGCTGGCCCGGGAGCTGGCCACCAAGCGGGGAGTCACCGTGATCACCAACTCTGTGTTTCTGTGTAACTTCGTCCGGCGGTGCCCCTCTCTGGATGTGGTGCTGCTGGGCGGCTCCTTCCAGCACGACGCCGAGGCCAACGTGGGTCCCCTCACCAAGCTGGGGCTGGCCCAGTTCTCGGTGGACAAGTGCTTCATCGGCGCCGACGCCATCAGCGCTGAGAAGGGAGTCTCCACCATCAACCTCTTCCGGGCCGAGGTGGCCCGGGCCATGGTGAAGTCGGCCCGGAAGATGATCGTCCTGGCCACCTCCGACAAGGTGGGGGCCAATGCCGTGGCCTCAAGCTTCCCCCTCACCGCCATCCATACCGTCATCACCGACAAGGACCTGAGCCGGGAGGGACAGACCCTGCTGGAGCAGGCCGGCGTGGATGTCATCACTGTGTGAGGTTTCCGCTGTCCTGAAAAATCCGCCCTGGCCGCAGAAAAAGCGGCCAGGGCGGATTTTTACGTTCTTATCCCGGCAGACGGACGGTAAAGAGGGTCCCCTCCTCCGCGCCGCTCTGGACAGTGATGGTGCCCCGGTGGCTGTCCACGATGCTCTTGGCGATGGCCAGCCCCAGGCCATAGCCCCCGGAGCTCCGGGCCCGGGAGTCGTCGGCCCGGTAAAACCGCTCGAAGAGGTGCTCCAGGTGCTCCGGCGGGATAGCCGGGCCGGTGTTCCGCACCGTCAGGCAGGCCCCTCCCTTCTCCCCCCGGGTCAGGGCCACCCGGACCTTTCCCTGGGCTCCGGCGTACTTCACCGCGTTGTCCAGGAGGATGGCCGCCAGCCGGCGGAGCTGGTCCTCCCGTCCCCGGACAGTGAGGCCGCCCTGGATGCCGCTCTCCAGCTCCACCCCCTGCTCGAAGGCCACGGGCTCGAAGGGCAGCAGGGCGCTCCAGAGCAGCTCGGAGAGGTCCACCGTCTGGTCTGGCGGGGGCTCCCGGCCGGCGTCGTGCCGGGCCAGGAAGAGCAGGTCCTCCACCAGCTCCCGCATCCGCTGGGCCTCGTCCCGGATGTACTCCACCCACTTGCGCTGCTCCGCCACCGTGTCCTCCGGATGGCTGAGGAGGATGCCGGTGTTGGTGAGGATCACGGTGAGGGGGGTCTTGAGCTCATGGGAGGCGTCGGCCACGAAGCGGCGCTGCTGCTCCCAGGCCCGCTCCGCCGGCCGGAGGGCCAGGCTGGAGAGGAGCAGGGAGATGACAAAAAAGGCCCCCAGGGCCAGGGCCCCCACCAGCAGGAAGGAGCCCACCATGGACCAGAGGGTGGAGCGCTCCCAGCCCCGGTCGGCAAAGGCGATGCGGGTCTCTCCATCGGGGGTGGTCTCCCGGAGATAGCGCAGGTCCAGCTCCGGGATGACCCCCTCCTCCCCCTGGGCCTGGGCCACCGCCTGCTCCACGGTCTCGTCGGAGACCGAGACGTTGCCGCCCCCCATGACCTCCGCCGGCTTTCCATTCTCGTCCAGGGTCACGGTGAAGACCGGCACCATGGAGATACGGGAGGCCATCTTTTCGTCCCCCTCCTCCGGGGCATCCAGGAGGCCGGAGGCGCCGAACTCAAAGCGGTCCGGCCCCTCATCGGACCAGAGAAGGGCCGCCCGCATGGCTGTCCGGCTCTGATCGGCCAGCCGCTGGTAATTGGAGACCACCAGGGCCCCAAAGACCACCAAAAGCACTAGGGACACCAGCAGCATATTGGTGAGGACGAATTTCCTTCTCAGCTTCCGGATCATGGGGACTCGACCTCCAGGTAATATCCCACCTTCCGCACCGTGCGGATGGTGACCGCGGACCCCAGGAACTGGAGCTTTTTCCGCAGGAAGGAGACGTAGACCTCCACGTTGTTGTCCTCCGCAGAGCTCTCTGCCCCCCAGACCTTCAGAATGATCTCCTCCTTGGGCACCACCATCTTGGGGTAGGCGATGAGGATGCGCAGGACCTCGAACTCTTTGAAGCCCAGACGCACCTCCCGTTCGCCCCGCTGGAGGCAGCGGGTGGAGAGGTTCAGGATCAGGTCGGCATAGGAGAGGACCTCGGCCTGGACCTCCCCCTGCCGCCGTGCCAGGGCCCGGATGCGGGCCAGCAGCTCCTCTGAGGCGAAGGGCTTTGTCATGTAGTCATCCGCCCCGTGGTCCAGCCCCGCCACCTTGTCCGGGACCTCGTCCCGGGCGGTGAGCATGAGGATGGGGGTGGAGATGTGGGCCTCCCGCAGGCGGCGGGCCACCTCCAGGCCGTCCATGCCCGGGAGCATCACGTCCAGGATGATGACATCGTACTGCCCGGTGAGGGCGTACTCCAGGCCGTCGGGGCCGTTGTAGGTGAGGTCGGGCAGATACCGCTGTTCCTCCATGATCTGCCCCAGGGCCTCAGCCAGCCGCACCTCGTCCTCTACGATCAATATCCGCATATCATATCCCTCCTGACGTGGGCACATGATACCCATCCAAGCTGAAATCTGTCTGAAATTCCGGCTGTTTTTTCTCACAGAAAATGTCTGGCGGCTTCTCCAAAACATCCGATTATGCAGGGGCCTGTGGGGCCCTGCCGCGCGGATCACCCGTTTTGCGGCCGATGGAACAGGCACTATTATACGGCCCCTCTGCCTCCGGCGCAAGACCGCGGCGCCCCTTCCGCGGCCCCGGCCGGCCCTTGCCGAAGGGATTCACAAATTGTTCACGCATCCTTCAA
>DWWJ01000038.1 GCA_019119795.1 Candidatus Intestinimonas pullistercoris
AGCCACTGGGCCTATGCCCAGATCATGGAGGCCACCGTCTCCCACGACTACACCAACAGCGGCGGAGAGGTCTGGACCCGGGTGGAGACCGAGACCACCGTCCTCCCGGACGGGTACTACCGCTTCGACGGCTGGCTCTACCGGGTGCAAAGCGGGGTCTTCCTCCGCTCCACCACGGTGGACGGCTTCACTTATGACGCCCAGGGCCGCTACACCACCGGCTCGGCCGCGCTGGATGAGCAGCTCCACCAGATCATCGACACCTACACCAACGCCGCCATGACCCGGGACGAAAAGCTGCGGGCGCTCTACAACTATGTCCGGGACAACTTCACCTATCTGCGCCGGGACCTCATCTCCAAGGGACAGACCGGGTGGGAGCCGGCCTATGCCGAGGAGTTTTTGGAGCTGGGCCGGGGCAACTGCTATAGCTTTTCCGCCACCTTCTGCCTGCTGGCCCGGCAGCTGGGCCTGCCAGCCTATACAGTAGTCGGGGCCCTGGGAGGCAGCAACAGCCCCCACGGCTGGGTGGAGATCAACCTAGACGGCACCACCTACATGTTTGATACCCAGCTGGAATGGCGCTACCTCCACGACTACGGGCAAGGGGGCTATGACCTCTTCATGATGCTCCCCAGCCGCACCCCCTTTGTCTATCTCCGATAAACTGCTGTGTGAGGATGTCGCAGAATGGTATTTAGCTCACCTGTTTTCCTGTTTGTGTTCCTGCCGGTGACCTATCTGGGCTACCGGCTCCTGCCGGGGCTGCCCCTGCGGAACGCCTGGCTCACCCTGGCCAGCCTGGTCTTCTTCTCCTTCGGGCAGCTCCCCTATCTGGCCCTGCTGCTCCTGAGCGTCCTTCTCAACTACCTCTTCGGCCTGTGGCTCCAGTCCGGGGAGCCCCACCGCCGCCTGGCGGCGGGGCTGGCTGTGACGGCCAACCTCCTGCTGCTGGGCATCTTCAAGTACACGGATTTCCTCATCGGCACGGTCAACAGCCTCACCGGAGCCGGGCTGGCCCTGACGGGGATCGTGCTGCCCATCGGCATCTCCTTTTATACTTTCCAGGGCCTGAGCTACGTCATTGACGTCTACCGCCATCCGGAGCAGGGGACCCGGAATCCCGGAAGGCTGCTGCTCTACATCTCCTTCTTCCCCCAGCTCATCGCCGGGCCCATCGTCATCTACCACGACGTGGCCCACCAGATCCAGGACCGGAGCCTGACCCCGGAGCTGACCCTGTCCGGCCTGCGCCGGTTCATCACCGGCTTCGGGAAGAAGATGCTCCTGGCCAACACCGCCGGGGCGGTGGCCGACGCGGTCTTCGCCCTGACGGCGGCCGAGCTGGACTTCCGCCTGGCCTGGCTGGGGGCGGTGTGCTATACCCTCCAGATCTACTTTGACTTCAGCGGCTACAGCGACATGGCCATCGGCCTGGGGCGGCTCTTCGGCTTCCGGTTCCTGGAGAACTTCGACCTGCCCTACTCCGCCCGGTCCATCAAGGAGTTCTGGCGGCGGTGGCACATCTCCCTGAGCTCCTGGTTCCGGGACTACCTCTACATCCCCCTGGGGGGCAGCCGGAAGGGGCAGGCCCGCACCAGCCTGAACAAGTTTATCGTCTTTTTCGCCACCGGCCTGTGGCACGGGGCCAACTGGACCTTCGTGCTCTGGGGCCTGTGGCACGGCCTGTTCTCCACCTTGGAGGGGGTGGGGGCCATTCCCCGGCGGCTCCGGGAGTCCTGGCTGGGCCATGTCTACACCATGCTGGTGGTCATCCTGGGCTTCACCCTCTTCCGGGCGGACACCCTGGCCGACGCGGGGGTGATGTTCGCGGCCATGTTCACCGGCTTCTCTCCGGAGCCCGCCCACACCCTGGCCCTCATCGCCCTGCTGGACGCCAAGACGGCCTTCCTGCTCCTCCTGGGGGTGCTCTTCGCCCTCGGCATCCCCCAGTGGGCGTGGCGGCAGCTCCAGGCCCGGAGCCTCCCCCAGGCGGCCCAGGAGGGGGCGGCTGCCCTGGGGTACAGCGTCCTCTTTGGGGTGAGCGTGCTCACCCTGGCGGGGGCACCTTCAACCCCTTCATCTACTTCCAGTTTTAAGGGGGGAGCGGCATGAAACTGAGCATAAAGGCCAACCTGGCCCTGGCCGCCTTCCTGGCCGTCTGCCTGGTCCCCTCTGCGGGGATGCTCCTGCTGCCGGAGGGGGAGGCGGCGGCCAATCAGGCCCTGGCCCCCGCCCCCCAGGTCTTCCGGGCGGACGGCAGCTTCAACACCGAGGTGCTGGACGAGGTCACCGACTATGTGGCCGACCACTTTGCCCTCCGGCAGGAGATGATCACCGCCGGGGCCGCCCTGGACGCCGCGGTCTTCCACGTCTCCGCCGAGGAGGATGTGGTGCTGGGCCGGGAGGACTGGCTCTTCTACCGGGAGACCCTGGAGGACTATCTCCGCACCGCTCCCCTGGGAGAGCAGCAGCTCTTCGGGGCGGCCCGCACCCTGGCCCTCCTCCGGGAGTACGCCCAGAGCCGGGGGGCGGAGCTCTACGTGACAGTGGCCCCCAATAAGGCCAGCCTCTACCCGGAGTACCTTCCCCATGTGGGGGAGCCCCTGGAGGGGGCGGACAACATCGACCGCCTGATCCCCTACCTGGAGGCCCAGGGGGTGCCCTACCTCGACCTCTTCACCCCCTTCCGGGCGGCGGAGGAGGTCCTCTACTATCACACCGACTCCCACTGGAACGTCCGGGGGGCCGCCCTGGCCCACGATGTCCTCACCGCCGCCCTGGGCAAGACCGACCAGGCGCCCTTCTTTGACAGTCCTTACCACCAGGGGGAGCCCCACCTGGGGGACCTCTACGAGATGGTCTATCCCACCGGCACCCGGACCGAGGCCGACGCGGAATTTGACCGCCCCTTCGGCTTCTCCTATGTCCGGCCCATCCGCAGCCCGGAGGACCAGTTCATCCAGACCGAGACCCCGGAAAAAAGCGGCAGCCTGCTGATGTTCCGGGACTCCTTCGGGAACCTGCTCCACACCTTCCTGGCCGACGCCTACGGGGAGGCCGCCTTCTCCCGGGCCATGCCCTACACCATGTCTCTCCTGGACCAGACCGGAGCGGACACCGTGCTCATTGAGATCGTGGAGCGCAACCTGGAGTGGTGGGCCACCGAGGCCCCCATCTTCCCGGCCCCGGAGCGGGTGCTCAGCGGGACACCGCCCCTGGGGGAGGCCCGTGCTCAGCTCGCAGTCACCGAGGACAGCCTGCTGGAGGGCTATGTCCGGCTGGAGGGCCGCCTCACCGGGGCGGTGGACCCGGACTCCCCGGTCTATGTCCAGCTGGGAGAGGCCCTCTATGAGGCCAGCCCCGTAGGGGAGGCCGGGGAAGGCACTCCCTTTACCCTCTATGTCCCCGCAGAGGAGGCCCAGCGCCCGGCGGAGCTCCTCTACCAGTCCGGCGGACAGCTCTACACCACCGGGGCAATCTGAGAAAGCCTGTCCACCTGCCCGGCGGCAGGATTCGACAGACGATGAAAGGATCTGAATGATAAGATGAAACGGAACACCCTTGCCCTCCTGCTGACCCTAGCTCTGCTGGGCCTCACTGCCTGCGGCGGCGGTTCCCAGGCCGGGACCGAGCCTCCTTCGGCCAGCCTCCCTCCGGAGACGGCCGCTCTCGAAACCGCCCCCACCGAGACCTTGCCCGCTGAAACCGAGCCCGGAGAGGAGGCCGTGGTGACCGCTCCGGAGGTGACCGCTCCCGTGGTGGAGGACGTCCCGGCCACGGAGACCGGAACGGCCCCCGCCCCCACCGAGACCCAGAGCGTCCAAACGCCGGCCCCCACGCCTGTGGAGAGCGCCGCTCCCCAGGTCACGGTGGAGCCCACCGCTGTGGTGAGCACCCCGGCCCCCGAGCCCACGACGGAGCAGACCCCGGCGCCTGCGGAGACCCCCGCTCCGGCGGTAGAGGAGCCCTCGGCCGACGCCACGGCGGAGGACGCCAGGGCCTACATCGGGCAGAGCGCCTCCAGCCTGATCGACGCCCTGGGGGCCCCCATCAGCAGCTCCTACGCCCCCAGCTGTCTGGGGCCCGGGGAGGACGGCGAGCTGATCTATGACGGCTTTACAGTCTACACCTACCGGGAAGACGGGGTGGAGACCGTAGAGGACGTCCTCTGAGCCCTTCTTGCCCACGGAGCTGACAGAAAAAGCTCCCCGGGCCCTCTCCTTCCGGAGAGAGCCCGCCGCGTGCTACATTACAAAGGAGACCTTCATGATGAGACGTTGGACCGCGCTTTCGCTGGCGGTACTGTTGTTATTATCCACCACATCCTGCGCCCAGCAGGCCCGGGTGGAGGGCGTCCCCCCGGTAAAGAGCACCCAGTCCCCTCAGCTGGGGCCCGGGATTCCTCTGGAGGAGACCCTTCCCGAGCATGTGGGACCCACCTGGGAGGAGGGGCGCACCCTGGACATCGAGCTGCCCGGGAACTACAACGGCCTGGAGCTACCCATCCGGGGGGCCACGGGCTACACCTCGGTGGAGCTGCCCCTGTGGGCGGCGGTAGAGGACGCGGCGGCGGCCGCTGAGGCGGTGGAGGCCTGGGAGACGGCCCAGGCGGAGGCCGCCCAGCTGGCGGAGGAGCAGGCCGCCCAGGCCTCGCCCTCCCTGCCCCTCCCCACCGGGACCGTCCCCGGCGTGACCGCCGGGATGGCCGCCCCCTCTGTTTCGCCCAGTCCTGTGCCGGAGGCCGGGCAGACCGCCCTGCCCACCGAGAGCCCGGCCCCGGCGGACACCTCCCCGGCCCTGCCCTTCGAGACCCCCGCGCCCCAGGAGACAGCCCCCCTCTCCAGCGCCAGTCCGGCGCCGGAGGAGACATCCCTGCCAGCCTCCTCCACCCTCCCGGAGGTCCCCGCTGTGACGGAGACCCTCCCGGCAGAGACCGCCCTGCCCACCGAGACTCTTCCGCCAGAGGAGACAGAGCCCCCCACCCTCACCGACGGCGCCCTGACCCTGCTGCCCTCCGGCACCCCCTTTACCGTCCTGCAGGAGGAGGGGGAATGGTGGCAGATCGCGGTGGAGGCGGACTACTATGCCGACGAGGAGCAGACCGACCTCCAGCACGGGGAGCTCACCGGCTGGGTGGAGCACCGCTACTGCCTGGTGAACCTGCCCGACGTGATCCCCTCCATCCTCTACGACGCCACCAACAGCTATGCCTCCCTCTTCGTCACCTGCGGCAAGTCCATCCCGGGGATCACCGGAGAGGCCTTCTACCCTGGCAAGACCTACAACCAGCGGCTGGGCCGGGAGGAGTTCATGATGCCGGTCCTCTATGCCATGGCCAAGAAGCTCTGCCAGGTCCAGCGCTCCGCCCTGGCGGAGGGCAACAGCCTGGTCCTCTATGAGGGCTACCGGCCCAACGCGGTCCAGACCAAGGTGTACTACGCCATGTCGGATATGGTCCGGGAGGACCCAGAGGTGAGGGCTGCGGTAGCTGATCCGCCCTGGCAGATTTCCTGGTTCATCTCCAGCGGCCTCTCCAACCACCAGCGAGGCTATGCGGTGGATATGAGTCTGGCTAAGGTATCTGAGGTGGCGGAGTACACCGTCAGCGGCTACCGCTGTCTCCAGGTCACGGGCTATGAGCTCTACGAGATGCCCACCCCCATCCACGAGCTCAGCCGGGCGGCGGCCACCTTTACCGCCCCGGTGAATAGCCTCTCTTCCACCGCCTGGAAGGAGGCCGAGCTCTCTCCCTCCATGAACGCCCCCGCCCTGGGCCTCCAGCGGTACTGCACCCAGTCCGGCCTGACTCCCCTCTCGTCGGAGTGGTGGCATTTCAACGACCTGGATGCCAGAAGCCAGATTCTGGAGCACCAGGGGATCGGCGATTTCCTCATTTCCAGCATCCGCAGCGTGGCCCCCGGATAAGCGGGGCCGTCAGCCGGCAAAAAAGCGCTCCCCCG
>DWWJ01000001.1 GCA_019119795.1 Candidatus Intestinimonas pullistercoris
CGTCTCCGCCAAGGACCTGGGCACCGGCAAGGAGCAGCACATCACCATCACCTCCTCCACCAACATGTCCAAGGAGGACATCGACAAGGCCGTCAAGGAGGCCGAGCAGTTCGCCGCCGAGGACGCCAAGCGGAAGGAAGAGGTGGACATCCGCAACCAGGGTGACCAGATGGTCTACCAGACTGAGAAGGTCATGGAGGACCTGAAGGATAAGCTGGACGCCAACGACAAGTCCACCCTGGACGCCGCCCTGGGCAAGCTCAAGGACGCCCTGAAGGGCACCGACGTGGCGGCCATCAAGGCGGCCACTGAGGAGCTGAGCAAGGCCTTCTACCCCATCAGCGAGAAGCTCTACAGCCAGGCGGGCGGCCCCCAGGCCGGTGGGCCAGACATGGGCGGCGCCGGCTTCACAGGCGGCCAGACCGCCGGCGGCGACACCGACCCCAACGTGGTGGACGCCGACTACCAGGTCGTGGATGACGACGACAACAAGTGATCGAGTGAAGCAAGGACGAGGGATACGGATCTCCGCGGCAGTGTGCGCACTGCCCCGGGAGGGCTGGACCGGCCGGCGGCCGGCCGCCCCTCCCGGACCGGCCCGCTGGCCGGTGGGGCGGGTCCGTTTCCCCTCTTTTCCTGCCTCCTTTGAAACGAGGTGAACACACATATGGCGGACCAGAAACGAGATTATTACGAGGTCCTGGGCGTCAGCAAAGGGGCCAGCGACGACGAGATCAAGCGGGCCTACCGGAAGCTGGCCAAAAAATACCACCCCGACCTGAATCCCGGGGACAAGACCGCCGAGGCCAACTTCAAGGAGGTCAACGAGGCCTATGAGGTCCTCTCCGACAAAGAGAAGCGCGCCCGCTATGACCAGTTTGGCCACGCGGGGGTGGACCCCAACTTCAATCCCAACGCCGGCGGCTTTGGCGGCTTCGGCGGCTTTACCGACATGGGGGACATCGACCTGGGCGACCTGTTCGGCTCCTTCTTCGGCGGCGGCTTCGGCGGGAGCACCTCCAGCCGGCGCAACGCCCCCCAGAAGGGGGAGACCGTCCGAGCCGGGGTCACCATCTCCTTTGAGGAGGCGGCCTTTGGCTGCGAAAAGGAGGTCACCGTCTCCCGGACGGAGCAGTGCGATGTGTGCAAGGGCAGCGGCTGTGCCCCGGGCACCACGGCGGAGATCTGCCCCGACTGCCACGGCAGCGGCACGGTGCGCATCCAGCGGGGGGGTGGCGGCTTCGCCTTCTCCACCACTACCACCTGCCCCAAGTGCCGGGGCACCGGTAAGATCATCCACCAGCCCTGCAAGACCTGCAACGGGGCGGGGAGCGTCCGGCGGCAGAAGAAGCTGATGGTCACCATCCCCGCCGGCATCGACGACGGCCAGGCCGTCTCCCTCCGGGGCCAGGGCGGCGCCGGGCGCAACGGCGGCCCTGCCGGGGACCTGCTCATCGGGGTCACCGTCACGCCCCACCCTCTCTTCCACCGGGAGGGCACGTCGGTCTACCTGGAGCAGCCGGTCTCCTTCGCCCAGGCAGCCCTGGGGGCCGAGCTGGAGATCCCCACCATCGACGGCAACGTGAAATACACCATGCCCGAGGGCACCCAGACGGGCACCACCTTCCGCCTCCGGGGCAAGGGCATCCCCAGCCTCAACGGCCGGGGCCGGGGGGACCAGTACGTCACCGTGAAGGTCCAGGTCCCCACCAATCTCAACAAGGAGCAGAAGGACGCCCTGCGGGAGTTCGCCCGCACCATGGGCGACGCCTCCCACGGTGGCGACCCCATCAAGAACTTCTTCGAAAATCTGGGCGGCAAAAAGAAAAAGTAATCTCTCCTGCGACCCCGGCCCGCGCCCTGCGGCGGCCGGGGCCTTTTCTTTCTTTGGACCGCCGGCGGAATCCTTTGACAAACAAAGGGAAAAGAAATACAATAGAGGGCGGTTCCGTCCCGGACGGGGCCGCCCTGATCTTCGCTTTTTTCGGAGGTGTCTCATGTCTGAGCTCTGGCCCGCGCTGGGGACCGCCTTCCGGCAGTCCGTCCCGTTCCTCTGCGCCCTGCTGGTGCTGGCGGGTGTGGTCTTCTTCTTTGCCCGGTGCTGTCTCGTCTCCCTCCCCCGGAAGGGGAGCCTGGAGTGGGTGGCCCTCCAGGAGCGCCGGCCCTTTTCCCTGACCCTGCCCTGCCACCCCATGGCCCGGCGGGACGCCCTGCCCCTGGTGCTGATCACCGCGGTCTACGCCGCCACCGCCTTTTTCCAGCTGGGGTCCTTCACCGCCCCCCAGTCCGCCCTGGACTTTGGGGAGGACCAGACCGTCACCATCCCCCTCTCCCGGACCATCTACCTCACCAAGCTGCGGTATTTCTCCAACCTGGGCACCGGCAGCTACAATGTGGAGGTCTCGGCCGACGGGGAGACCTGGTACACCCTCTGGCAGCGGGAGGACGAAAACGGGAACACCGTGGACTACTGGGCCGCCGCCGACGGCTATGCCCCCAGCTACGCCCTGCCCCAGGAGTACAATGACCTCTTCAAGTGGCTGGAGGTGGTCCCGGAGAACCCCCAGAACGTCCGCTACCTCCGCATCACCGGCCGGGCCGACAAGGGCCTGCTGGAGCTGGGAGAGCTGGCCCTCTACGATAACGGGGTCTTTACGGAGGGCGCCGGCTTGGTGGCCGCCGCCGACCCCACCCCGCTCTTTGACGAGCAGGACACCGTCCCGGAGCAGTCCAGCTGGTATAACTCCACCTATTTCGACGAGATCTACCACCCCCGCACCGCCCTGGAGCACATCGAGAACGTCTACCCCTACGAGGTCTCCCACCCGCCCCTGGGCAAGCTCATCATCAGCCTGGGCATCCGGGCCTTCGGCATGACCCCCTTCGGCTGGCGCTTCATGGGGGCCCTTTTCGGGGTGCTGATGCTCCCCATCCTCTACGTCTTCCTGAAAAACCTCTTCGGCAAGACACCGGTGGCCGCCTGCGGCACCGCCCTCTTTGCCTTCGACTTCATGCACCTGACCCAGACCCGCATCGCCACCATCGACACCTACGGGGTCTTCTTCATCCTGCTGATGTACTTCTTCCTCTACCGCTACCTGGCCCTGCCGGCGGGGACCCCCTTCCGCCGCTGTGCCCTGCCCCTCTTTCTGTCGGGGCTCTTCTGGGGCATCGGGGCGGCCAGCAAGTGGACGGTGATCTACGGCGCGGTGGGCCTGGCCGTCCTCTATTTCATCGGCCTGGGCTGCAAGCTCCGGGAGTGGCCCGCCCAGGTGCCGGGGAAGCTCCCCTGGCTCTGGAAGGTCCTCCTCTTCTCCGTCCTCTGCTTCGTCCTGCTCTCCGCCCTCATCTATACCCTGTCCTACTGGCCCTACGCCGCCGCCCGGGGAAATGAGGCCGGCCTGGGGGGCATCCTGTTGGAGATCGTCTCTTGGCCCTTCGTCCACCTGCCGGAGGTCCTCCGGGGCGAGCGGGACCTCTTTATCAACGGCTCCCAAAACATCGTGGACATCATGCTCCAGAACCAGCACTTCATGCTCACCTACCACGAGGGGGTCACCGCCTCCCACCCCTACTCCTCCCGCTGGTTCCAGTGGGCGGTGGACGCCCGGCCCATCCTCTACTACCTGGACAACACCTCCGGCGCCGCCCACGGCCTGAAGGCCGCCTTCGGCTGCTTCAACAACCCCATCGTCTGCTGGACGGGCCTGCTGGCCATCCTGGCCTGCGCCGCCCAGTCCTTCCGGCGGAAGGCCGCCCGGATGGGCTTTTTCGCCGCCCTGGCCTTGATCGGCCTCCTCTCCTGCACGGTGGTGGACGGGCTTTTCCCCGCCCTGCCCGAGACCCTGGAGCAGTTCCTCTGGGAGCCCGTCTTCCCCCAGTTCCCCCTGTCCTACGGCGGGCTCCTCCTGCTGACGGCGGCGGTGGTCCTCCTCTTCCTGGGGGTGGGCGCCCTGACCGCCTGGGCCTTCCCGGAGCCCTCCCCCCGGGCCCTCCTGATCCTGGTGGGCTACCTCTCCCAGCTCCTGCCCTGGCTCCTCATCGGCCGGACCACCTTCGAGTACCACTATTTCCCCTCCACCCTCTTCCTGGTGCTGGCCATCTGCCAGCTCTTTGACGGGCTGGTGGAGCGGGACCGCAGGTGGAAGGGGCCGGTCTACGGCCTCACCGCCGGGGCCGTGGCCCTCTATGCCGCCTTCTACCCGGTGCTCATCGGCCTGATGACCCCCACCCGGTACACGTCCACCTTCCTCAAATGGTTCCCCTCCTGGCCCTTCTAAGGCCAGGACAAGAAAATCGGAGGTCTCTTTCCATGTATCTCACCGACTACCACACCCACACCCGCCTCTCCCCTGACGGGGAGGCCCCCCTCACTGAGATGGCCCGGGCGGCGGTCCAGGCCGGCCTCTCCGAGCTGTGCGTCACCGACCACTACGACCTGATGCAGCTGGACGGCACCCCCTTCACCGAGCCCTACGACTGGGACCCGGCGGTGGAGCAGCTCCGGGAGGCCCAGGCCGCCTTCCAGGGCCGCCTGACCCTCCGGCTGGGGCTGGAGCTGGGCAGCGCCCCCTTCTTCCCGGACCGGGCCCAGGCCGCCGTGGACCGGCCCGAGGTGGACTTCGTCATCGGCTCCCTCCACAACATGACCCCGGAGGCCGGAGGCGGGGACTTCTACTATGTGGACTACAAGACCCCGGAGATCTGCTACGCCTGCCTGGACGACTACTTTGGCAGCATGCTCCGGCTGGCCCCCATGACCTGCTACGACGCTATGGGCCACATCATCTACCCCCTGCGCTATATGAATCTCCGCTCCGGGCAGAACGTCACCCTGGACCGCTACCAGGACCAGCTCCGGGAGATCCTGCGGCTGGTGGCCCAGAATGGGCGGTCCATCGAGGTCAACACCTACAACGGCCGCACGGTGGCCGACTGGAAGCCGGTGCTGGAGCTCTACCGGGAGGCAGGGGGGGAGCTGGTCACCGTGGGCTCGGACGCCCACGCCCCCGAGAACGTAGCCAAGGGGGTCCGGGAGGCCTATGCCCTCCTGGCCGACACCGGCTTCCGCTATGTCACCGTCTACGAAAAGCGGGTCCCCCGGCCCGTCAGGCTGTAGAGGAGGCGCCCCAATGACATTGGAGGAATTTCGGGCCCGGGAGAAGGCCCAGGAGGACTGGGCCCCGGGCTGGGAGGCCATCGACGCGGCCTTCTCCGCCCTCTACCCCGGCCAGGAGCCCGACCACTACGGCACCCTGCTCCCCGCCCGGGCCCTCTTCGGCGGGGATCAGTACCTGGATGGCTACAGCCTCTACACCTCTCCCCACGGCCACCGGCACCTGGTGACCTACGGCATGAGCGAGCTCTACGCCGAGGAGTCCTCCCTGGGGGGGACCTACAGCAAGTGGGGCTATGAGATGACCATGAAGCTCCCCGGCCAGCCGGCGGAGGGGTGCCTGTGGGCCATCGACCTCCTGGGCAACCTGGCCCGCTACACCTTCACCCAGAACCGCTGGCTGGAGCCCTACCAGTATATCGCCGGGGACGGCAGCTCCATCTGCCGGGACCGGGCCTCCGCCCTGACGGGGCTCCTGGTGGTCCCGGACACCGAGGTCCCCGGCCGGGACACCCTCTATGGCCGGCTGGACTTCCTCCAGCTGGTGGGCATCACCCAGCGGGAGCTGGACGTTCTCCGGCAGGACCCCTCCCAGGCCCCCGTCCTGGCCCAGCGCCTGGGCGCCGACGACCCCTGGCTCCTCACCGACCTGGACCGGACCCGGGACTATCTATGACCACTCATTTTTACGCACAGATAAGGAGGCTTTCCCATGAACATCGCCCTCGGCTCTGACCACGGCGGCTTTGCGCTCAAACAGCACATCAAGGACTACCTGGACAGCCACGGCCTGGAGTACCAGGACTTCGGCTGCATGGACACCACCAGCTGCGACTACCCCGTCTTTGCCAAGGCGGCCGCCCAGGCGGTGGCCTCCGGCAAGTGCGACCGGGGCATCGTCATCTGCACCACCGGCATCGGCATCTCCATCGCCGCCAACAAGGTCAAGGGCATCCGCTGCGCCCTGTGCACCGATCCCCTGATGGCCGAGATGACCCGCCGCCACAACGACGCCAATATGCTGGCCCTGGGGGCCGGCATCGTGGGCCCCAACCTGGCCGAGCGGATCGTGGAGACCTTCCTCACCACCGACTTCGAGGGGGGCCGCCACGCCCGCCGGGTGGCCCTGATCTCCGAGATGGAGGGCTGACCTGTCCTCTGTATGGATAGACAAGCCCGGGGCCTCCCCAAATGGGAAGGCCCCGGGCCGTTTTATCATTGCTTTGCTTCAGCCTCGAAGCGCCATATATTCTTTGATGAGCTTTACCGCGCCCTCCACACCGATTTGATCGGTGTTGATGATGAGGTCATAGGTCTCTCCATAGCCCCACCGATGGCCGGTGTTGGTGGAGTAATAGGAGGCCCGCAGCTTGTCGATCCGTTGGATCTCACGGGCGGCATCCTTCTCCTTGAGTCCGTAGACCTCTACTGCCCGGCGGATCCGGGCCTGAGCCGACCCGCAGATGAACAGGTGGATGCAGTCCGGGCGGTCCCGCAAGACATAGTTGCCGCACCGCCCCAGAAAGACAGCCGGCCCCTGTTCCGCCAGCTCCAGCAGGGCCTGGGACTGTGCCTTGAAGATCCGCTCCCCATAGGTAAGCGGCTGGACCTCACAGGAGGGAGAAATATCTGAGAGCGCGTAGATGAAATCCGAGAAGCGCATGTTTTCCGCCAAAGTGAACTCCCACATCCCGATGTCGTTCTCCTTGGCCGCCTTGGAGATGACTTCATTGTCATAACAGGGAATCGCCAAGTCCTTAGAGAGCTGCTGAGCGATGGCCCGCCCTCCGCTACCATATTGACGGCTGATGGTGATCGTCATAGCTTTCATCGTGGATCTCCTTTCTCTTTTATTCCTTCCGAATGGCTTCCTCGCCCTGCATCCTTATTATACCACACGGAAAAATAAAATCAACATTTTCTACAGCTTTTGCCGAAAATTGACCCATTATTTTTGTGCAAAAAGCAAAGCACCCCGCAGCTTTCCTCGCTGCAGAGCGCTTTGTCATATATGCTAGGTCCGGAGTCCCTTCGGCTATCCCCCCAGAGTCATTCCGGTGCCGCCCAGGCCGTCCTTGTCCAGCATCCGCTCCAGGACCTCCACATCGGTGGTGATGTCCATGGCGTCGTCCTGGAAGAGGCGGTCGAGCTGCTTTTCAAAGCCGTCCACCACTTTGTCCATCATGCCCTCGATGCGCTCCTTGGCGGCGGAGATGTTCTCCCCCTCGATGCCCTGGGCCTCCATCTGGGCATAGGAGCCCAGGATCTTCAGGGTGGTGGGGAGGTAGTAGCTCAAAAAGCTGCGGAGCTGGCCCTCCTTGTCCGGCTTTTCCCGTAAGTAGGCGAAGATCTTTCCGGTGATCTCTCCGATGCGGTCGATCTTCCGGCTCATTTCCTCGTCCTCAATGGCGTCGTTCAGGGCCCGGATCTCGCTGAGGACGGCCTCCTCCCGCTCCATGCCCTTGGGGGGCTCCTCCGGCTGGGACTCCGGCTCCGGCTGGTGGTCCTGGATGCCCTCGTCGCTGAGGACCAGCCGGTCCTCCCCCAGGTCCAGGTAGCCGGTGGGAAAGACCCCTTCATCCAGCATGTCCTGCAGGTCCTCCCGGACCCGCCGCTCGGAGAGGCCGGCGGCCTCGGCCAGGGCGGAGACCGAGATGGATTCCCTCCGCCCGATGAGGGCCAGGTAATTCCGGTAACGCTTGGCCCGCCGGCTCTTGGTGACGCCGTACCAGGTCATGCACAGCCCGCCGCCGCAGAGGGCCAGGGGGAGAAAGATATCCTCCAGGCTGTAGAGGAGCCCGCCCCAGGAGAGGGCGTCCAAAAAAGAGCTCAGGGCACCCAGCCCGAAGATGGCCGCCATCACCGCGCCGCCGATGGTCAGGGCCTTGCCCGGGTCCCGGTCGGGCCGGCGGGTATGCTTTTTGCTCCGCTGCTTCCTGCCCGCCGGGGCGGCCTGGGCCTGGCGGTAGTAACGCCGCTCCTGGGCCGCCTGGGGGCCGGCCTGGGTATTCCCCTGGGCCGCTCCGCGCTGGATGTCGTAGGGATGCCGGCTGCCATAGGTCCGCTTTTTCCCAGTGACCCCCATGAGCTTCAGGGCCAGCAGAATGACCCCCAGCGGAGGGAAGCAGAAGAGGAAGATGAGGATGGGCACCCAGGAGGCCAGGTCGCCGTTCCCGCGGCTGGGAGAGCCACCCTGGGGATCGTAGTGATATTGGTATCTGTGGTCGTCGGGCATGGCTGTTCCCTCCACAAGAGATTCCGCCGGAGCTGGCCGCCGGGCTGCCGATTCAGCAGATATTATCATACAACGAAAGCCAGAAAAAGTAAAGCCGGAGCAGGGCTGTCCCAGAGGAAAATCCTGATGTAACCATTCTGTAATTGCATTTTATTCCTGGAATTCATATAATATAGAGTGTATTTTTGCAGGCACCGGCCTGCGCTGAGTTTGGAGGCTTTGGCCATGGAACAGAATAAGCCAGGCAAGCGCGTGGCCCAGGCGGCTCCCACGCCGCATCCGGCCAGGCGCGGCCTGATCATTGTGCTCGCTGTGGCGGCCGCCCTGTGCGCCGCCTATTTAGCCCTGTGCGCCTACGGCGGGAGCCGGGCGGCCGCCCTGCCCCGGACCACGGCGGCGGGGGTGGACCTGAGCGGCCTCACCCAGGCCCAGGCCCAGACCCGCCTGGAGGAGGCCGGCCTGAGCCAGGACCGGAGCGTCACCCTCACCGTGGCGGGGGTCCAGAGCTCCTATACCGTCCCCGGCACCGCTGTGGTGCCCGACGCTGCGGCGGCGGCCCAGGCCGCCCTGGACCTGGGGCAGGGCGGATTCCTGACCCAGGGCTGGCGGCTCCTCTCCGCCCTGGTGACCGGAAACGAGATAGAGGTCCCCTTCACCTTCACCGCCGAAGGGGAAAAGCAGGTAGACGCCCTGCTCTCCCAGATCGAGTCCGAGCTGGGGGGCAGGGTCCAGGAGACCACCTGGGAGGTATCCGGAGCGGAGCTCCTCTTCCATATGGGCACGCCGGGCCGTGCCTTTGACCTGAGCAATGTCAAGCAGGAGATCCTGGACCGCTTCTCCTCCGGGGACACCACTCCCCTGGAGCTGCGCCCCGAGACCACCGACCCCGCCCCCGTGGACCTGGAGGCGGTCCACAGCCAGGTCTACACGGTGGCCCAGGATGCCACCCTGGACAAGGAGACCTTTGAGGTCACCCCCAGCGTCACCGGCCTGGATTTCAGCGTCTCCGAGGCCCAGGCCGCCCTGGAGGGGGCCGCCTGGGGCAGCACCGTCTCCGTGCCCCTGACGGTGACCGAACCCGCCGTCTCCACTGAGGCCCTCCAGGATCTCCTCTTCCGGGACGTGCTGGGAGAGGCCACCTCCGGCCTCACCGGGACCTCCGCCCGGCGGCGGAATGTGGAGCTCTCCTCCGCCGCCTGTGACGAGACCGTCCTTCTGCCCGGAGAGGTCTTCTCCTACAACACCGCCACCGGCAGCCGCAGCGCCGACAAGGGCTACCTGCCCGCCCCGGCCTATGTGGGGGGCAAGTCGGTGGACCAGATCGGCGGCGGCATCTGCCACACCTCCTCGGTGATCTACTATGCCGCCCTCAACGCCAACCTGGAGATCGTGGAGCGGCACAACCACACCTACGCCGTGGGCTACGTCCCCGACGGCATGGACGCCACGGTCTGGTACGGCAGCCTGGACTTCCAGTTCCGGAACAACACCCAGTACCCCATCAAGATCGACATGGTCTACAGCAACCGTGAGCTCACGGTCCGCATCTACGGCACCAAGACCGACGACCTCCATGTGGAGATGACCAACAAGCGCCTTTCCTCCACAGCCTGGAGCACCGAGTACACTGTGGACCCCGCCCTGGCCGCCGGGGAGACCCGGGTGGACCAGACCCCCTATACCGGCCGGGTGGTGGAGGCCTACCGGAACATCTATGACGGAGAGGGCAACCTGGTGAGCTCCACCCTGGAGTCCAAAAATACCTACAAAATGCGCAATCAGATCATCGCGGTGAGCCCTGCCGACGCCGCCCAGTACGGCCTGTCCCAGGACGGCACCCCGCTACCCGCAGGCGCGGTCACCACTCCTCCGGTGGAGACTACGCCGGCCGTCTCGCCCTCCCCGAGCTCTTCTCCCATGCCGGCAGAGAGCCCGTCGGCCGCCCCGTCGCCCTCCCCCGCACCGTCGGAGAGCCCGTCGGCCGCCCCGTCGCCTTCCCCCGCGCCGTCGGAGACCCTTCCTGCCGTCACCCCTCCGGCCGCCTCTGAGAGCGCCGGGACCGAGCCCACCCAGTCCCCGGTGCTCCCGGTGGAGACACCCCCCGCCGTCTCCACCGCGCCGGACAACGGCATCCCCATCGCCAGCAGCGCCATCTCTCCCCTTACGGAGGCCTGATTCCAATGAACCTATCTGCCCAGCGCCGCAGGGAGCTGAAATTTCACGCCCGGCAGCTCTTCTTCCGCTACCGGCGGCCCTGTCTGGTCGCCGCCCTTCTCCTGCTGTGCGTCTCCTTCCTGGCCCAGTTTTTCTCCGCCTACACCGGCGGCGCCCTCTTTTATACCTTCATGGACGTGCAGCAGCTCCCCCTGGACACCGGCCTCTGGCTGGCCCAGCCGGAAATCATGGAGAACCTGATGTCCACCATGGGCCTCCAGGGCCTGGGGAACTGGGGCGGCCTGCTCCTCACCCTGCGCTATGACCCCGCCGGCATGGTGGTGGTCCTCCCCCTGGCCTGGCGGCAGCTTTTGAACCTGGTGGTGGTGAACGCCGTGGTCCTGCTGGTCACCAGCCCCCTGGAGTTCGGCGTCCTGGCCCAGCTTCGGCGGGTGATGGAGGGCCGGCCCCAGCGACTGCACCGCCTCTTCGACTGGTATCTGGACCTGCGCCTCACCGGAAAGGCCCTGGCGGTCCAGGTGGTGCTGACCCTCTGGCGGGTGGTCACCGCCCTGGTGTGCGCCCTCCCCGGTCTCCTCTGCCTGGTGGCCGGGACCGCCCTGCCCAACGGGGAGAGCCTGCTTTTCCTCTCCACCGTCCTCTCGGTGCTGGGGATGCTGGCGGCCTACGGCTGCTACACCCTCCTCCTGCCTGCCCGGTTCCTCCTGGCGGCCTCTCCCAAGCTCTCGGCCCGGCAGGCCCTGAGCCAGGGGCTGGCCCTTACCCGCGGGCGGCGGATGGAGTACTGCTACCTGAACCTCTCCTTCCTGCCCTGGACCCTGGTCTCCCGGTTCTTCCGGGGTGTTCCCGACCTCTACGTCTACCCCTATACCGTGCTCACCAACTACCTCTTCCTGGGGACTGTGCAGCCCCAGGTCCGGGAGGGCTGAGGGAACCGCCCTGCACCATTTTGCGGCGGTCTTCTGAAGATAGCGCCGGTTTTCCGGCCCTTGTCGTGGGTCGGACAAGTCCATACCCTTTTCCCCTGCCGGTGGTGCGCCGGCGGCAGGACAGCGCCCCCGTCCGGCCTCTGGCCGGGCGGGGGCGCGCCGTCTCCGGGCCCCTTAGGCCCGGACCTCACCCCGCAGGGTGTCTCCGCTGAAGCGGTATTCATAGGTCGCCGTCACCGGGGGCTCTCCTTTCCCTTCGCCGGGGAGGGGCCCCTGCCAGGTGACCACCGCCTCCGCCCCGGCATCCAGTCCGGGGACCTCCACCCCCAGGGCGGGGTCGGCCTCCGGCTGGGGGAGGCCGTTGATCCGCACGGTGCCCGGCAGGGCCGCCCCGCCTCCGGCCACCGTCACCCGGTCCAGGGGCAGGGAGGAGCGGTTGCACACCGTCACGGCGTACAGGGCTCGGTCCTGGCCCAGCCAGCTCCGGCGGACGGCCTCCACCTCCACGAAGTGGAGGGTCACCGGGGCCTGGAAGACCAGCTCTCCCAGCAGGCGGCGGCGTCCGTCCCAGGCGTCCAGCCGCGCCCGGCCCTCCCCCTGGCACACCAGGGGCTCCGGCCGGTGATAAGAGATCGTGCAGTAGTCCATGCTGTATCCCTCCGCCCTTAGCCTATGCGAAAATTTGTCGTTTCGTGCCGGGCCCCTTTGTGATATACTAAGGGGGAACGCGCAGACGGAGGGATCGAGACATGTTCCAGGGATTTTCCGACCAGACCATCGACTTCATGTGGGGCATCCGCTTCAACAATGAGCGGGGCTGGTTCGAGCAGCACAAGGAGGAATACCTCCAGACCTTCTACCGCCCCATGCAGGCCCTCAGCCAGGAGGTCTGGGAGGCGGTGGACGGTGCCTATCCCGACCTGGGCCTGGTCCGGCGGGTCACCCGCATCTACCGGGACGCCCGGCGGCTCCACGGCCGGGGCCCCTACAAGGACCGGCTCTGGTTCACCCTGGAGCGCCCGGCGGAGGACTGGGAGATCCGTCCCGCCTTCTGGTTCGAGCTGGAGCCGGAGGGCTACAGCTACGGCCTGGGCTACTACATGGCCCCGCCGGTGATGATGGCCAAGTTCCGGGCCCGGCTGGACGCCGACCCCAAGCCCTTTTCCAAGCTGGCCCGGCAGCTTGCCCGGCAGGAGCGCTTCCACCTGGAGGCCCAGCCCTACAAGCGGCCCAAGGGGGACCCGGGCCCCCTGCTCTACGACTGGTATAACGCCCGCTCCTTCTCCCTGAGCTGTGACCGGGCCCACGACAGCCTGCTCTTCTCCCACGACCTGGTGGACGAGCTGGCGGCGGGCTTCGGGGAGCTGACCCCCTTCTACCGCTATTTCCTCTCCCTGGAGGGGGACCCGGACCCCCGGTTTGCCTGACATACACAAAAATTGACAGCGCGCAAAGGCCGTCCGCCGGAGATACTACTGTCTGAGAGACAGTGGAAAGGCGGGCGGTTTTATGTTGCATCGCAAGGGCGGGCCGGGGTTCTGGGCGGCTCTGGCTGCCCTGTGGGCCCTCTCCTGGGCAGTGGCCCCCTGGCTGGGGGCCGCCCTGGCCCTCACCGCTCCGGCGGAGGCCGCCGACGCCGGGGCCCAGGTCCAGGAGGCCGCCGGGCCCAAGCTCATCGCCCTCACCTTTGACGACGGCCCCCGGCGCTCCACTACCACTGCCCTGCTGGACGGACTGGCCCAGCGGGGGGTGCGGGCCACCTTCTTCCTCATCGGGGCCCAGATCGAGAACAACGAGGACCTCATCCTCCGCATGGACGCCGAGGGCCATCAGATCGGCATCCACACCTTCGACCATGTGCAGCTCACGGGGCTCTCCAAGGCCGACTTTGACGCCCAGGTGGAGACCACCCGGACCCTGCTCACCAACCTGCTGGGCCACAACGGCTTCCTCCTGCGCCCCCCCTACGGCCTCACCGACGAGGCCGTGCGGAAAAACGCCGGCTGCCCTATCATCCTCTGGTCCATCGACCCGGAGGACTGGGGGGACCAGAACGCCCCCCGGGAGGTGGAGCATGTGGTCTCCCACGCCCGGGACGGGGCCATCATCCTCATGCACGATATCTTTCCCGCCAGCGTGGAGGCCGCCCTGGAGATCGTGGACCGGCTCCACGACCAGGGCTATCTCTTCGTCACGGTGGAGGAGCTCTTCGCCGCCCGGCACATCGCCCTGGAGCCGGGGGAGACCTACTCCCAGGCCTACCCCTAAAGGGCCGCCCCGGACGGGAAAAGGCCCCGTTCCCTGCGGAACGGGGCCCTTTTCAGCTCAGATTGCGCCAGGTCATGGCCACGATGGCCAGGAGAAACACGGTCATGCCGGGATTCACCACAAAGTGCCCCCAGGTCTCCCCGTCTCCCCAGGCCATGGACTTGGCCGCCTTGGACAGGTTTTCGCCCTGGTCCACCAGCCAGTGGAGGGTCCAGGCCATGGAGAAGATCACGAACAGGCTGAAGGTCATCTCTCCCGGCGTGCCCAGGGCCGACGCCAGGGGGGAGAGGCCCACAGAGATGAGGTTGAAGGCGGCGTGGAAGCCCACTGCCCACCGGAGCTGCCCGGTGTAGAGGGTGACGCCCCCCAGGAGGAAGCCGATGGCCAGGGTGTAAAGGCTCTGGAAGAGGTTCCCGTGGAAGAGGGCGAAGAGGATGGCCGAGGCGCACAGGGCGAAGCCATCCCCATAGGGCCGCAGGCGCTCTAGCACCGCCCGCCGGAAGCACAGCTCCTCCACCAGGGGGCCCAGGGCGCAGGTCAGGGGCAGGCTGACCCACAGGCTCATCTGGCCGATCTGGTCCACGGGGTCAGTGAAGGGGGCGCCCCGGCCCCGGGCCAGCCAGTCCATGCACCACTGGGTCACGAAATTCAGCAGGTAACTGCCCCCCACGCACACCAGCCAGAGCTTGACGGCCTGGAGGGCCGTCAGGGACCGGGGTGGGGCCTCCCGGGGCGGGGCCGGCAGGGTGCGGAGCACCAGCAGGGCCGCCGGGGCGGCGATGCAGTAGCTGGAGAAGCCGGAGATCAGGTAGAGCACGTCCACTTGGGAGAGGAGCCCCGGCGCCAGCAGAGAGACCAGGAATTGCAGCAGAAGCTGCCCGGCCAGGTTCAGGACCAGCATCAGGGTCAGGGCCCAGCCCACCCGGGAGAAGGCCCGCCGGTATTGCCGGGCCCGGCCCCCCAGAAAATAGTCCCGCAGCTCATCCATGCTTCTCACCTCCACAGCCAGGATGCGCTCCATTATAGCAGAAAATGTCCGGCTTGACCAGACAAAAATCGGGCGCCGCCAGGTCCGCGCCGCCCGTCTCTGGACAAAGAACGTGGGCCCCCGGCTTTACCGGGGGCCCACAGGCTGTCGAAAGCGTCCAGGGGCTTTTTCGCGCCCTGTTTACTTGATGGTCTTGGCGTCCACTTCCTCCTTGAGGAGGGCGGCAAAGGCCTCCTGGGACATGGCCCCCAGGTCCTCGCCGGTGCGGTGCCGGGGGGAGACGGTGCCGTTTTCCATGTCCCGGTCGCCCACCACCAGCATATAGGGGATCTTCTCCATGGTGGCCTCCCGGATCTTCTTGCCGATCTTCTCGCTGCGGTGGTCCACCTCCACCCGGAAGCCCTGGGCGTCCAGCGCCTTGGCGACAGAGTCGGCGTACTCGGCGGCCCGGTCGGTGACGGGGAGGACCTTCACCTGGACGGGGGAGAGCCAGGCGGGGAAGGCCCCGGCGAAGTGCTCGGTGATGACGCCGATGAACCGCTCGATGGAGCCCAGCACCACCCGGTGGAGCATCACGGGGCGGTGCCTCTCGCCGTCCTCGCCCACATACTCCAGCTCGAAGCGCTCGGGGAGCTGGGAGTCCAGCTGGATGGTGCCGCACTGCCAGGTCCGTCCCAGGGAGTCGGCCAGGTGGAAGTCCAGCTTGGGCCCGTAGAAGGCGCCGTCGCCCTCGTTGATGACGAAGTCCTTGCCCATCTCGGTGATGGCCTCTTTCAGGATGTCCTGGTTGTGCTCCCACTGCTCC
>DWWJ01000039.1 GCA_019119795.1 Candidatus Intestinimonas pullistercoris
GGGCCGCATCGTGGCTGACGGCACCCCCAAAAAGGTCTTTGCCGATGTAGAGGGCCTCAAGGCCGTGGGCCTCACCGTCCCCGAGACGGTGGAGCTTTGCTGGGAGCTCCGGCAGGACGGTCTGGACCTCCCCCTGGACGCCCTTACGGACGAGGAGTGCGCCCAGGCCCTCTGCCGCCTGCTCACCGAAGAAGGAGGTACCTGATGAACAACAGCACGGACCACCCTGTCCTGGGCGTCTGTATCGTCATCTTTGCCCTCTCCATGGCCCTTCTCTATGTGGCCTCTTCCTTCTTCTGGATGGAGCTGTGGGTCCGCATCCTGCTCAGCCTGATCCTCACCGCCCTAGGCGGCGGGCTCTATGCCCTTCTGCGCCGGGTCCGGCGGCTGGAGGAGCAGGTGGCCCTCCTGCGGGACCAGCTCTGGCGGCTGGACAAACACCAATCTCAAACAAGCGAGGACTGATCCACTCTTGGACGCCATCATTCAAACGGAAAAACTCAGCCACATCTACTCCACCGGCACCCCCTTTGAGCACGCCGCCCTGGTGGATGTGGACTTTACCGCCTACCGGGGAGAGTACCTGGGCATCATCGGGCGGACGGGCTCCGGCAAGTCCACCCTGATCCAGCACCTCAACGGCCTGCTCAAGCCCACCTCCGGCCGGGTTCTCTTCGCCGGTCAGGACATCTGGGGGAGCAAGGAGCGCACCCGCCAGACCCGGTTCCAGGTGGGGCTGGTCTTCCAGTACCCGGAATACCAGCTCTTTGAGGAGACAGTCTACAAGGACATTGCCTTCGGCCCCGGCAACATGGGCCTGGACCAGGGCGAGATCGACCGCCGGGTCCGGGACGCCGCCGCCTTCGTGGGCCTTCCCGACTCCGTTCTGGAGCAGTCCCCCTTTGAGCTCTCCGGGGGCCAGAAGCGCCGGGTGGCCATCGCCGGGGTCATCGCCATGGAGCCCGCTGTCCTGGTGCTGGACGAGCCCACCGCCGGCCTGGACCCCGTGGGGGTGGAGAGCATCCTCCGGAACATCCACGACTACCACACCGCCAAAAACGCCACCATTATCCTGGTCTCCCACTCCATGGAGGAGGTGGCCCGGTCGGTGGACCGTCTGGTGGTGGTCAGTGGGGGCCGCCTCCCCTTCTCCGGCACGCCCCGGGAGGTCTTTGCCCACGGGGACGAACTGGAGGCCCTGGGCCTGGGGGTCCCCCAGGTCACCCGGGTCTTCCACCGGCTCCGGGCCATGGGGGTGGACATCGACCCCTCGGTCTACACCATTCCGCAGGCCCGGGAGGCCGTCCGGGACTTTCTGCGGCGAAAGGGGGCGGTCTGATGGCCCTGCGTGACATCACTCTGGGGCAGTATTTCCCGGGAAACACCGCCGTCCACCGGCTGGACCCCAGGACCAAGCTCCTGTGCACCATCCTCTATATCGTCGCCCTCTTCCTGGCCCGGGGGCCGGTGGGCTATGCCGTGCTCTTTCTGGTGCTGGCCGCCAGCACTGCCGTGGCCAAGATCCGCCCGGCGGCCCTCCTCCGGGGCATGCGTCCAGTCCTGTTCATCATCGTGCTCACCGCCCTGCTCAATATTTTCTACACTCCCGGCACGGTTTTGTGGCAGTGGAATTTCCTGCGGATCACAGTGGAGGGCCTCTGGTCCGCCTTCTTTATGGTGCTCCGTTTCTCCTTCCTCATCTCCTGCACCTTCCTGCTGACCTATACCACCTCGCCCATTATGCTCACCGACGGTCTGGAGAAGCTCCTGGGGCCCCTCAAGCGCATCCACGTGCCTGTCCACGAGCTGAGCATGATCATGTCCATCGCCCTGCGCTTCATCCCCACCCTCATTGAGGAGACCGACAAGATCATGTCCGCCCAGAAGGCCCGGGGGGCCGACTTCGACTCGGGAAACCTCTTCCAGAAGGCCAAGGCCCTGGTGCCCCTGCTGGTGCCCCTCTTCATCTCCGCCTTCCGCCGGGCCGACGAGCTGGCGGTGGCCATGGAGTGCCGCTGCTACCACGGCGGCGAGGGCCGCACCCGGCTGCGGCAGCTCCACTTCCGGGGCACTGACATCGCCGCCCTGCTCTTTTTCTGCGCCCTGGCCGCCGCCATCTGGGCGCTGGGCACCCTGGGGCTTTGACAAGGAGGCGGCATGACTTTGGAACAAAATCAAACCCGCAACATCGCCCTGAAGCTCATGTATGTGGGCACCGCCTACCACGGCTGGCAGGTGCAGAAGAACGCCGTCTCCGTGGCTGAGACCCTGGAGAAGGCCCTCTCCACTGTGGTGTGCCATCCGGTGAGGTGCACCGGGGCCGGGCGCACCGACGCCGGGGTCCACGCCGAGGTCTATGTGGCCAATTTCCGCACCACCTCCCGCATCCCCTGCGACCGCATCCCCCTGGCGGTGAACACCCGCCTGCCCGACGACATCGTGGTGGTCAAGGCCACCCAGGTCCCCGACGCCTTCAATGCCATCGGCTCCTGCCGGAAAAAGGAGTACACCTACCGCATCTACAACTCCCGGCTGGGGAATGCCTTCTATGTCAACCGGGCCTGGTTCTACCCCCGGCATCTGGATGAGGCCGTGATGCAGCGGGCAGCCGACTGCTTTGTAGGGACCCACGATTTCTCCGCCGTCCGGGCCGCGGGCACCGAAGTCCGCTCTCCCGTGCGGACGGTCTACTATTTCGACATCAGCCGCACCGGGGACCTCATCGAGTGCCGGGTGTGCGCCAACGGTTTTCTCTACAATATGGTGCGGGCCATGGTGGGCACCTGCGTCTACGCCGCCGAGGGCAAATTCGCCCCGGAGGACGTCAGCCGTATTCTGGAGGAAAAGAACCGCACCGCCGCCGGGCCCACCGTCCCGCCCGGGGGGCTCTACATGACCAAGCTCTGGTACGACGAGGACGTGCTGTAATTTTTGCCACTGGGAGCGCATACTATGGAAGAACTCAAGCCGGTCCCTCCGGCACCCAAGAAAAAACCCAGCCTGCTGGTCCGACTGCTGGCCTTTCTGCTGACCCTGGCCCTTCTGCTGGGGGCGGTGGCCGCCGTGGTCTACCGGGACCGGCTGAATTTTGACGGCATCCGCCGCTGGTTCCTCTACCGCTCCCTGGAAAAGAGCGACTCCGGACAGGCCGAGTCCTTCCGGTATGAGAGCTCCGGCCGTGGGGGCTTCTCCAGCGTGGGCAGCGACCTGCTGGTCTGGTCCACCGCCGGGGCCCGGCTCTACTCCGCCGGAGGGGTGGAGTATTTCTCCGACGCCCTCTCCCTCAACGCCCCGGTGGCCGACGCCTGGGGAGACGCCGCCCTGGTCTATGACGCCGGCGGCAATACCCTCCGGGTCTACCAGGACCGCGCCCTGTTCTTCTCCCTGGACACCGAGCAGGGCCACGAGATCCTCTCGGCCCGGATGGGGCCGGGCGAGATGTGGACCGTCGTCACCCGGGAGACCGGCTACAAGGGTGTGGCCACCGTCTACGACGGCAGCACGCCCATCACAGCCGTGCAGCGCTCCTCCCGCTTTCTCATGGATAGCATCCTCTCCGACAGTGGGGAGACCGTGGCCGTGCTCAGCATCGGGCAGACGGAGACCACCTTTGAGAGCACCCTGGACCTCTACTCCGTCTCGGAGGGTGACGAGCCCTTCGCCTCCTTCTCCCTGGGCAACAACGCCGTGCTGGACCTGCGCCGCTCCGGGGGCTCCTTCTGGGCCCTGGGGGAGAGCGCCCTGAACATCGTGGCCCAGGACGGCGCCTCCTCCGCCTCCTACTCCTATGGCGGGCAGTACTTAAAGGACTTCGACCTGGGGGGCGACGGCTTTGCCTCTCTTCTGCTGGGCAAGTACCGGGCGGGCAGCTCGGCCAGCCTGGTGACGGTGGATGCCTCCGGAGAGGTCCTGGGCACCCTGGACCTGGAAGAGCAGGTGCTGGACCTGGCGGCCGCCGGCCGGTATGTGGGGGTCCTCACCGCCTCCGGCCTCACCCTCTACACCAGGGACCTGGAGGTCTACCAGACCCTGGAGAACACCGTGGGGGTCCAGAACGTGGTCCTTCGGGAGGACGGCACCGCCTTCCTGGTGGGCAACGACACCGCCCGGCTCTATATCCCTGATTGACTGTTTTGAGGTGTACTATGACGTTTTCCGCGCTGATCTTGGACCTGATCCTTCTGGCCATTCTCATCTCCTTTGCCATCCGGGGCGCCTCCCGGGGCCTGCTCCTCTCCCTGTGCGGACTGGTGGCCATGCTGGTGGCCTTTGTGGGGGCCGGCTTTGTGGCCGACCTCCTGGCCCCCCGGGTGGCCGACTACCTGGAGCCCCGCTTCGCCTCTGCCATTGAGGAACGGCTGGAGACCCAGCTGGAGGCCGCCCTCCCCGACGGCGAGGACCCGGTCCCCACAGAGGGGACGGGAGACATCCCCCTCACCGACCTGCTGGATGTCCTCCGGGATATGGGGCTCTACCAGAGCGCCGTGGACGCCATTGACCGTGCGGTAGCGCAGGGCATGACCGATGTGGCCGCCGATGCGGCCGCCGCGGTGGCGGCCTCCATTGCCGGGAGCGTGGCCTATATGATCCTCTTTGTGGTCTCCTTTGTGGTGATCCTGGTACTGTGGACCCTGCTCAGCCACGCCCTGGACCTGGTGGCCCGGCTGCCGGGACTCCACGCCCTCAACCGCACCGGAGGGGCCCTGCTGGGACTGGTGAAGGGCTGCGCCATCCTCTTCCTCTGCGCCTGGGTGCTGCGCTATCTGGGCAGCGTCATCCCTGAGGAGACCGTGGAGCAGACCTACCTGCTCAAATTCTTCCTGAATACCAATCCAGTGACCCTGATTTTGGACGGGATCGCCCTCTCCGCGGCCCTTTCGGCCTAGAGTCTGTTTTATGCGAAATTTTGCATGAAATTCATGACCAGTTCATAATCTTGCGCTATGCTGTAGTATCTGAGGGATGTATGCAGCTGCGACCCATCCCTCGCAAAGGAGAAACAAGACATGCAGCCAACACTGTGTTCCCGATGCCATAAAAACGTGGCGGTGATCTTCCTCACCCGCATCGAGGGCGGCGAGACCAAGAATGAGGGCCTCTGCCTCAAGTGCGCCAAGGAGCTGGGGATCAAGCCCGTAGAAGATATGATGCAAAAAATGGGCATCAGCGATGAGGACCTGGACGGCCTCACCAACGAGATGATGTCTGCCTTCGGCGGCGCCGAGGGCATGGAGGGCCTGGTCCCCCAGGGCGACGGCGAGAGCGACGAGGACGACGAGGGGCGCACCGCCACCTTCCCCTTCCTCAACAAGCTCTTCGGCGGCGGCGCTCAGAATGACGGCGGCGCCCCCGGCGGAGATCCCTCCCGACAGCAGCGGGAGGAGAAGGCCCCTGGCAAGGAGCGGGCCCCCAAGCGGAAGTTTTTGGAGAACTACTGCATCTCCCTCACCGGACAGGCCCGGGAGGGCAAGCTGGACCGCATCGTGGGCCGGGATTCCGAGCTGGAGCGGGTGGTCCAGATCTTGAACCGCCGGCAGAAGAATAACCCCTGCCTCATCGGCGAGCCCGGCGTGGGCAAGACCGCCATCGCCGAGGGCCTGGCCCTGCGCATCGCCGAGGGCGACGTGCCCTACAAGCTGCTGGACAAGGAGGTCTACCTGCTGGACCTGACCTCCCTGGTGGCCGGCACCCAGTTCCGGGGCCAGTTCGAGAGCCGGATGAAGGGCCTCATCGAGGAGATCAAGAAGCTGGGCAACATCATCCTAGTCATCGACGAGGTCCACAATCTGGTGGGGGCCGGGGATGCCGAGGGCTCCATGAGTGCCGCCAACATCCTCAAGCCCGCCCTCTCCCGGGGGGAGATCCAGGTCATCGGAGCCACCACCCTCACTGAGTACCGCAAATACATCGAGAAGGACTCCGCCCTGGAGCGCCGGTTCCAGCCCGTCATGGTGGAGGAGCCCTCCATCGAGGACTCCATCCAGATCCTCAAGGGCATCGCCCCCTACTACGAGCAGTACCACCACGTCAAAATTTCCCCGGAGATGTGCCGGCTGGCCGTCACCATGTCGGAGCGGTACATCACCGACCGTTTCCTCCCCGACAAGGCCATCGACCTCATCGACGAGGCCTCCTCTGACGTGAACCTCCACAACAAGGCCCTGACTCGCACCATGCAGATCGACAAGGAGCTAGCCGACATTGCCAAGGAGCGGGAGGTCATGCTGGCCGCCGCCAACGACAAGTCCGGCGAGCCCTTTGAAAAGCTGCGCCGGAAGGAGCACGCCCTCCTCCAGCAGAAGGAGAAGCTGGAGGCTACCCCTGTGGCGGAGGGAGAGGACCCCGCCCCCCGGCAGGCCCGGCTCTCCGAGCTCCAGCAGCAGCTCAGCCAGGTGGCCCAGGAGCGGGAGAACCTGGAGCGGGCCAGCAGTGAGCGGGCCTATCAGCGTCTGGCCGTCCTCAAGAGCCAGGAGCTCCAGCTCACCGGGGAGAAGGATGCCCTGGCCGGGGAGCTCAATCCCCCGCTGACGGTGGAGCACCTGGCCCGGGTCATCGAGCTGTGGACCAAGATCCCCGCCAGCCAGATCCAGGAGCAGGAGTACGAGCGTCTGGCCCACCTGGAGGAGCGGCTCAAGGCCCACATCATCGGCCAGGACGAGGCCGTCCACGCCGTGGCCAACGCCATCCGCCGGGGCCGGGTGGGCATCGCCTCTAAGCGCAAGCCCGTCTCCTTTATCTTCGTGGGCTC
>DWWJ01000040.1 GCA_019119795.1 Candidatus Intestinimonas pullistercoris
CCTGCAAAGGAGAAGGCCATGACCCAGGTCCCGTCAGAGAGGGGGAAGCCCTCTGCCCCCGTGCAGAGGTACTGCTGTCCCGTGCGGCTGTCTGTCAGGGCCCCGGCGGTGACGCCGGCGCAGGCCAGCGCCCCGCTGCGCTCCACCTGGCCGCTCTCCCCCTGACTGACCACCACTGCCAGTGTCCCCTCCTGGACATAGGCCCCCCGGACCTGATACCGGGGGAAGAGGTGGTCCTGACTCAGGGGCAGGGCGATGTCCTGCTGCTCCACCGCCTGGGCGGCATCCTCCCGTGTGCGCTCCCGCTCCAGGCTGGGCACTTCCCGCTCCGCCAGGGGAGCCAGGTCCACCGTCCCGGTGAGCGGCTCTTCCGGCGCCTTGGCCACGCCTCCAGCCTGAAAGGTGATGGTCCCATCCAGCAGGCTCCGGACCTCTCTCCAGCCCATGTCCCGGAATTCCATACAGAAATACAGCGTCTTTCCATCGGCGCTGAGCACCGGCTCCTCGTCATGCATGGAGCCCGTCAGCCAGACCCCGTCCACCAGGACCCGGAAGTCCACCGTGTTCCGCCGGAGCTCGGCCTCCGGGTCCACCGCGCCGCCGTCCGCCCGGGTGAGCGCCAGAAGGAAGACCGCCCCCCGCCGGTCCACGATGGCCTCCTCCAGGGTCAGGGTATAATCTCCGCAGGTCTGGCTCACCTCCACAGTGGTGACCGCCCCCTCCGGCACGCCCTCGAAGAACCATGTCCAGCCGCCGGACAGTCCCGCCGCCGCGGCGCCGGCCATCAGGGCCAGCAGCAGACAGGCGCACAGCAAGGCCGCCTTGGGCAGGGGACGCCGGCCCGGGGCGGGCTTCTGTTCCCGTCTCTGCCGGACCGCCTCCTCGATGTCGAAGTCCGGGGTCTGAATGCTGGAGAGCGCCCGGAAAATACGTTCTTCCTCCGGTGTCCGTTCCATCATGTCGCCTTCCTTTCTTCCGCCTGCTCCTGCGTCAGCAGCCGGGCCAGCTTTTTCCTGGCCCGCTCGTACCGTTTCCGCAGCGTGGCGGCACTTTTTCCATAGATGCCAGAGAGCTCCTCATAGCTCCGCCCCTCCATGACCCTCCCGAAAACCAGCCCACGCTCCTCCGGAGACAGGGCCTCCAGGGCGGCCCGGAGCTCCGGCCCGATGTAGTCCGTGTCCTCCGGAGCAGGCGGCAGGGGCCGCCACCGCTTTCTCTGCCGCAGGATGTCCACGCAGGTGGTGTAGGCCATGCGGTAGAGCCAGGCCGGGAGGGCTCCTGTCCGGCAGCGCGTCCGCCGCTCCCAGGCCTTGCAGAAGGTGATCTGCACCGCGTCCTGGGCCTCATGGTAGTCGCAGAGGATGTGGTGGCAGTACCGCAGCAGGCCCTGTCCATACTGCCGGATGGCGGCGGCCAGCGCCTCCTCTCCCCCCTCGGAAAACTCCATCTGATCCATGCGCTTCCCCCTTTCTCTTTGCTTAGGCTGTTCTCACCCTTTATAACGGAGCCCGTCCCGGTTTTGTGACCGCTCCGCTTCCCTTTTTTCGCCCGCCCGGGCACACTCTTCAAGGAGGGACCTTCCATGCACATCCGCCCATTCCAAACCGCCGATCTGGAGGCTGTTCTGGACCTCTGGCTCTCTGCCAACCTCAGCGCCCACCCCTTCGTCCCCGCCGCCTACTGGACCAGCCACCGGGCAGAAGTGGGGGAACAGCTCCCCCAGGCGGAGGTCTGGGTCTGCTGTGGAGCAGACGGCTCCCTTCTGGGCTTTGCCGGCCTCACCGGGACCTATCTGGCCGGGCTCTTCGTGGCCGAGGGGGCCCGCTCCCAGGGCGTGGGGGCCGCCCTTCTGGACCATCTCAAGGCCCGGCATTCCCGTCTGACCCTTCAGGTCTATCAGGAAAACCACCGGGCGGTCCGCTTCTATCAGCGGGAGGGATTCCGCCTCCAGGCGGAGGGAACTGACCCGGACACCGGAGCGCTGGAGTACACCCTGTTCTGGGAAGCCTCCCTGCCCGGCCGGGACTGACCGGTTTCTTCCAAACTTTCCCCGTCCCACTTGCTTTTTGGGGGCAAAACGCATATAATAGGAAAAACTTTACCCTGCGAAATTCAGGAGGCGCATCCGGCATGAAGCGGCTGCTTATCGTGGTGGACTACCAGCGGGATTTTGTGGAGGGCGCCCTGGGCTTCCCCGGCGCGGAGGCCCTGGACGGCCCTATCGCCGACCGCATCGCGGCCTACCGGGCCGCCGGGGATGACGTGGCCTTCACCCTGGACACCCACGGCCCGGACTACCCCGCTACGGAGGAGGGCCAATGGCTCCCGGCGGCCCACTGCCTCCGGGGGAGCCCCGGCTGGTCTCTCTACGGCAGGACCGGCGAGGCCCGGCGTCCGGAGGACCCGGTATTTGAGAAGGAGACCTTCCCCTCCCTGGCCCTGGGGGAGTGGCTCCGGGAGCGGGACTATGGCCAGGTGGAGCTGTGCGGTCTGGTCTCCCATATCTGCGTGCTCTCCAACGCCGTCATGGTGAAGGCCGCCCTGCCCAACGCCCACATCACAGTGGACGCCCGGCTCACCGCCTCCTATGACCCCGCCCTCCACCAAAAGGCCCTGGACGTGCTGGAGGGCATCCAAATTGCGGTGCTCCACCGCTGAAAAGGACGGAAACGTGATGAAACACACCGATAACTACACACTGCTGTGCGATTTTTACGAGCTGACCATGGGCAACGGCTACTTCCAGACCGGCCTGGACAAGCGCGTCTGCTATTTTGATGTCTTCTTCCGGGGCGTCCCTGACGGGGGCGGCTTCGCCATCGCCGCCGGACTGGAGCAGATCATCGACTATATCCAGGGCCTGCACTTCACCCCCGAGGATGTGGACTTCCTCCGGGGCAAGGGGGGCTTCTCTGAGGACTTCCTCCGCTATCTCCTGGATTTCCACTTCACCGGCGATATCTGGGCGGTGCCGGAGGGCACCCCCATCTTCCCCGGGGAGCCCATCCTCACCGTCCGGGCCCCGGCAGTGGAGGCCCAATTCATCGAGACCTATGTGCTGCTGATGCTCAACCACCAGTCCCTCATCGCCACCAAGTCCAACCGCATCGTCCGGGCGGCCCAGGGCCGGCCGGTGAGCGAGTTCGGCTCCCGCCGGGCCCAGGGGGCCGACGCCGCCGTGCTGGGGGCCCGGGCCTCCTATATCGCCGGCTGCGCCGGCACGGCCTGCACCCTGGCCGACCGGGTCTACGGCACTCCCGCCGGGGGCACCATGGCCCACTCCTGGGTCCAGATGTTCCCTGACGAATACACCGCCTTCAAGACCTACTGTGAGCTCTATCCACACTCGGCCACCCTGCTGGTGGACACCTACAACGTCCTCAAGTCGGGCGTCCCCAATGCCATCCGGGCCTTCCGGGAGGTCCTGCTGCCCCAGGGCATCACCAAATGCGCCATCCGTCTGGACTCCGGCGACCTCACCTATCTCTCCAAGAAGGCCCGGCAGATGCTGGACGAGGCCGGCCTTACCGAGTGCAAGATCGTGGCATCCAACTCTCTGGACGAGTATATCATCCGGGACCTCCTGCTCCAGGGGGCCAAAATCGACTCCTTCGGTGTGGGGGAGCGGCTCATCACCTCCAAGTCGGAGCCCGTCTTTGGCGGCGTCTACAAGCTGGCCGCCGTGGAGGACGACCAGGGCAACATCATCCCCAAGATCAAGATCAGCGAAAATGCCGCCAAGATCACCAATCCCCACTTCAAACGGGTCTACCGTCTCTTTGAAAACAGCACCGGCAAGGCCATTGCCGACCTGATTTGCGTCCACGACGAGGTCATTGACCCTTCCCAGCCCCTGGAGCTCTTCGACCCCGAGGCCACCTGGAAGCGCAAGACCATCACCGACTTCGCCGTCCGGGAGCTCCTGGTCCCCATCTTCCAGCGCGGCAGGCTGGTCTACCAGCAGCCCAGCATCGAGGAGATGCGGACCTGGTGCGCCGGACAGATCGACACTCTCTGGGACGAGGTCAAGCGGTTTGAGAACCCCCACAACTACTATGTGGACCTGAGTCAGAAGCTCTGGGACATCAAGCAGAGCCTGCTCAAGCAGCGGGGCTGAGCACAGGTAGTTTCCCCTGAAAATAAACACGGGGCGAGCACTTTTTCTGTGCTCGCCCCGTGTTTTCTTATCTGTTTGGGAGCGCCTCACTTGGAGGCCCAGTTCCCCGTGGCCTCTGCGGTGAGGTAGGCGTTGATGAAGCCGTCCAGCTCTCCGTCCATGACGGCGTTGATGTTGCTGGTCTCATAGGCGGTGCGGTTGTCCTTCACCAGCTGGTAGGGCATAAAGACGTAGGAGCGGATCTGGCTACCCCACTCGATCTTCATCTGGACCCCCTTGAGGTCGGAGATCTTCTCCGCGTGGGCCTGCATCTGGAGCTCCACCAGCTTGGACCGGAGCATCCGCATACAGGTGTCCCGGTTCTGGAACTGGCTGCGCTCCTGCTGGGAGGAGACCACGATGCCGGTGGGCTTGTGGATGAGCCGCACGGCGGAGGAGGTCTTGTTGATGTGCTGGCCGCCGGCGCCGGAGGAGCGGAAGACCTGCATCTCAATGTCCTCGGGCCGGATGTCCACTTCTACATCGTCGGGGATCTCGGGCATGACCTCCACAGCGGCGAAGGAGGTCTGCCTTCTCGCGTTGGCGTCGAAGGGGGAGACCCGGACCAGCCGGTGGACGCCGTTCTCACTTTTGAGGTGGCCGTAAGCGTTCTCCCCCTGGATCATGATGGTGGCCGACTTGATGCCGGCCTCATCGCCCTCCAGGTAGTCCACCACCTGATAGGTATAGTCGTGGCGCTCGGCCCAGCGGGTGTACATACGGTAGAGCATCTGGGCCCAGTCCTGGGCCTCGGTGCCGCCGGCGCCGGCGTGGATGGTGAGGATGGCGTTGGAGCCGTCGTACTCTCCGGTGAGGAGGGTGGACAGCCGGGCCTCCTCCATCTCCTGCTCCAGCTTAGCGTAGCCCTCCTCCACCTCGGGCACCAGGGACTCGTCCTCCTCCTCGTTGCCCATCTCGCAGAGGGTCATCAGGTCTTCCCACTGGCTCTCCCGTCTGCGCTGAGCCTCCAGCTTGTTCTCCAGCTGACGCATCCGGCGGGTGACCTTTTGGGACTTCTCCAGGTCATCCCAGAAGCCGGGGGCGGCGCTCTCCGAGGTCAGCATGTCCAGCTCCTGTTCGGCGCTGGGCAGGTTGAGTGCCTGGGAGAGCTCTTCCAGGGCGGGCTTGAGGTTATTCAGCTTTATTTTATATTCATCGAATTGCAGCATTGTTTACACGCTCACTTCCGTTCAAATGCCTGTCTATTATATCTGAATCTTCCCATAATGTAAAGAAAAACCCGCCCAAAAAGGCGGGCGGGCTCAGCGGTCACTGGCTCCGGCCTGGGGTTCCCCGTGGAAAATAAGGTCGTCCACGTCTCCCTGACTCTGCCGCCGCTCCTCGTCGGCTTTTTTCTCCGGCATCCTCCGCCCTCCTTTCCCGTTCTGGCATTCCATCTCAGTGTATGTACCCCCCTCCCCCGCTGTGCATACCCCCATCAAAAACTTTTTAGCAAATTCAGCAAATCAGGGCTTGACAGGTGCACCGCTCTGTGGTATTCTAATTTAGCACCTGAAATTCAGGAGCTGGAGCGATACGCCGGAGTGGCGGAATTGGTAGACGCCCGGGACTTAAAATCCTGTGGGAGAGATCCCGTGCCGGTTCGACTCCGGTCTCCGGCACCAATATCGCGGGGTAGAGCAGCTTGGTAGCTCGTCGGGCTCATAACCCGGAGGTCGAAGGTTCAAATCCTTCCCCCGCAACCATAAA
>DWWJ01000041.1 GCA_019119795.1 Candidatus Intestinimonas pullistercoris
TAACGGCCGGGGCTGGTCCTCACCACAGTGCGTAAAGACGAAAGCCGCCGTGGACCACCACTAACCCACCGTAGACCAGGCCCCTTTTTTCTTTGGGGTGAAGGACCGTTTCTTTTTCCGCAGAAAAAGAAATGGTCTTTCCCCCCGGCGGGAGCCGCACCCCCGGCAGGGTGCCGGGTGCCGCCCCCCCAAAAAGTAAGAAACCCGTAAGAAATCCATCCCGGGGACTGTAAGAGTCCCCTGGTATGCTTATCCCAGGCAAAGGAAGGAGTCTCGACATGGACGAGCGCATTTTGGTGGTAGACGACGACCGGGAGATCGTGGGGGCCATCGCCATCCTGCTGGAGCGGGAGGGCTATCAGGTCCTGCGGGCCTACAACGGCATGGAGGCCCTGGAGCAGGCGGTGGACCCCGCCCTCCGGCTCATCCTCATGGATGTGATGATGCCCCGGCTGGACGGCCTTTCGGCGGTCCTGCGCATCCGGGAAAAGCGCAACCTCCCCATCATCGTCCTCTCGGCCCGGAGCGAGGAGACCGACAAGATCCTGGGCCTCTCGGCGGGGGCGGATGACTACATCACCAAGCCCTACTCCCCCCAGGAGCTCCTGGCCCGGGTCCGCAGCCAGCTCCGGCGGTACACCTCCCTGGGGGACGTCCACGCCGAGGGCCGCCGGGGGGAGATCGTCAACGGACGCCTCACCTACTCCCCGGAGGCCCTGGTGCTCCAGGTGGACGGGGAGCCGGTAAAGCTCACCGCCACCGAGACCCGGATCGTGGACCTCCTCATGCGGAACCTGGGCCGCATCTTCCCGGCGGAGGAGATCTACCGCCGGGTGTGGGAGGGGGAGTGCTACGCCCCGGAGAACACGGTGATGGTCCACATCCGGCGCATCCGGGAGAAGATCGAGCTCAATCCCAAAAAGCCCGAATATTTGAAGGTGGTGTGGGGCATTGGCTACAAAATGGAAAAAAAGGCTTAGCGTTCTGGTCCTCTGGCTCTGGTTCTTTCTGCTCCTGGTGAGTCTGGTGGGGAGTGCCATCACCGGCTGGAACCTCATCCCTCGGGGTCTGGGGCCGGCGGACGCCTTCCGAACGGACTATCAGGACACCGCCTACTTCCGGCGGCTGCTCACCGACTACTTTTACAGTCTCTACAACCATGTGGAGCGGAACTCCTTCAGCGACCCGTGGCACGGGGCCTCGGTGGACCCCAATCTGCTTTACCAGGCGGTGCTCCGCACGGAGGACGGCTTCACCTACTACTTCCGCAACACGACTCATGCCCTCTCCCGAGGGTTACCGGAGGGCTTCAACTTCCTTCTGGTCTATGAAAACGGCCGGGTGACCATCACCAAGGACGGGGAGGAGCTGGATGTCTACGGAAATGGCTACCACACCTCTGAAAGCCTGTGGGACCTCCCTGGCTACCTCAATGACGGCACCGCCTCCCAAAGTTCCGACGGCATCACCATCTACCTGGCAGCCGCCGCCGAGCCCATCGACACGGGCTGGTGGAACCCCATGTGGGCGGTGGTGAAGGATCTGCGGTATGTCCGGTACGGCTATCTGGGCCTCTTCGGGGCCTGGGCGGGGACCCTCCTCTGCCTGACCCTGTCGGTCACGCTCCGGAAGGTCCGACGGGAGGCCCGGGCCGATCTGGCCAAGTGGACGGCCAAGGTCTGGTTCGAGGTCAAGCTGGCCGCCGTGTTCCTCCCCCTGCTGGTGTTCTGGCCCTCGCTGGCCATCGGCTTCTTTTGGGGAAATGGCGGCCTCTGTGCCATCCTCCTGGCGGTCCTTCTGGCCCTGGTCTGGCCTCCGATGCTCTACCTGGTGGGCTGCGACCTTCGGCACAACCCCAAGCCCTGGCGCAACAGTCTGTGCGCCCGGCTTCTGTCCAGAGGGTGTCGGGCCGCCGGGGCCCTCTCGGCCCGGCAGGAGGCCGCCGCCCGGCTGGCGGGCCGGGTCTGGTTCGAGTGGAAGGTCCTGGCCGTCCTCTGTTACCTACCGGCGGCCTTCTGGGCGCTCCGGCGGCTCCAGGACCGGTTCGGCTGGTTTCACGGGAGCTGGGGCGCAGTCCTGTGGCTGCTGCTCCTGGCCGTCCTGTTCCTGGGCTACATCGTGGTCCTCTATCTGGTGGCGTGCGACCTGCGCCGCAACCCGAAGCCCTGGCGGCACGGGCTCTTCGCCACCCTGGGGCGTGGGCTCTCCCGGCTGTGGGGGGCTCTGCGGAGTCTGGAGCGCGCCCGGCCCTTCCGGCAGCGGTTTATCCTGCGGATCGCCGCCGCCGCGCTGGGGGCCGGCCTCCTGGCCCTGGCCGCCTACGGCGTCTTTTTCGGCTGGTGCTATGACGGCACCTCCCTGAGCTGGCCCGCCGCCTTCCTGCTGGCCCTGCTGCTGACCCTCCTGCTTCTCTCCCCCCTGGCCTGGCTCCTGGACCGGGTCTGGGTCCTGCTCCGGGACCTCTGCCGGCTCCTGGACCATCTCTCCGCCCTCCGCGCCGGCGCCGCCCCCGCCCCCCTGGCCCTCCCGGAGGGCTCCGACCTGGGGGAGGCCGCCGGAGACCTCAACGGCCTCCAGGACGGCCTCCAGAAGGCGGTGGAGGACCGGATGAAGAGCGAACGAATGAAGGTGGAGCTCATCGCCAACGTCTCCCACGACCTCAAGACCCCCCTGACCTCGGTGGTGAGCTATGCCGAGCTCCTGGGGGAGGAGGAGGACCTGCCCCCCCACGTCCGGGACTACATCCGCATCCTCAACGACAAGGCCCGCCGCCTCCAGGTCATGGTCCAGGACGTCTTTGAGGTCAGCAAGGCGGCCTCCGGAGAGCTCCCCCTCCGGCTGGAGCGGCTGGACCTGGGCCGCCTCCTGGCCCAGACCCTGGCCGACATGGACGAGGCCATCGCCCAGAGCGGCCTCCAGCTCCGCACGGCCCTGCCCGGCGCTCCGGTGTGGATCACCGCCGACGGGGACCGGCTCTACCGGGTCTTCCAGAACCTGCTGCAAAACGCCCTCCAATACGCCCTGGCCGGAAGCCGGGTCTATGTGAGCCTGGAGGTCCAGTCGGGCTGGGCTGAGGCCAGCGTCAAAAATACCTCCCGGGAGGAGCTCCCCGCCGGGGTGGACTTCACCGCCCGGTTCGTCCGGGGGGACGCCAGCCGCACCGACGGGGGCAGCGGCCTGGGGCTGGCCATCGCCAGCAGCTTCGCCGCCGCCTGCGGCGGCTCCCTCCTGGTGGAGACCGACGCCGACCTCTTCACCGCCCGGGTGCGCTTCCCCCTCTCCGAGGATGAAGCAGAGGGGAGGGCCCTCCCGTGAGCAAAAGGAAGCCCCTCCTCTTCCTCCTGGCCGCCGCCCTGACCCTGGGCCTCTCCGCCTGCCGGAGCGTCTCCCGGGCCGCCCCTCTGGACACCGGGGACCTGACCCGGCTCTTCTATCGGGACATCGACGCCGTCTGTGACGACCCCGCCCTCTCCCAGGCCGGAGGCGAACTGCTGGAGGCCATGGCGGACCAGGACGGCATCCTCCTCTCCTTTGCCGTGGACACCTCCATCGAGCTGAGCGGCATCCTGGGGGACTACGACCACCTGGCCCTGGTGGACACCGCCTGGATGGAGCGGTATGACAGCCCGGACCACCTCACCCCCCTGGCCCTGGAGGACCTGTCCCAGGAGCTCCAGGACTTTCTCCAGGCCCAGCTCCCTCTCTGGACGGTCTCGGGGGAGGTCCTTCCGGAGGGGCTCCGGCTCTGCGCCTACACCGGGGAGGGCCTGCCCCTGCTGGGGGCCCGGGCCGGGGAGGAGATCCCCCTGCTCCGGGCGGAGCGCCCCCTGGTCCTGCTGGTGGAGGACCCGGCGGCCTCCCTGCGGCCGGACAGCTGCACCCTCCCCCTGAGCTCCAGCGGCAATCTGCTCTTTGCCGACGGGGCGGCCCTGGACGCCGCCCTGGAGGAGAGCCCCCTACTGCCCTGTCTCTCTGACCGCCGGGCTCCGGTCCTAGGGCTTGTTTGAAAAATAGCAATGTGCCCAGCGGCGAGGGATTTTGGTCCGCTGACAAGCAATTTTTCCGCCGGAATCCTGACGGATTTCAAGGGAAAATTGCGTGGTCCAGAGGCCAAAAGACCCGCCGATTGGGTATGTTGATGATTTTCAAACAAGCCCTAGTGGAGGGCTCCTGAAAAATAGGGGCAGACAGCCGGCGGTCTCTGTGCTATACTATTCCTATCACAAGAGAGCCGCCGGTCCTCCGGCGGCGGAACGGAGGCAGCCAGGATGGAGCTGATCTACGAGGCGGAGCGTATCTACTATAAAAATGAGCAGGGCCGGATGGCGGCGGAGGTCACCTTCCACCAGCGGTCCGACCGGGCCATGTCCATCGACCACACCTATGTCTCCCCCGAGCTCCGGGGCCAGGGGGCGGCGGACAGGCTCCTGCGGGCCGCCGTCAAGCGGTTCCGGGCCAGAGAGCTCAAGGCGGTCCCGGT
>DWWJ01000042.1 GCA_019119795.1 Candidatus Intestinimonas pullistercoris
CCTTGAAGAGGTCCCGGACCCGGCTGGCGCCCACGCCCACGAACATCTCCACGAAGTCGGAGCCGGAGATGGAGAAGAAGGGAACGTTGGCCTCGCCGGCCACGGCCTTGGCCAGCAGGGTCTTGCCGGTGCCCGGCGGGCCCACCAGCAGGGCACCCTTGGGGAGCTTGGCCCCGATCTCGGTGTACTTTTGTGGGTTGTGGAGGATGTCGATGATCTCCTCCATGGACTCCTTGGCCTCGTCCTGGCCGGCCACGTCCTTGAAGGTGACGCCGGTGGACTTCTCCACATAGACCTTGGCATTGGCCTTCCCCACCCCGCCCAGGCCGCCGCCCATCTTGCTGGACATGCTGCGGAAGAGGAAGGAGAAGAGCACCACCATGATGACCACGGGGAGCACATAGGAGATCAGCAGCGTGATGATGGGAGAGAGCTGCTCAATATAGGGGGGGCCGAAGAGAATGGGGTTTTCCTCGGTGTTGTGCTCCTCCAGAAGCTGGAGGACCCGGTCCTCGGTCATGGAGTTGGAGGCGGGGGCGCAGTAGTAGGAGGTCCCCTGCTGGAGCATCTGCTTCCACTCGCTGGAGCCGAATTCCGGCTCAGACGAGCTGGTTTCCGCCGGAGCTCCGGAGCCGCCCCCGGTGATGGAGCCTCCGGTGAGGCCCTCCAGGCCCTCCAGCCCGGGGATGGGGGTGACGGCCGGGTCACTGGTGTTCTGGCCGCCGCTCTGGCCGTTCTGGGCGGCAGAGGCGGTCTCGGGACGGGGGTAGATGGTGTACTTGTTGGTCTCCATCACCACCCAGGCCACCTCGTCGTTCTCCACCATCTCCAGGAACTGGGAGAACTCGATCTGCTGGGAGTGGGAGGTGGACATGGTGGAGGTGAAGTAGTTGATCATCAGGGTGATGATCAGGGCCCACAGAATGATGGACACGATGCCCATCATGTTTTTATTTCCGCCGGGGCTGCCCCCCGGGCCTTTCCGATCTGGCTGGTTCAAGGTGTATCCTCCTTTATCGACCCTCGACCCCCCAAAAAGAAACGAAGGGGGAAAGAATAAGGTCTTTTGTATCATAGCACAGACTACCTTAAAATACAAGAAAGGGGGCCGTAAACTTTCTGTGAATGTCCGGCAATCGGCTCTTTTTCTTCGCCGCCACTTGTGTTATACTGGGACACGATGATGCATTGGAAAGGCGGAGGGGACATGAGAGAGAGACGGGACCACAGACGGGAGCCCATGGCGGAGGCAGACGGGATCATCGAGGGGCGCAACGCCGTCCTGGAGGCCCTGCGGGCGGGGACGCCCGTGGACAAGCTCTATCTGGCCAGGGGGGAGACTGACGCCGCCCTGGGCCACATCGCCTCCACGGCCCGGGAGAAGGGCGTGGTGGTGGTGGAGTGCGACCGGCGGAAGCTGGACGCCATGAGCCTCACCCATGCCCACCAGGGGGTCATCGCTGTGGCCGCCGTCCGGGCCTACGCCTCGGTGGAGGACATCCTCTCCGCCGCCCGAGAGAAGGGGGAGCCCCCCCTGGTGGTGGTCTGCGACGAGCTCTCCGACCCCCACAACCTGGGGGCGGTCATCCGCACCGCCGAGTGCGCCGGGGCCCACGGGGTCATCATCCCCAAGCGGCGCTCGGCCGGCCTCACCGCCGTGGTGGCCAAGACCTCGGCGGGGGCGGTCTCCCACGTGCCGGTGGCCCGGGTGCCCAACCTGCCCTCCCTGCTCCAGGAGCTCCAGGAGGCGGGGCTGTGGGTCTTCGGCACGGCGGCCGACGGGGACACCCTTCTCTACGACGCCGACCTGAAGGGCCCGGCGGCCATCGTCATCGGCTCCGAGGGCCGGGGCATGGGGCGCCTGGTGGCCGAGCACTGCGATTTCAAGGTCCGCATCCCCATGAAGGGGAAGCTCAACTCCCTCAACGCCTCGGCGGCGGCGGCCATTCTGCTCTACGAGGCCGTCCGCCAGCGCCTGGGCTGAGGAAGCGCCATTTCACATAAAGGAAGTCCGTTATGGCAAAGGACAAGGACGACGACAAACTGGATAGAGAATACACCCTGGAGGAGATCCTGGCGGAATACGGCAAGGACCCCGGGAAGCCCTCCGGTCCAGACCTCCCCTGGCCGGAGGCCAGACATGATCCGCTGCCTCAGAACGTGGTCCTCTTCCCCGGCGGGCGGCAGGTCTCGCCCCCGGAGGAGGACGAGGAGCCGGAGGCGTCCCCCGGCGGGGAACCGGACCCGGAGGACGGCGGGGAGCCGGAGCCGGCTCCCGCTCCGGAGCCCCCGCCTAAGGTCCGGCAGCGCCCTCCGGTCACCGACAAGGTGCTGGAGTTCCCCGAGGACGACACCCCGCCCCTCCAGGCGGGGCTCCGGCACCTGAGGGAGAAGGCCGACGCCTATGCCCAGCAGATGTTCTCCGAGGAGGGCAAGGAGGTCTCGGAGGAGACCATCCGCTTTGAGCGGCTCATCCCCGGGGTGGATGAGGAGGAGGCGGCGGAGGAGGAAGCGCCCCGTCGGGAGCGAAGGCCCCGGAAGGAGCCGGCCCCGCCGCCGGACATCCCCCCCTCCCAGCTGGCCAGCCGGTATGGAAAGGGCCTGGGCCTCCTGCGGCTGCGGGCGGCCCTGGTGCTCCTCCTCTCCCTCCCCCTGCTGTGGGTGGCCCTGGCCTCCTTCCTGGACCTCCCCCTGCCGGGAGGGCTGGGGGAGTCCTTCGCCCTCCAGGTCTGGTGCTCGGGGGGCGTGCTGACGGTGGCGGCGGTGCTGGGCATCGACGTGCTGCTGCTGGGGCTGGTGCGGCTCTTCGTGCTGCGGCCGGGGGCGGACAGCGCCTGCGCCCTGGCCTGCTGCTTCACCCTGGCCGACGCCTTTACCCAGCTCCAGCTGATGCCGGAGCGGGACACCCTCCCCTACGCCGCCGCCTGCTGCCTGGGCCTCTTCTGCTGCATGTGGGGGACCTATGACAAGCGGCAGGGCCTGCGGCTCTCCTGCCGCACCGCCGCCTCGGCCTCGGAGCCCTACCTGGTGACCCTGGACCCCAAGAGCTGGAACGGCCGGGATGCCTACGCCAAGTGGTCGGGCCCGGCCCACGGCTTCGGCAGCCAGATCCAGGAGGAGGACGGCACCCAGAAGGTCTACCGGATCACGGTCCCCCTGCTGCTGCTGGGGAGCCTGCTGTGCGCCCTGCTGGCCTCGGTGGGCCAGGGGCGGCCGGAGCGGTTTTTGTGGTGCCTCTCCGCCGACCTGACGGCCTCGGCCGCCTTCGCCGGGCTGCTGATCTTCTCCCGGCCCTACCTGGCCCTGGCCCGGCGGCTCTCCGGCAGCGGGGCCGCCCTGGCGGGCTGGTCCGGAGCGGCCCGGGCGGGGTCGGCTATCCTCCTCACCGACACCGACCTCTTTCCCCCCGGGACAGTGGCCCTCAACGGCATCAAGGTCTTTGGGGATTTCTCGGTGGAAAAGGTGGTGGCAGTGTGCGCCACCCTCATCCGGGACAGCGGCTCCGGCCTGGACAAGCTCTTCCACGACCTGCTGCGGTCCCAGGGGGCGGTCTACCGCCGCTCCAGCGGCCTCCAGCGCCACGAGGGGGGCGGCCTCTCGGCGGAGATCCGGGGGGAGTCCATCCTGGTGGGCTCGGCCTCCTTTATGGCCCTGATGGAGGTCCCCCTGCCCCAGGGGCTCAATGTGCGCAGCGCCGTCTTCTGCGCCATCGACGGGGAGCTGGCCGGGATCTTCGCTCTGAGCTATACCATGCACCCCACCATCCCCCCGGCCATCTCGGCCCTGGTGGCGGGGCGCATCTCCCCGGTGCTGTGCACCCGGGACTTCAACCTCATCCCCGCCATGCTGCGGCAGAAGTTCAAGCTGCCGGTGGAGAAGATGGACTTCCCCACGGTGGAGCGGCGGACCGAGCTCTCCGACCCCGACCAGCCCCACAACCCCCGGCTGACGGCAGTGCTGTGCCGGGAGGGGCTCACCCCCTTCTCCGAGGCGGTGGTGGGGGCCAAGCGCCTGCGCTCGGCCGTGCGGGTGGCCACCGTCCTCTCGGTGCTGGGCTCCCTAGTGGGCCTGCTGCTGGCCTTCTACCTCACCTTCGTGGGGGCCTGGCAGTCCATCACCCCCGCCCAGATGACCTTCTTCCTCCTGGCCTGGACCGTCCCGCCCCTGCTCATCTCCGGCTGGGTGGACCGGTATTAAGAAAAGACAAAAAGCGGCGCGCCGGACTTCGAGTCCGGCGTGCCGCCTTTTTACGGGTCCCCTTATGGCCGGGGCAGCTCCTTTTTCACCACCGCCGGGACGCCGGCGGCCAGGGTGTAGGGCGGGATGTCCCTGGTCACCACCGCCCCGGAGGCCACCACGGCCCCCTCCCCGATGGTGACGCCGGGGTTGACGATGACCCCGGCCCCCAGCCAGACCCGGTCCCCGATGGTGATGGGCTGGGCGTACTCCCCCACCTGGCCCTCCCCGGGGGAGCGGACCAGGGCCTCCACGGGATGGGTGGCGGTGATGAGGGAGACCCGGGGGCCGAACATGCACTCGGCCCCGATGGTGATGGGGGCAGAGTCCAGCATGATGCAGTCGTAATTGGCGTAAAAGTTCTCCCCCACCCGGATGTTGAAGCCGTAGTCACAGCGGAAGTTGGGCTCCACATAGGCCCACGCCCCGGTGGCGCCGAAGAGCTCCTTCAGGAGGGCGCAGCGGGTCTCCGGGTCGCCGCTGTCGTCCAGGCAGATTTTCCGGCACAGGGCCTGGGCCCGCTGGCGCAGGGCGGTGAGCTCGGGATCGCCGGGGTCGTAGAGGGCCCCGGTGAGCATCTTCTCCTTCTCTGTCATCCTAAGATCGCCTCCAGAAAAAACGAACTGCCCCTATGATACAAAGGGCAGTTCGTTTTGTCAAATCCGGGTTTTTACAGCTTCACCAGCTCGGCGGCGGTCCGGGCGGCCAGCCGGGCGTTGTTGAAGACCAGCTGGATGTTGGAGTCCAGGCTGTCCCCGCCGGTGAGGTCCTTCACCTTGGCCAGCAGGAAGGGGGTGGTCTCCTTGCCGTGGATGCCCTGGGCCTCGGCCTGGGCCACGGCCTCGTCGATGGCCTTGTTGATGACGTCGGGGTCCATGGAATATTCCTCGGGGATGGGGTTGGTCACCAGCATGCCGCCCCGGAGGCCCATCTCCAGGCTGGCGTGGAAGGCGGCGGCCAGGTCGGCGGGGGTGTCGATCTCATAGTCCACGGCAAAGCCGCTCTTCCGGGTGTAGAAGGCGGGCAGCTCCTTGGTGCCGTAGCCGATGACGGGGACGCCGTGGGTCTCCAGGTACTCCAGGGTGAGGCCCAGGTCCAGGATGGACTTGGCCCCGGCGCAGACCACCATCACCGGGGTCTGGGCCAGCTCCTCCAGGTCGGCGGAGATGTCCATGGTGGTCTCGGCCCCCCGGTGGACGCCGCCGATGCCGCCGGTGGCGAAGACCTGGATGCCCGCCATGTGGGCGATCATCATGGTGGTGGTGACGGTGGTGGCGCCGTCGGCCCCCCGGGCCGCCAGCACGGCGATGTCCCGGCGGCTGGCCTTGGCCACGTCGTGGCCCTTCTTGCCCAGGTACTCGATCTCCTCCGGGGAGAGGCCGGCCTTCAGGCGGCCGCCCAGGATGGCGATGGTGGCGGGGACGGCCCCGTTCTCCCGGATGATGGACTCCACCTTCAGGGCGGTCTCCACGTTCTGGGGATAGGGCATGCCGTGGGAGATGATGGTGGACTCCAGGGCCACCACGGGCTTGTGGTCCGCGATGGCCTGGGCCACCTCGGGGGCGACGTCGAGATACTTGTTGAGAGACATGTGCAAAACCTCCTGTTGAAAAATGAGATGGAGACCCGGACCCGAAGGGGACCTTTGGCCCGCTCCGGGGCGGGAGATAGAAAAAGTTGGGTCACAGCCGGGAGAGAAAGGACAGCAGGGCCGCCGAAAAGGCCTCCGGCTGGTCAGCGAAGGGCAGGTGGCCCGCGCCCGCGATGGTCAGGAATTTCTTGCGAGGGGCGGAGAGGGCCTCGAAATAGGCCAGGGCGGTGGAGCGGGGAGTCGTCCAGTCGTGCTCCCCGGCGACCAGCAGGACCGGGACCTCAAACCGGAGGCAGCGCTCCGCCAGGGAGGCGCGGTCGTCCAAAAGGGCCTCGTAGAGGGCCTGGTTGGAGGTCACCAGCGCGTCAAAGCGCACCATCCACCGCAGGACGGAGGGGGTCAGGTAGGGAGAGGTGAGCCGCCAGCGGAGCATCCGGCTGCCGTACTGCTCCGGCAGATAGCGCTCCTTGTGCTGCCGGAGCCGCAGGAGCGCCTGGGCGCCCGG
>DWWJ01000043.1 GCA_019119795.1 Candidatus Intestinimonas pullistercoris
CTTCCGCGGCGGCTGTGAACCAGTGGGTCCGCATCAGCAGGACGGCGGGATCAGAGGGATCGTAATATACTTCGGCGGCCTCCGCGTTGCTGGCAAGCCCTCCCGTCGGAATGGTGTCCTTTCCGGTAAACTCCGCTGTCCCCGCCGGCACAAAGCCGTCTGGAGCGGCCCCTTCGATCCGCCTGCCATACAGGGCCTCCATTTCCGCAAGGTATGCCTCGGTGACATCTGGGTCGTCGCCGTAATCCTTCGCGCTCCACATGGAGATATAGTATTCTCCCTGGTAGCAGATCAAATCTTTTCCTCTCAACCGCTCATCCACATAGCGGACATAGGCGGGATGGGGCGGTGTCCTTGTGAGGTTTCCCGCGGCGTCCATTGTTCCATCTGTGTTTACCTCCTGGTACACATAGATCCACTCTGGAACAGCGGGATTTCGATAGTATGGACAGTCCTCCAGGCCGCCGCTGATGCTGATGGTCCCGGCCGGGAGAAAGCCCTCCGGCAGCTCGTCGGTGACAGCGTCACCGAGGTAGGAAGAGACGATAAAGGTCCTGTTATCCACGGCAAAATGCGGCGCAGCCTCCGCCCCGCCTTGCGGCGCCCGGGGAATTCGGGCGAGCAGCGGAACGGCGAAGATCACCAGACACAGGCATGCCGCCGCAGCCCCCCATTTTTTCCAGGCAGCTGTTTTCTTCCGCCCCCCGGCAGGAACCGTCTGCGCGTTTTCGATCAGGTCATCGCTGAGCTCTGTGATGCTGCGAAACAGCTTTTCCGTCTCTTTTTCGCTCATATCCGGACCCCCTCCTCTTCCAAGGCGGCCTTCAGGCTGAGGCGGAGCCGGTACATCCGCTGCGCCAGCTTGCCGGGAGAGACCGCCTGCTCTTTTGCCAGTTCCTTCAGCGCCATGCCGTTCCAATATCTGCGCACAAACAAAATCTGATCTTCCCGGTCCATGGAGCGCAGCCAGCGTTCCAGGAGCCCGGTCAGCTCCTTTTCCTCGATCTCCCGCTCCACGGTTTGGGGCGCCGGAATGCAGTCCTCCAGTTCTGTCAGCAGCAGGGTCATCCCCGCGTACCGCTTTTGCGCGTGATTTTTGTTCCACAGATTGAGCGCGAGATTGCGGACCGTCTTACCCAGCCATGCTCTGAACCTTACGGGGCGCTGAGGCGGGATCGCGTTCCATGCCTGATGGAAGGCGTCGTTGACGCATTCCTCGGCATCCTCGTCGATGGACAAAATATTTTTTGCGATGCTGTGACAAAACGCGCCGTATTTTTGGGCGGTCTCCACAATGGCCTGCTCATTTCTCTGCCAGTACAGCTCGATGATTTCAACGTCCTCCATCCCGCTCCTCCCTTCTGTATGGACCGGATGCCCCTCTCCTCTTATTGAGACAAGATTTGGGGCGGAATATTTGGCTGCCGTGAAAAATTTCAGGAAAATTTTCGGTCGGAACCGATTGCTATGCGTTCATTATACTCGAAACCTGCACAGCAAGTCCATTGCTTCCGGGCATGGGCAAAAAATAACGGGTATCCGGTGTTTCCGAATACCCGTTATCCTATTTACAGCCCCGTCCGGCAGATGCCACAGCGCAGTTTCCGGACTGCTTTCTAAATTCTTGTCCGTCTCCTCTCGCTCTCACAGGTCCTTTTTTCGGAAGATCCGCAGGGAGAGGAAGTAGGAGGGCACCAGGGCCAGCAGGCCCGCCGCCGGGATGGCGGCCAGGGGCAGGATCAGCACGCTCGGCTCCTGAACGGCGGAGGCCAGGGCGGCCACGCCGCCCAAAAAGGCGCCGAAGAGGATGGCCAGCACCAGGGCCAGGTAGAGCCGCCCCTTCTGGACCCCGAATTTGAACATCAGGGGGAGCATCACGGCGTTGAGGAGGATGCCGACACTGCCGCCGGCGGCGGTGCTCAGCACCATCTCCCACAGCGTCTCCCCCGCCGTGGGATCCAGGAGGCAGGCCGCCGCCCCCACCGCGCCCCCCAGGACCACCGCGCCCGCGCTGACAATCAGGGTGAACACATACCGGGCCTGGACCACCGCCCGCCGTCCGCCGGGAAGGGCGGCTGCGTACTTGTCCCACTTGGCCTGCTCGTCGTAGGAGAAGACGTTGACCGGCAGCATGATGCACAGGAGGCTCATAAAGGAGGACAGGAAGGAGAACTCGTAGATCCCCGCCAAGCTCAGCACCAGGAAGATGGCCGCCACGATCAGATAGCTCCTGGCCAGCCCCGCCGCCAGATAGAAGTCCTTTTTCACCAGACCCATCATTTCTCGTCCCCCCTGACCGTAAATACCATGATCTCTTCCAGACTTACCGGGTCCACCGTCAGGGCCGGATAGCGCCGCCGGAAGGCCCGGCGGTCCTTTACCAGGGCCTCGCAGCCAAACTGGCTCATCCGGGTCCCCAGCAGGAGGTCCGGGTCCACCCCCTGGAGGTCGGCCCGGGAGCAGACCAGCCGCCCGTAGGCGTCCAGCAGCTCATCCTTGGCCCCTTGGAGGGCCACCTGTCCCCGGTGGAGATAGGTCACATAGTCGGCCGCCTTCTCCAGGTCGCTGGTGATGTGGCTGGAGATCAAAACGGCGTGGTCCTCGTCCTGGATGAAGGCCAGGAACTCGTCCAGCAGCTCGTCCCGGACCACTGGGTCCAGGCCGGAGGTGGCCTCGTCCAGGATCAGGAGCCTTGGGTGGTGGGAGAGGGCGGTGGCGATGGAGAGCTTCTGCTTCATGCCCCGGGAGAACTCCTTGATCTTCTTGTTCCGGGGGAGCTGGAAGCGGTCCACATAGGCGTCGAAGCACGCCCCGTCCCAGTTCCGGTAGACCCCCGAGAGGATGCGCCCCACCTGGGGGACCTTCAGGGGGTCGTGGAAGCTCACCTCGTCCAGCACCACCCCGATGTCCTCCTTATAGGAGGGGTCGTCCCCTGTGATCTCCCGGCCGAAGACCCGGACAGTACCCCCGTCCCGGCGGATGAGGCCCAGAATGGCTTTGATGGTGGTGGACTTCCCCGCCCCGTTTTCTCCAATGAGTCCCAGGATGGCCCCGCCGGGGAGGGTCAGGTCCACATCCTTGAGCTGAAAATCGCCGTAGTCCTTGCACAGGCCCTTGACTTCAATGGCGTTTGTCATGTCACTCGTCTCCATACAAAATGTTCAGCGCGTCGGTCATCTCGGAGAGGGTGATGCCGCCCCCCTTGGCGATGTTCACCGCCTGGGAGAGGTGGTCCTCCACCCGCCGGAGGCAGTCCTCCCGGACCAGCTCCAGGTCCCGGGGCGCCACAAAGCAGCCCTTGCCCGGAACGGTGGTGAGGAAGCCCTCCCGCTCCAGCTCCTCATAGGCCCGCTTGGTGGTGATGACCGAGATGCGCAGCTCCTTGGCCAGCAGCCGCATAGAGGGAAGGGCCTCCCCCTCGCGCAGCTCCCCCCGCAGAATGAGGCCCTTCATCTGCTGGGTGATCTGCTCGTAAATGGGCGTGCCGGCACTGTTGCTGATAATGATGTCCATGGCTCCACCTCGGGATGTTATACTGTATATATCCAGCATATACAGTATAGACACAGTACCCTGTTCTTGTCAAGGGGGTTTTTGAAATTTGTTTTGGAGCCCGGTCCGGAAATTGGGCCACAGCGGTGGGGGGAGCGGGCCGCGGCGTCCGCCACCGGCCCAGGTGGGCTCCCCCCTTCCGGGGTCTCCTGGGGCCGGCCCCAAACATTCTTGTGGATTATTCATAAATTATAGATGACTTTTCCCGGCAGGTCTGGTATAATAGAGACAAGGAAGGCCGGGGTCCCCCGGCCTTGCCCACCACAGCCCCCGGCCGGGGGCGAAAGAAGGAGCTGACTCGTATGAAGTTCGTATTCACCGACAAGAAAGTCTCTCTGCCTGCGTCCGTCCACGCCTACGCTGAGAAAAAGGTGGGCAAGCTGGACCGCTACTTCAAGACCGAAGGGGAGGCCTCTGTCGTCTTCAGTGTAGAAAAAGGCCGGAACGTGTGCGAGGTCACGGTCCGGTCCGGCAGTATGATCCTCCGCGCTTCGGAGAGCACCCCCGATATGCGGGCCTCCATCGACGCCTGCGTCTCCGGCATGGAGCGGCAGATCCGCAAGAACAAAGCCCGGCTGGAGAAGCGGCTGCGGACCGACGCCTTCGAGCGCACGGTGGATGCCGCCGAGGTCTCCGACTTCGCCCCCGAGGAGGAGGAGTCCGAGTTCCGCATCGCCCGGACCAAGCGCTTCCCCATCAAGGTCATGACGGTGGATGAGGCAGTGCTCCAGATGAATCTGGTGGATCACACCTTCTTCGCCTTCAAGAATGCCGACGCGGACGGGGCCTTCTCGGTGGTCTACCGCCGGAACGACGGGGATTACGGCCTCATCGAAGACGATACCTGAAAGCAGCCCAAAGGCCGGAAGGCCTCTCTTCCAGGCCGGCGCGGTCCTAAGACCGCGCCGGCCTGGCGCCGTTCCGGGGCCCCTCGCTCCGGCGTGGGCCTCCTGCTCCTGATCCGGATGGGCGGAGCGCCATATTGCGGTATCCAAATCCTTTTCTTTGTGTTATACTGGAGGAAGAACGATCCCAGTTGAGAAAGGAAGACTTCCCATGCAGGTGTATCTCAGCGCCGACATCGAGGGGACCTGCGGCATCGCCGACTGGTCTGAGACCGAGCGCTCCACCCCCCAGGACTACCGCCCCTTCCAAGCGCAGATGACCCGGGAGGTCTGCGCCGCCTGCCAGGGGACCCTGGCCGCCGGGGCGGAGGGCATCCTTCTGAAGGACGCCCACGACTCCGCCCGGAACATCGATCCCACCCAGCTTCCGGCCCAGACCCGCATCCTCCGGGGCTGGACCGGGGACCCGCTCTCCATGATGGCCGGGCTGGATGCCGGGCACTTCGGGGCCGTCCTCTTCACCGGCTACCACGCCTGGGCCGCCTGCCCCGGCAATCCCCTCTCCCACACCATGAACCTGGGCAACGAGCACGTCCTGCTCAACGGCGTCCGAGCCAGCGAATTTCTCATCAACGCCTACACCGCCGGCTACTACGGCGTGCCGGTGGCCTTCCTCTCCGGGGACGAGGCCCTGTGCGCCTTCGCCCAGGAGCTGATCCCGGAGATGGTCACCGTGCCGGTGAACCGGGGCATCGGCGGCGGCGTCCTCTCCCTCCACCCCGACGTGGCGGTGGAGCGCATTCGGGCCGGGGCGGAGGAGGCCGTCCGCAGGGCCTCCCGGTGCGCTGTGCCCCTGCCGGACCACTTTGACAGCCGCATCCGCTTCCGGGAGCACAAGAGGGCCTATTCCAAGAGCTTTTACCCCGGAGCCCGGCTGGAGGACGGCAAGGATGTCTGCTTCTCCACCGGAGACTGGTATGAGATGCTCCGGTTTTACCATTTTGTGCTCAGCGATGGCTGAGCACGGCGGTCAACAGTCAGGAGGACAGCTATGACAGAACAAAACGACCAGAGCCTGCGCCTGGCGGTGCTCATCGACGCCGACAACGCCTCCCGCACTGCCATGCGGGATGTGATGAGTGAGATCACCGTCTACGGGACCCCCACCATCAAGCGCATCTACGGGGACTGGACCACCCCCAACATGGCCTCCTGGAAGCCCATCCTGCTGGAGAACGCCATCACCCCCATCCAGCAGTACAGCTACACCACCGGGAAGAACGCCACCGACTCGGCCATGATCATCGACGCCATGGACATCCTCTACACCGGGCGGTGCGACGGCTTTGTGCTAGTGTCTAGCGACTCGGACTTCACCCGCCTGGCCACCCGTCTCCGGGAGGCGGGCATGAAGGTCATCGGCATGGGCGAGAAAAAGACCCCCAGCCCCTTTATCGTGGCCTGCGACAAGTTCATCTATATCGAGGTCATCCGGGCGGCGGCCAAGGAGGCCACAGCCCAGCCGGAGCCCCAGCCCGCCCCTGAGCCGGAGGCCGCCCCCGCTCCGGCGGCGCCGCCCGCCAAGCCCGCCAAGAAGGGCCGCAAAAAAGCGGCCCCGGAGCCTGAGCCCGAGCCGGAGGCGCCGGCCCCGGTCCAGGAGGAGCCCCAGCGGAGGATGCCCAAGGCGGTGGTCCAGCTCATCGCCGACGCCACGGCCATGATTGCCGACGAGGACGGCTATGCCTTTATGGGAGAGCTGGGCAATCTGCTCATCCGGCAGCAGCCCGACTTTGACCCCCGGAATTACGGCTTTTCCAAGCTGACCCAGCTCATCCGGAGCATCGACCGCTTCGAGGTGGACGTGCGCCAGACCGGCCACCCCCACACCAAGCACATCTACGTCCGGGACAAGCGGCGGAAGTAGGGCCTTCCCGAGCCCTGCCGCCCGCCCCGGCCCGAAACAACAAAAGCGCACCCCGCGGCGGACCGTCTGGCGGCCTGCCGGGGGTGCGCTTTTCTGTTCTGAACGGGAAGCTATTCGCCGGAGCGGTCCACCCGGCCCACCTGCCGCAGGCAGTCCAGAAGGACGGCCCGCTGCTCCTGGGTGAAGCCCTCCAGGATCTGGACATTGAGCTGGTCGATGACCTTCAGGACGCCCTCCTTCAGGGCCAGGCCCTCCTCGGTGGGGACCACCCGGACGCTGCGGCGGTCGCTGGGGTCCACCACGCGGTCGATGAGCCCCCGCTTTTGCATCCGGTCCAGGACCCCGGAGATGGTGGAGTTCTCCAGCTGGAGGATCTGGGCGATCTCCTTGGGGGTACAGGGGCCCTGCTCCCACAGGCAGCCCAGGACGCCATACTGTCCAGGGGTGATGTTGAACTGCTCCAGCCCGGCGGAAAAGGCCTGATGGACCTGGTGCTGGGCCACGGTCATCAGATAGTTGATACAGCTTTGTAAAGCCATTGGTCCTCATTCCTTCTTGTCTACTGAAAAGTAACGCACGCAAGAGAAAGGGCAGCGCCTATCCAGGCGCTGCCCCTTATTATAGCATGAGTTCCGGCAAAATACCAGAATTTTTTTCGGGCCTTAGCGGAAGAGCTGACCGCTGATGACCAGCTTCTGGATCTCGTTGGTGCCCTCGTAGATCTGGGTGATCTTGGCGTCCCGCATCATGCGCTCCACGTGGTAATCCTTCATGTAGCCGTTGCCGCCCAGCATCTGGACCGCCTCGGTGGTGACCTCCATGGCCACGTTGGTGCAGGTCATCTTGGCCATCGCGGCGGAGGTGGTGTAAGGACGGCCCTCCTCCTTGTCCATGGCGGCCTTGTAGAGCAGGAGCTCGGCAGCCTGGATCTTGGTCTGGAGCTCGGCCATCTTGAAGGCCAGATACTGCTGCTTGGCGATGGGCTTGCCGAACTGTTGGCGCTCCATCATGTACTTGCGGGCGATCTCGAAGGCGCCCTTGGCGATGCCCAGGCCCTGAGCCGCCACGCCGATGCGGCCGCCGTCCAGGGTCTTCATGGCCAGCTTGAAGCCCTCGCCGGGCTGAGCGATCATGTTCTCAGCGGGGACGCGGACGTTGTCCAGGTGCATGTCGGAGACCATGGCGGTGCGGATGCCCATCTTGTTCTCCACCTTGCCCACGGTGAAGCCGGGGGTGCCCTTCTCCACCACGAAGGCGGCCATGCCCTTGGTGCCCAGGGCGGGGTCGGTGAGGCAATAGATGACGGTGTAGTCCGCCAGAGGGCCGTTGGTGTTGAAGCACTTGGAGCCGTTGATGACGTAGCTGTCGCCGTCCTTAGTGGCCACAGTCTTCTGCCCGGCGGCGTCGGAGCCGGCAGTGTGCTCGGTGAGGCCGAAGGAGCCGATCTTCTCACCGTAGGTGATGGGGGCCAGGAACTTCTTCTTGATCTCGGTGGGGGCGGAGGAGTTCATGATGCTGCCGCCGTACAGGGAGGTGTCCACGGAGAAGGCGATGCCGAAGGCGGCGTCCACCTTGGAGACCTCCTCCACGGCCAGGATGTAGCTCAGGTAGCTGCCGCCCAGGCCGCCCACCTC
>DWWJ01000006.1 GCA_019119795.1 Candidatus Intestinimonas pullistercoris
CGCCCTCCACCATCATCCGAAAGGAGGCCGGAACATTGTTCAGCCTGAATTACCGGGACGCCCGGCCCATCTACGAGCAGGTCAAGGACGGCCTGCGGCACCTGGTGGTCACCGGGGCCATCCAGGAGGGAGACCAGTTCCCCTCAGTGCGGGCCCTGGCCGCCTCCCTGGCCATCAACCCCAACACCATCCAGCGGGCCTACGAGTCCCTGGAGCGGGAGGGCTACCTCTACACCATCGCGGGGAAGGGGGCCTTCGCCGCCCGAAGGGCCGACGTAGCCGGGGAGCGCCGGGAGCGGCTGCTGCGGCAATTCGATGAGGCCGCCACCGAGCTCCTCTTCCTGGGCCTGACAGCCGAGGAGCTGGCCCACCGTGTCACCGGCGCAAAGGAGGGAGCGAAATGATCCAAGTCAAGAACGTGGTCAAGACCTTTGACGGGGTCCGGGCCCTGGACGGCCTCACCATGACGGTGCCCAAGGGGTCCATCTATGGCCTGGTGGGGCCCAACGGGGCGGGAAAGTCCACCATCCTCCGGCACATCACCGGCATCTACCGCCAGGACGCCGGGGAGGTGCTGGTGGCCGGGGAGCCGGTCTATGAGAACCCGGCGGCCAAGGTCCGGATCGCCTCCATCCCCGACGAGCTCTACTACTTCCTCTCGGCCTCCACCCGGGACCTGATGAAGTTCTACCGGGGCTTTTACCCCCGGTTCGACGCCGGGCGGTACCAGCTGCTGAAGGAGGCCTTCTCCGCCGTGGACGAGACCAAGCCCATCCGCCGCCTCTCCAAGGGGATGCAGAAGCAGGCGGCCTTCTGGCTGGCCCTGTGCTGCCGCCCCGAGCTGCTGGTGCTGGACGAGCCGGTGGACGGCCTGGACCCGGTGATGCGCCGGCAGGTGTGGAGCCTGGTCCTCTCTGACGTGGCCGAGCACGGCACCACGGTGCTGGTCTCCTCCCACAACCTCCGGGAGCTGGAGGACGTCTGCGACCGGGTGGGCATCCTCTCCCACGGGAAGGTGCTGGTGGAGCGGGGCCTCTCCGAGCTCCAGGAGAACCTGGTGAAGATGCAGGTGGTCTTCCAGGAGAAGGAGCTGCCCCAGCTCCCCGCCGACATGGAGGTCCTCCACGTCTCCCATGTGGGGCGCATCCACACCCTCATCGTCCGGGGCAACGCTACCGACGTCACCAACCGCCTGGCGGTGTACGCCCCCATCCTCCTGGAGGCCCTGCCCCTGACCCTGGAGGAGATCTTCATCTATGAGCTGGGAGGTGAGGACTATGAAGTCCGCGACATCGTCCTCTAGGCCGGGGCGCTTTTACCCCGCCCTGTGGAAAAAGAACATGGCCCGCTTCTGGCCCCTGTGGGCGGTCTTCGGGGTCTTCTGGCTCTTCGTCGTGCCCCTGACCCTGCTGACCCAGGACCCGGAGAGCACCATCCTCTATGTCGACTCCTTCGCCCTTCCCGGGCCGGCCTACTTCGCCCAGATCACCATTCTGGACCTGCTCTCCAGCGCCGGGGTCTTCTCCACCCTGATCTTCGGCACCCTGGCCGCCATGGCCGTCTTCTCCTACCTCTACAGCAGCCGGAGCGTGGACTTCTTCCACGCCCTGCCGGTGAGCCGGGACGGGCTCTTCCTCACCAACGTGGTGTCGGGGTACTCCTTCCTGGCCCTGCCCACCCTGGCGGTGGCCCTGGTGACCCTGGTGGCCGAGGCCGGCATGGGCTGCCTGGCCCCCGGGGCCCTGGGCATGTGGCTGGCGGTGATGCTGCTCATGGAGCTCTTTTTCTTCGGCTTTGCCGTCTTCTGCGCCATGTTCACCGGCCACATCCTGGCCATGCCCGTCTTCACCGGCATCCTCAACTTCCTGGGCGTGGCCGTGCTGGGCCTGCTGGACAACATCTTCACCTCCTTCGTCTTCGGCTTCTCCGCCAGTGACGGGCTGACGGCCGCGGGCCTCTGGCTCAGCCCCGCCGCCCAGATGACCGCCAACCTCCACGCCCGGCCCATCTATGCCGCCGACGGGGTGACCTTCCAGCGGGTGGCCTTCTGGGGCCTGAGCTATGTCCTGCTCTACGCCCTGGTGGGGGCCGCCCTGCTGGTCATCGCCCTGTTCCTCTACCGCCGCCGGCAGCTGGAGGGGGCGGGGGACGTGGTCACCGTCCGGGCGGTGCGGCCGGTCTTCAAGTTCGGGGTGGGCTTCTGCGCCGCCCTGTCTCTGGGCTCGGTCTTCTATGCCCTCTTTTCCCAGCTCCTGCCCTGGGGGGTCTGGACCCTGCTGCTCTTCATGGTCCTCTGGGGCGCGGTGGGCTACTTCGTGGCCCAGATGCTCCTGGACAAGAGCTTCTGGGTCTTCCGCGGGCACTGGCCCGGCAGCCTGGCCCTGACCGCCGTGCTGGTCTTCCTCATCGTGGGCATGGAGACCGACCTCACCGGCTATGAGCGGCGGGTCCCGGCGGCCGGCCGGGTGGAGTCGGTGACCGTCACCGGCATCGACAGCGCCCCCTACGACTCGGCCTCCGCGGAGGCCCTGACCTTCACCGACCCCGAGCTCATCGCCGCGGTGACCGGACTCCATCAGAGCATCGTGGACAGCCGCAGGGACTGGCCCGATGGGAGCCTGTACCAATACGAAAAGCAGCCCCTCTCCACCCAGGGGACCCTGTCGGAGAGTCCCGCAGTGGAGGTCCAGACCCAGGGGAGCATCTTCCTGCGCCTGACCTATACCCTCACCAACGGGGACGTCCTGGTCCGGCGCTATCAGGCCCTCCCGGTGACAGCTGAGCTGCTGGCCGACCCCTCCTCTCCTGCCGCCCGGGCCCAGGCCCTGCTGAACACCCCTGAGGCGGCAGAGCAGGCCTATTTCGGCCAGGTGGAGAAGGAGGGCCTCCAGGCGGCCAGCGCCACCCTGGACGTCCGGGATCTGACCACCGGCCGCTATACCACCTATCCGGTGCCGGCAGAGTACCTGGACGCCCTCATCGAGGCCCTCAAGGCCGACCTGGCCGCCGGAGACCTGGGCCGCCGCTACCTCCTGGAAGATGCGGACCGGCTCCAGAACTGCTATTACAGCGACCTCGTCATCGAGTACCGCTCCGGCGGGGCGGAGGTGTTCGTCAGCCGGGACCTGCGCATCACCCTTCAGACCACCTCCCGGCGGAGCCTGGCGGTGCTGGAGGAGGCCGGGGTCCTCACCGGCACCCGGGTGCTGGAGACCCAGGCCCAGTCCATGGCCCGGGACGCCGCCTCCTATGCCGAGGTGGACGGCTCCATCGTCTCCATCGCCCGGGCGGTGGACGTCAGCGGAAACACCTACTACCGCCTGACCGACGTGGCCCAGTCCCTCAAGAACACCTATGCCCAGTTCGACCTGGCCTGGCCGGAGGAGGGCGGGGTGGAGGTCCTCACCGGCCTGCCCTACTCCGGAGCCCTTTCCGAGCCCCCCAGCATCATCCCCCAGGGGGAGCTCCAGCTCCTCCCGGTCTCCCTCAACGGCGGGGCGCCCACGTCCCTCTCCGCGGTCACGGCCGGCGGCGAGACCTATGTCAGCACCGCCTTCTTCGACCTGCTGGGCATCCAGTGGGATATCTGGGAGGACGGAAGCCTGACCCTCAGCTCCAGCTCCTGACAGCCCCTCTCTCCCCAACAGCAGCCGGCGGACGGCCCCAGGCCGTCCGCCGGTTTTTCTGTCCCAGGGGGGAGCGCCGCGGCGGCGCGCCCAGGGACAGGCCCTGTCCTTTCCGAAAAACCTCCGGAAACCCGCCGTCTTTCCCGTTGCCTTTTAGGGGCGGCGGTGGTATCATATCCCTGACTGTAAAACCTAAAGGAGCGAATGAAATGAAGCACACACTCTCCCGGCTGGGCGCAGCCGGCACTGCCCTGGCCCTGACCCTCTCCCTGGCGGCCTGCGGCCAGGACACCGCCGGGAACACTCCCATCCCCCTGCCCGAGGAGGTCCCCGCCGACATCATCCAGGAGACCGCCGGCATTCCCCGGGACACCGTCCTCCTCACCGTGGACGGCGCTGAGGTCACCGCCGAGGAGCTGCTCTACTGGGTCTGCTCCTTCGCGGACCAGTACGCCGCCTTGGGCATGAGCGACCTCTCCATGGACATGGGGGACGGCCAGACTCTGGGGGACTACTATCTGGAGAGCGCCATCCAGACCGCCACCCTCTACCAGGTGGTGGAGAACCACGCCCAGGAGCTGGAGCTGGGCTGGAGCGAGGCCAATCAGACCGCCTATGACCAGGATGTGGCCGGCATGAAGGACTCGGTGGCCCAGCAGTACGGCCTGGACCCGGAGGCCGACGCCGCCGCGGTGGGCACCGAATACATCCGCCTGCTCTCCTATATGGGCCTCTCGGAGGAGGGCTTCCTCCAGGTCAACCAGCCCATTTACCTCTATGACAACCTGCTCACGGGCCTCTACGGGCCGGAGGGGACCGAGCCCCCGGACGCCCAGGGCCTGGCCGACGCCGGCATCCTCCACGCCAAGCACATCCTCGTCCGGGCGGAGCCGGTCACCGCCGAGGACGGCACTGTCACCGACGACGGCATGGCCGCCGCCCTCACAGAGGCCCAGGGCCTCTACGACCAGCTCATGGCCGCCGAGGACCCCGCGGCCCTCTTCGACACCCTGATGACTGAGCACACCGACGACGTGGACTCCTACGGCAACATCAACGGCGGCACCGAGGGCTACACCTTCGGCCCCGGGGAGATGGTCCAGGAGTTCTATGACGGCGCCGCCGCTCTGGCCGAGGGGGAGATCAGCGCCCCCATCCAGAGCACCTACGGCTACCACATCATTCTGCGCCTCTCCGCCGACAACGAGGCCGGCTATGAAAAGTACGCCCAGGTCCGCCTGGATGAGCAGCTGGACCAGTGGATGACCGACGCCCAGGTAGAGCGCGCCGAGGCCCTGGAGGGCCTGGACCTGCCGGGCTACTACACCGCTCTGGGCACGCTGCGTCAGGACATCGTCGCCGCCATCCAGGAGGCCCAGGCCCCCGCCGAGACTTCTGCTCCCCAGGAGACGACCCCCGCTGAGTCCTCCGCTCCGGAGGAGACGGCCCCTGCTGAGTCCCCTGCCGCCTGACCCCTGCCCCTTTGACCCTCTGACGCCCCGGTCCTTTGGAAAGGACCGGGGCGTTTTTTTCACCGGACGACCCCGAAGCGGATAGAATGGGGATAGTTCACGGGAAAAGGAGGGGGCCGGTGTGGAGGAGGCTCAGGCCCAGAGGGCGCTTCTGGAGGAACAGCTGGCCACGGCGGACCAGTCTCTTGGGTTTCTGCTGATGCTGGTGGCATCGGTGCTGCTGTCCTTCTGGACGGTGACGGTCCAGCGGCGGGGGCTCTGCCTCACCCTGGCAGGGGAGGAGGAGCAGGCGGCCGCCCTGCCCGATGTCCTGCCCGCCCGGCGGACCGCCGGGGCCATGGTCATCGGCTCCCTGGGCTTTTTCCTGTGCCTGGCCCTGCGGGCCTGGGAGGATGCCCGGTCCGGGACGGAGGCCGCCTGCCGCTCCGCCTCCGCCAACCTGTGGGCCTCTCTGTTTGTGCTCCTGGCCGCCCTGCTCCGCTTCCTGGACCTGCGGAACCAGGCGGCAGGGCAGGACGGGTCGGAGGCGGGCACGCTCCCGGCCTGAGCTTTGATGGGGGAGGGAACCATTTATGACCGATCTGGAGCTTCTGGCCCGCATCATCCAGTGCGAGGCCGGGGGCGAGGGGGAGCAGGGCATGAAGGCCGTGGCCTGCGTGGTGATGAACCGGGTCCATGTGGACTACGGCGAGTACGGCCGGCTGGAACCCACTGTCCGGGCGGTGATCTACCAGCCGGGGCAGTTCGACTGCGCCCGGGAGACCATCCGGGGGCAGTACAATGCCCAGAACATCTACAACATGTCGGTGGGGGAGCTGCACTACGAGATCGCGGAGTGGGCCATGGCAGGAAACCGGCTCACCAACCTGGGCTTCGCCCTGTGGTACTTCAACCCCTTCAACCCCAGCTGCCGGCAGAACTTCCCCTCCCGGGTGGGGGAATTCGTGGTCCGCATCGGGAACCACTGCTTCTATAATCCCACGGCGGCCTATGCCGAGACTTAGGAGGAGATCGTCCATGAATCAGTTTTATCCCGGGGCCGTGTGCGACATGGCCCTCAACCGCGCCAACGAGGGAGGGGGCCTGGTGACCCCGCCGGAGGAGAATTTCAACACCGACGCTATGCGGGGCTCCATGCAGCAGATGCTCTCCGACAACCTGGGGCTCTATGTGGTCTGCGAGTTCCTGGTGGGCACCCAGGCCATGAGCCGGAAGGAGGGCATCCTCTACGCCGTGGGCCGGAGCTATGTGACCCTCTATGAGGAGGCCTCCCAGAATTTTGTGGTCTGCGACATCTTCTCCCTGAAATTCGTCACCTTCTACCTGCCCGGCCGGCGGCCCGGCCAGCCCGGGAACGGGGTCAATGTCCCCACGGTGACGGTCCCCGGCGTAGGCACCGTTCCCGCCGGAGAGTACGGCCTGGGGACCGGCGGCAGCGTATCCATGAACTCCACCGGCAGCCGCACTCTGGGCAGGGGATAGCGGCCCCCGGACACGCCCGGCCGGCGGCTCAAAGCGCAAAAGGGTCCCTCCACCGCTTCGGTGGAGGGACCCTTTCCCTTGCTGTTTAGGGGTGCTAAGTGTCTCAGGCGTAGAGCTCCTGGAGCTTGACCAGGTGCTCGTAGCGGGCCTTGGCCAGCTCCTCGTTCTCCTGGAAGAGCTTCTCAGCCCGCTCGGGGAAGGCCCGGGTCAGGGCGGAGTAGCGGGCCTCGTTCATCAGGAACTCCTGATAGCCGCCGGCAGGGGCCTTGGAGTCCAGGGTGAAGGGGCTCTTGCCCTCGGCCTTCAGGGCGGGGTTGAAGCGGAACAGGTTCCAGTAGCCGCACTCCACGGCCTTCTTCATCTCGCTCTGGCAGTTGGTCATGCCGCCCTTGATGGAGTGCATCTCGCAGGGGGCGTAGCCGATGATGAGGGAGGGTCCGTGATAGGCCTCAGCCTCGTTGATGGCCTTCAGGGTCTGGGCGGGGTTGGCACCCATGGCCACCTGGGCCACGTAGACATAGCCGTACTGCATGGCGATCTCGGCCAGGGACTTCTTGGGCATGGTCTTGCCCGCGGCGGCGAACTGGGCCACAGCGCCCACGTTGGTGGCCTTGGAGGCCTGGCCGCCGGTGTTGGAGTAGACCTCGGTGTCGAAGACGAAGACGTTGACATCCTCGCCGGAGGCCAGGACGTGGTCCAGGCCGCCGTAGCCGATGTCGTAGGCCCAGCCGTCGCCGCCGAAGATCCAGATGGACTTCTTGTTCAGGAACTCCTTGTGGGCCAGGATCTCCCGGGCCAGCTTGCAGGCGTCGCAGCTGCAGTCGCCCCGGGCGGTCACGATGGACTCCATGGCGGCCACATACTTCTTGGCGGCTTCGCCGTTGGCCGCGCCGTCGTTCAGGGTGTCCAGCCAGGCCTGGCCGGCAGCCTTGATGTCCTCGTCAGCGTAGTCGATGGCCAGCAGGGCGCGGGTCTTCTCCACCAGGCGGTCCCGGATGGCCTTCTGGCCGTAGAAGAAGCCCAGGCCGTTCTCGGCGTTGTCCTCAAAGAGGGAGTTGGCCCAGGCGGGACCCTTGCCCTCCTTGTTGACGGTGTAGGGGGAGGTGGCAGCGGGGCCGCCCCAGATGGAGGAGCAGCCGGTGGCGTTGGAGATATACATCCGGTCGCCGCACACCTGGGTGATGAGGCGGGCATAGCTGGTCTCGGCGCAGCCGGCGCAGGAGCCGGAGAACTCCAGCAGGGGCTGGTTGAACTGGCTGCCCTTGACGGTGGTGGTGTCGGCCATATCGGGCTTGTCGGCGACCTTGGCCACCATGTAGTCGAAGACCGGCTGCTGCTCGGCCTGGGACTCCTGGGGCACCATCTCCAGGGCCTTCACGGGGCAGACGCCCACGCAGACGCCGCAGCCCATGCAGTCCAGGGGGCTGATGGCGATGGAGAACTGGTAGGTGCCCTTGCCCTTGCCGGCCTTCACGTCCACGATCTTCGCCGCGGCGGGAGCGTTCTTGGCCTCCTCCTCGGTGAGGGCGTAGGGACGGATGGTGGCGTGGGGGCAGACATAGGCGCACTGGTTGCACTGGATGCACTTGTTCTGGTCCCACACGGGCACGTTGACGGCCACGCCCCGCTTCTCATAGGCGGCGGCGCCCTGGCAGAAGGTGCCGTCCTCGTGGCCGTTGGCGAAGGCGGAGACGGGGAGGCTGTCGCCGTCCATGCGGCCCACAGGCTCCATGATCTCCTCCACCATCTTCACGGTGTCGGCCTTGCCCTCCAGCTTCTCGGCGCGGACCTCGTCGGAGGCATTGGCCCAGGAGGCGGGCACGGTGAACTTCCGGAAGGCGGTGGCGCCCAGGTCGATGGCCTTGTGGTTCATATCCACCACGTCCTGGCCCTTCTTCAGGTAGGAGTGGGTGGCGGCGTCCTTCATGTAGCCGATGGCCTCCTCAATGGGCATCACGTTGGCCAGCTTGAAGAAGGCGGACT
>DWWJ01000044.1 GCA_019119795.1 Candidatus Intestinimonas pullistercoris
TTGATAAACCACGGCGGCGTGCGTCTTTACGCACTGTTTGGGGACCAGCCCCGGCCGTTACGGCCGTCCCATAGTGGAACAGGGAAGGGGCTGTGGTTCTATCCAGCCGCCGCCTGGATGTGCCACTCTCGTGGCAGAGTGCGGCGGTAGTGCACCGGGGTGTCGCGCACAAATCAAGTCCCCCTCTCCACCGCAAAGGAGGCCCAAGCCCTGAGAGAGGCACCCGCAGGCGGCGGGTGGGTAGAGCGTCGGCCTGTCCCTGTTCCCCAAGGGCAGGCCGTAACGGCCGGGAGTGGTCCCCGCAGTCATACGAAAGCCGCTGGCCGCCGTTTTCGCCCATGAGCCCTGCATAGACCGGGCCCTTCTTTTTCTTTGGAGTCAAGGCCCGTTTCTTTTTCCGCAGAAAAAGAAATGGACCTTGCCCCTGCCGGGCAGGCACCCCCCGGAGGGACTCCGCCCCCGCGGCGGGGAGCCGCACCCCCGGCGGGCAGCCGCCCCAGGAGGGGGGACCCCCTCACTCCCGGTCCCGGATGGGACTCCCGGCGTTTCGGGCGGCCACGCCGGTCTGGATCAGGCCGGCGGCCTCCTGGGGGCTGACCTTCACCTGCTCGCCGGAGACCATATCCTTCACGGAGCAGAGCCCGGCGGCGATCTCCTCCTCCCCCAGGAAGATCACATAGGGGATGCCCAGCTTGTCGGCGTAATTCATCTTGGCCTTGAACTTTTTCTGTTCGGTGTAGAGCTGGGTCCGGACCCCGGCCTCCCGGAGGGTGGTGGCCAGGGCGATGGCGGGGGAGAGGTCCTCCGTCATGGGCAGGACCAGGGCGTCCGCCGGGGCGGTGAGGAGCTGGTCGTTGAGGTAGCCCTGTTCCTCCAGCACATAGAAGAGCCGGGTGAGTCCGATGGAGATTCCCACTCCGGGGAGTTGTTTTTCGGTGTAATATTCCGCTAAGTTGTCATATCTGCCCCCGGAACAGATGGAACCGATCTCCGGGTGGTCCAGCATGACGGTCTCGTAGACGGTGCCGGTGTAGTAGTCCAGGCCCCGGGCGATGGTGAGGTCCACGGCGAAGTGGTCCTCGGGCACCCCGAAGGCGGAGAGGTAGCCCACCACAGTGGAGAGCTCCCCGATGCCCTGGTCCAGCAGCTCGTTCTGCCCCCGGAAGCCCTCCAGGGCGGCCATGGGGTCGGGGGTGGACAGGAGCTCCAGCAGCCGGTCGGCGGTGGCCGCCGGCACGGCGAAGTCGTCGGTGAGGATGGCCTTCACCTTCTCAGGGCCGATCTTCTCCAGCTTGTCGATGGTCCGCATCACGTCTCCGGCGTGCTCCTGGAGCCCCAGGGCGGCAAAAAGGCCGCCCAGCACCTTCCGGTTGTTGACCCGGATCTTGAACCGCTTCAGGCCCAGGGTGGTGAAGGTCTTGTAGATGATGGCCGGGACCTCGGCCTCGTTGGCGATGTCCAGCTTGCCGTCTCCGATGACGTCGATGTCGGCCTGGTAGAACTCCCGGAACCGGCCCCGCTGGGCCCGCTCCCCCCGGTAGACCTTGCCGATCTGGAACCGGCGGAAGGGGAAGGAGAGCTCATTGTAGTGCAGGGCCACATACTTGGCCAGGGGAACGGTGAGGTCAAAGCGGAGGGAGAGGTCGGTGTCCCCCTTGGTAAAGCGGTAGATCTGCTTTTCGGTCTCTCCGCCGCCCTTGGCCAGCAGGACCTCACTGGCCTCGATGGCGGGGGTGTCCAGGGGGGTGAAGCCGTAGAGGGCGTAGGTCTTCCGCAGGGCCTCCGCCATCCGCTCGAACTGGACCTGCCGCCCGGGCAGCAGCTCCATAAACCCGGAGAGGGTGCGTGGTTTGATGCGCTCCATATGCGACGCTCCTTTGTAAAAAGAATCAGCGGGGAAAAAAGGCGCTCCCGCCCCGACAATGGGACGAAAGCGCCTGCCTTCGTGGTGCCACCCATTTTCAACGGCCTGTGGAAAACCCGGCCGTCCTCATGCCTTCTGTTGCGGGAAGGGGACCGCGCCCGTCTCCGGGCCCGCTGCTGGGGCCGTCTTCCCCCGCTCCTGTCCGTGGCGCGCTTCCAGCCCATGGCGCGCCTCTCTGTCCGGCGGTGCTGCGGGGTACTCCTGCTCCGTCCTCGCGGTGTCTCTGATGATAGTATCCCACAATGGGGAAAAAGTCAACGCTTTTTCCGGGAAATCCCGGAGTTTTTCGCTCCAGGGACCAGGGCGTCCCGCCTAAAAGGACGGGCGGAGATAGCAGTCCCCGGAGCTACTGTGCCCGCTGTTCCCCTCCCAGCTCTGTTCCGCCGCGGGGTCTAAACTGGTGAGCTCCAGCCCTCCCTCCAGCTCTACGGTAAGATAGCAGGCATAGTCATAGGTTTCCCCTTTCACGATGTGATCCCCCAGGTCGGCCCGCCAGGTGCCCTCCGCGTCCTGGACGGCCTGGACCCGTCCCGCCAGGGAGCTGGGGGCCTCCGGGTCCAGCGCGGCATAGCGGACCTCTACCCAGACCTCCGCCACCTGCCGGGGCCCGTCCCTATGATAGGGCTTCAGCGTCACCATCAGGATGCTGTCCAGTCCCTCCGCGTCACAGGCCCACTGGCTTGTGCCCTGGTAGGTGAGGAGCTCCTCTGTCCACATCTCCGGCAGGGCCTCCCGCCGGGTGCTCTCCTGGGTGCTCAGGGTCACCACCGGGACCAGCTGCTCCTGGACAGAGCAGGAGAGGCTCCCCCGGAGCCAGCCGGTACCGTCGTCGGTGAGGGGGGCGCTCTCCCCGGTGTCCAGGGTCAGCAGGGCCGTCTCGCCCGCCCGGAGCTCCTTGGGCACCACGGCGGCCTCCAGCACCAGCATCCCATTGTCATAGGACAGGCTGGTCTCCGCCCGGGAAAAGAGGCTGGCCTCCCGCTCCAGGCCCTCCTGAAGCAGGAGCCTCTGGCTGTCCATGGCCCTTCGGTAGTCCTCCTTGAGGTCGTTGAGGCCATCCTGGAGCTCATTTACCTCCCCATAGAGGCGGTTGATCTGATCGAAGTGGACCCAGTTCAACCACACCAGCGCCGCCAGGGCGATTCCGGCGGCCACGGCGGGGAGCTTTTTCTTGTCCATGTCTCTTCCTCCTTTTGGCCAAAAGGGCCCGTCCGCTCCCGGCGGGGGAGAGGGCGGGCCCTGGTATGGCGGGGGGATGCTTACACGGTGAAGGGGGTGGTCTTGGGGCTGACGATGTCCCGCCAGTCCAGGTCGCCCCGCTCCAGGCCGTGGATGAGGATTTCGGCGGTGCCCACGTTGGTGGCGTAGGGGATGTTGTACTGGTCGCACAGCCGGGTAATGTAGTCGATGTCCTTGTCCAGGTCGTGGGTCTGGGGGTCGGTGAAGAAGAGCACCATGTCGATCTCATTGTAGGCGATGCGGGCGCCGATCTGCTGGCTGCCCCCGTGCTCATGGGACAGGAAGAGGTTCACCGGCAGGCCGGTGGCCTCGGCCACCATGGTCCCGGTGCTGTTGGTGGCGCAGACGGTGTGCTTGGAGAGGATGCCGCAGTAAGCGATGCAAAACTGCACCATCAATTCCTTTTTTCTGTCGTGGCTCATCAGCGCGATGTTCATATCCTTACTCCGTCCTCTCATTTCTGCGGTGTCCGTCCTGCGGACCTTGTCAGCGGATCTTCATCAGGGGGACCCGCTCCCCCATAAGGCGCTTGGCGATGTTCAGATAGGCCAGGGCGGCCCCCTTGCGACTGAACAGGATCAGGGGCTCGCCGGTGTTGGCCGCCAGGATGACCTTCGGGTCCTCGGGCACTACCCCCAACAGGGGGAGCCCGGCGGCGTCCATGGCGTCGTCGATGGTGGCGTGGAGCCGCCGCAGCAGCTTGGGCTGGATGCGGTTCATCACCAGATGGATGGTCTCCAGCTCCCGGCCCAGCTCCACCACCGTGCGCTGGGCGTCCCGGAGGGCGGAGGAGTCGTTGGTGGAGACCACCACCGCCCGGTCAGCCCCGCAGACCGCCAGCCGGAAGCCGCTCCCCAGTCCCGCCGGGGAGTCCACCAGGATGTAGTCGAATTGGGCCCGGGCCTTTTCCAGCAGGGCGCGCATTTTCTCCTGGTCCAGGCCCCCCTCCGGGGGCCGCACCGGGGCGGTGAGCAGGTAGAGCCCCTGGATGACCGGATGCTCCACGGCGGCCCGCTCCAGGGAGCAGCGCCCCTCCATCACGTCGGTGAAGTCCATCAGGGCCCGGTCGGTCATGCCCAGGGAGATGTCCAGGTTCCGAAGGCCGATGTCCATGTCGATGCACAGGGTCCGGTGGTTCAGGGCGGCCAGACAGGAGGCCACGCCCCCGGTGAGGGAGGTCTTGCCTGTCCCGCCCTTTCCGGATGTGATGACGATCACGGTTCCCATTGCCTTCCTCCTAAGCCGTTCACACTATTATATCATTCCAGTACCCAGAGTTCAAATCTTATTTGTGAAAAATGGGCAAAAATTTTCCTTCTGGGCCGCCCCCTGCTGTAGGGGACGCTCAGAGCGGGGCCTTCTGGATCTTAGCCCAGCGCCGGGGATAGCCCTGGGGAGTGGGGGCGGTCTTCTCCACCGGGACCACCACCCGCTCCACCTCCGTTCCCGGAATGGTGTAGCAGAAGGCGGGCCGCAGCCGTCCCCCCAGCACCGACACCGCCCGCCCGGCGGCGTCCACCTCCGGCTGGCACCCGGCGGCCTTCATGGCCAGGAAGCGGCCCCCGGGCCTGACATAGGGCAGGCAAAGCTCGGTGAGCACCCGCAGGTCGGCCACGGCCCGGGCGGTGGCGAAGTCAAAGGCGTCCCGCCACCCGTCCTCCCAGGCCAGCTCCTCCGCCCGGGCATGGCGGAGGGTGACCCTCTCCAGGCCCAGCTCGGCGCAGACGGTGCTCAGCCAGTCCAGCCGCTTGGCCAGACTGTCCACCAGGGTCAGGTGCAGGCCGGGGACTAGGATCTTGAGCACCATGCCGGGGAAGCCGGCGCCGGTGCCCACGTCCACCAGGGAGGCCCCCTCCAGGCTGGCGCAGCCCAGCAGGGCGGCCGAGTCCAGGAAGTGGAGGGCGGCCACCTGGTCGGGCTGGGTGATGGCGGTGAGGTTCATGACCTTGTTCTGCTCCAGCAGCAGCTCCCCATAGCGGACCAGTTGGTCCACCGCCCCCTCGGGCGGGGTGATACCCAGGGCCTCCAGGCCCTGTTCCAGCAGTACTTTCACGTCCTCACCCCCCGAAGTTCCGCAGGAGGGAGGGGATGCCCGTCCACAGGTTCAGCCCGATCAGCACCAGGCAGGCCCCGGTGAGCAGGATGCAGACAGGGAGGCCCCCCTGTCCCTGGCGGCAGCGGAGGATGGCCGTGGCGGCCAGCCCGCCCAGGGCGGGGCAGAGAAAGAGGGGCCCCAGCCCGATGAGGATGCGGGCAGTGGCCAGATAATAGGTGAAGGTGGCCAGGATCATGAGCATATAGACGATGCCTACCCAGGCCCAGGCCCGCTTCACCGGGGAGGCATAGACCACCGGGGCCTGTTCCTCCTCCTCAGGGCGTTTCTCCTCCGGCATCTCCGGCACCTCCTTCCGACATGGACGGGGCCTGCCGCTGTTCCCGCAGCAGGTCCCGGATCTCTATGAGCAGCTTTTCCTCCGCGGAGGGTGCGGGCGGGGGAGGAGAGGCGGCCTCCTTCTTCCGCCAGATGCCGTTCACTGCCTTCATCAGGCAGAAGACCACGAAGGCCATGATGAGGAAGTTGAGCACGGCGTTGAGGAAGCTCCCCACCATCAGGTCGCCGCCCCCGGGGAGGGGGACGGCCAGGGCCGAGAGGGCGTCGTTCCCTCCGGCGAAGACACCCAGGACGGGGTTGATGATGTCATTCACCAGGGAGTTGGTGATGGCGTTGAAGGCGCCGCCGATGATGACGCCCACCGCCAGGTCCATGACGTTCCCCCGGGTGATGAATTTTCGGAATTCGGCAAAAAAGCCCTTGGCTTTGTCTTTTCCCATGGTTCGGCCTTTCTTTTTTCTAAAATCAGGGTGAAGTGGAAGATACCAGTGTGATCCGGCGCTCGGGGTCCACGATGCGGGCCAGCACCACCGCCAGCTCCGCCCGGGTGAGCCCCCGGTCGCCGGCAAAGGCGCCGCTTTCGTCCACGCCGGTGAGGATGCCGGCCCGGTAGAGCGCCAGGGCGGCCCGGTCCACGGTGTCAGGCAGGACGTCCACCTGGTTGATAGGGGCCAGGGCCTCCGCCGGCAGGGCGGAGCAGAGCCAGCTAGCCAGGTCCCCCCGGGTGGCCGGGTCCTCAAAGGCGGCCTCCTCCGGCTGGCTGTCCAGCAGGCCGTGCTCCCGGGCGTACCACAGGGCGTTGCGGTACCACTTCCCGGTGGCCGGGGCGGGGAGGAAGGCGGAGAGCTCCTTATTGAAGGCGGTGTAGTCCGAGCTGGGGTCGGCGGTGAACTCCACCCGGGTGGTGTTGTCCTCCGCCGGGGCCAGACTGCCGGTGAGCACCTGCCGTCCGTTGAGGATGAGCACGGCGCTGGCCGCCCCTCCGGCGGGGGTCAGGGCCCGGCGCTCGGCCTCGGTGACGGTGAGGTAGAGGTGGAGCCGCCGGGGGCTCTCCGTGTCGAAGCGGTAGGTGAGGTCCCGGTCCAGGTCACAGGTATCAAAGCGCAGGAGCGGTGCTCCGGCCGGAGTGGTGACGGCCCCGGTGCCCCAGTCCTCCGGGGCCTGGGGCAGGTCCCCCTGGCCCCCGCTGGCGGAGTAGTGGAGCCGGGCGGCCACGGTCATGACCTCCGCCAGGGTGACGGCTCCCTCCGGGGAGAAGGTGTCGCTCCCCGTGCCCCGGAGCAGGCTTTTCTCCACACACAGGGCCACGCTGTCAGCATACCAGGCCCCCTCCGGCACATCGGAGAAGGCCAGAGCCCGGCAGGGGAGGAGCAGGGCCAGAGCCAGCCCCGCCGCGGCGATTCGGCGTTTCATTCGTATCCTCTCTTTTCCTGTGGGGCTATGGCCGGATGGACCAGCCCACATCGATCTGGAGCAGGGTTTTCAGCTGCTGGCGGAGGTTCCCATCCGATGGCGCCTCCAGGCCATAGGTTTGGGTGAGGTCCTGAACGGCCGCCTCCTCGGGAGCGGCAGGGAGGCGGGCGGAGGCAGAGAGCATGGGCGTGCTCACCGCCGCCGTGAGGGCCAGGGCCAGCAGCCCGGCGGCAGGCCGTCTCATTTCTTGGGCACCAGCAGCTCCTTGCCGCCCATATAGGGCTGGAGCACCTTGGGGATCTTCACGGTGCCGTCGGCCTGGAGGTTGTTCTCCAGCAGGGCGATGAGCATCCGGGGAGGCGCCACACAGGTGTTGTTCAGGGTGTGGGCCAGATAGTTCTTGCCGTCCTCGCCCCGGATGCGGATCTTCAGGCGGCGGGCCTGGGCGTCTCCCAGGTTGGAGCAGGAGCAGACCTCAAAGTATTTCTTCTGCCGGGGAGACCACGCCTCGATGTCGCAGGACTTGACCTTCAGGTCGGCCAGGTCGCCGGAGCAGCACTCCAGCTGCCGCACGGGGATGTCAAAGTTCCGGAAGAGCTCCACGGAGTAGCGCCACATCTTCTCATACCAGGCCATGGAGTCCTCGGGCTTGCAGACCACGATCATCTCCTGCTTCTCGAACTGGTGGATGCGGTAGACGCCCCGCTCCTCGATGCCGTGGGAGCCCTTCTCCTTGCGGAAGCAGGGGGAGTAGGAGGTGAGGGTCTGGGGCAGCTTGTCCTCCGGCAGGATCTGGTCGATGAAGCGGCCGATCATGGAGTGCTCGCTGGTGCCGATGAGGTAGAGGTCCTCCCCTTCGATCTTATACATCATG
>DWWJ01000045.1 GCA_019119795.1 Candidatus Intestinimonas pullistercoris
CCGGTGAGGGCGGTCTTGGCCGCCTCCACCCACAGGGGCCAGGGGAAGAGGACATACCTCCCCCCTGCCCCGGCGGGCAAAAGGAGGACCAGGGCCAGCAGGCCCCAGATGCCGAACTGCCACCGGGGGGAGAGCTTGTCCCGGAAGAGGGCCTTGACGGCCAGGAGCAGGGCGGCCGCCCCGGAGGCCGTCAGGGTCTGGAGGAGAACGGACCAGAGGTCGGTCATGTCACACCTCCATCTCGTCCAGCAGCTTCCGCAGCCGCGCCCGCTCCTCCGGGGGCAGGGGCTCCTCCTTCAGAAAGGCGGCCACCAGGTCCCCGGCGGAGCCCTGGTACACCCGCTGGAGAAAGCTCCGGCGCTCCTGGGCCCGGCAGGCGTCCTGGTCCAGGGCGGCCCGGTAGCGGTGGGGATAGCCCTCCTTGTCGATGGCCACCAGCCCCTTTTTCTCCATCCGGGTGAGGTAGGTCAGCACAGTATTCCGGCTCCAGCCGGTCTGGGGCCGCAGGGCCTCGGCCACCTCTCCCAGGGCCGCCCCGCCGGTGTCCCACAGGACCTGGAGCACCTGCCATTCGCTGTCGGTCAGCCGGGACATGAAAACACCTCCTACAGTTGTCGTATCTTATAAGGAGATACTACACCTGTAGGAGGCTTTTGTCAAGAGAGGGGCTCACAGCCGCTGGAAATACCGCAGGCCCTCCCGGATCAGGACATTCATCTGTCCCATGTCCACCAGATACTCGGTCATGACCTGGATGTTGCCGCTGTAGAGGGCGGCCTTCTCCACATGGCTGGTCATGAGGCGCATCCTCCGGTAGTAGGCCAGGCAGAGCTGGTCCAGGGACATCGGCTCCTCCGCCAGCTCCAGGAGGACGCCGCACAGCCGGTCCAGCATGGCCAGGTTCCCGTTCACCAGGCTCACCAGATCGGTGCCCACCCCCCGGTGGGCGGCCACATAGCAGGCGCAGGAGACCCGCCGCAGCTTCTCCATGCTCCGCCGGGCCTCCTCATGAAAGGCGTGGTAGGGGAGCCGGGCCTTGGCCAGCTCCTCCCCGTCCATCAGGGCGTCGGCGGTGTAGAGGACCCCGTCGGGGGTGATGGTGCAGATGTGGTCCGGGGTGTGCCCCGGGGTGTGGACCACCTGGAGGGGCACCCCGCAGAAGGTGACGTGCTCCTCCCCGAAGGCCACGGTCTGGTCCACCGGGCCCAGGATGTGGCCGATGGAGGCGTTGAGCTTCCGGGGGGAGTAGGACGTATAGACCGACTTGTACATAGGCAGGTTGGCGCTCAGGGCGGCCTCCCCGAAGGGCAGGCAGATCCAGGCCCCGTAGCGCTCCCGGAGGAAGGCGTTGTTGCCGGCGTGGTCCCGGTGGGCGTGGGAGCAGAAGACCCCCAATGGCCGCAGCCCCGCCCGGTCCAGGGAGGCGGCCAGGTCGGCCCCCTCGAAGCCGTGGCCGCTGTCCAGCAGGATGCACCCGCCGCCCTCCAGCCGGATGAGAGGAATGTGCTCCGCCCCGTCCAGGTACCAGGTGTCCCCCTTGATCTGTACTAATTCCATGTCCGGTCGCTCCCTTCGATCCACGCACTGCCCATGACGACGTCCTCCTGGTAAAAAACAGCCAGCTGCCCGGGGGTGGGGGCCCGGGCAGGCTCCTCCAGCAGCACCTCCACCCGGGCGGCGTCCAGGGGCCGGATGGTCCCCGGCGTCTCGGTCCGGGAGTGGCGCAGCCGGACGGTCACCGCCATGGGCTCCTCCAGGGTGTCCACGGCGATCCAGTTGGGCCGGGCGCACAGGACCCGCTGGGCCATGAGGTCGCTGCCGTCGGAGAGGGTGACGGTGTTGGCCGCGGGGTCGATAGCCGAGACGAAGTAGCGGTGGGGCCCCGAGACCCCCAGCCCCCGGCCCTGGCCGATGGTGTAGTGGTGGATGCCCTTGTGCCGGCCCAGGATATGGCCCTCCCGGTCGATAAAGTCCCCGGGGGGCGGGGCCTCCCCCCGGCGGTCCAGCCAGGCGGCGTAGTCCCCGTCGGGGATAAAGCAGATCTCCATGGAGTCCGGCTTGTGGGCCACCGGCAGCTCCAGCTCCTCCGCCATGGCCCGGACCTGGGCCTTCTCATAGCCCCCCAGGGGGAAAAGGATCCGGTGAAGATAGCCCTGGGTGAGGCGGGAGAGCATGTAGGACTGGTCGTTGGGGGGCATCCCCTTCCGCAGGAAGACCCGGCCGCCGGGGCCGGGGGAGACCCGGGCATAGTGGCCGGTGGCCACATACTGGGCGCCCTGGGCCTCCGCCACCTCCAGCAGGGCCGGGAACTTCACCAGGGGGTTGCACCGAGCGCAGGGCAGAGGGGTCCGCCCGGCCAGGTACTCCCGCTGGAAGTCGGCGCAGACGAAGTGCTCCAGCCGCTCCCGGATGTCCACAGCCTGAAAGGGCAGCCCCATCCGGTGGGCCAGGGCGGCGGCGTCCTCCCCGCCCCCCAGGCCGATGTCCAGCCAGACGCACCGGACGTCGTAGTTCTCCCGGAGCAGGGCGGCCGCCACGGCGGAGTCCACCCCGCCGGACAGGCCCAGGATCACAGTTTGCTTCATAAATGACCTCCCTTGAGGTTTTGTCGGCGCGGTGGGCCCGTCAAGAACGGGCCTCCCCCTCCCCCTGGTGCTCCAGCCAGATCATCAGGGCCGCCACATCGGCCGGGCTGACGCCCCATAAAATCACTGATTTTATGGGGACCCCGAATTTTTGATGCTCGGGGCAAGTAAATTGCCCCTGCGCCAAGGTTTTGCCTGCGGCAAAACGCTTGTACGCGCCTGACGGCGCGCCCCGCCGGCGTCAGCCCCGGTGCAGCTGGAGGTCGGTCACCCGTTCTGGTGCTCCAGCCAGATCATCAATGCCGCCACATCTGCCGGGCTGACGCCGGAGATGCGGCTGGCCTGGCCCAGGCTCAGGGGGCGGATCTGCTGGAGCTTCTGCCGGGCCTCCAGCCGCAGCACCGGGATGGCCAGATAGTCCAGGTCCGGGGGCAGGGGGCGGCTCTCCAGCTTCCGCATCTCCTCCACCTGCCGCTGCTGCCGGGCGATGTACCCCTCGTACTTGAGGGCGATCTCCACCTGCTCGGCCACCTCCGGGGGGAGGTCCGGCCGGCCGGGGTCCAAGGGGGCCAGGTCGGCGTAGCCCACCCGGGGCCGCCGGAGGAGGTCGGCCAGCCGGGCCCCGTCCCGGGCGGGGGCCTCCCCCCTCTCCGTGAGCATGGCCTCCAGGGCGGGAGAGGGCGGGACTCCCGTCCCCTTCAGCCGCTGGATCTCCCGGTCCACGGCGGCGTACTTGTCCAGGACCCGCTGGTACCGCTCGCCGCTGACCAGCCCGATGGCGTGGCCCACCGGGCACAGCCGCCGGTCGGCGTTGTCCTGCCGGCAGAGCAGGCGGTATTCCGTCCGGGAGGTCATCATGCGGTAGGGCTCGTTGGTGCCCTTGGTCACCAGGTCGTCAATGAGCACGCCGATATACCCCTGGTCCCGGGTGAGCACCAGAGGGGGGCGGCCCAGGAGCTTCAAAGCGGCGTTGACCCCGGCCACAAAGCCCTGGACGGCGGCCTCCTCATAGCCGGAGGAGCCGTTGAACTGCCCCGCCCCGTAGAGGCCGGGGACCCGGATGTGCTCCAGGGTGGGATAGAGCTCGGTGGGGTCGCAGCAGTCGTACTCGATGGCGTAGGCCGGGCGGGTCATCTCGGCGTGCTCCAGGCCGGGGATGGTGTGGAGCATCTCCACCTGGACATCCTCGGGGAGGGAGGAGGAGAGGCCCTGGATGTAGAGCTCTTCGGTGTCTAAGCCCATGGGCTCGATGAAGAGCTGGTGCCGGGGCTTGTCGGCAAAGCGGACCACCTTGTCCTCGATGGAGGGACAGTACCGGGGCCCGACGCCCTCGATGACCCCGGAGAAGAGGGGGGAGCGGTCCAAATTGGCCCGGATGACGGCGTGGGTGCGCTCGTTGGTGTAGGTGAGGTAGCACACCGCCTGGTTTTTGGGCGGGACCGCCGTCTCGAAGGAGAAGGGCACCGGGGTCTCGTCCCCCTCCTGGAGCTCCATCTGGGAGAAGTCCACGCTCCGGCGGTTGACCCGGGGAGGCGTCCCCGTCTTGAAGCGCCGGAGGCTCACCCCCAGCCGCCGCAGGCTCTCCGTGAGGGGGCCAGCGGCGGCCAGGCCGTCGGGGCCGGAGGCGCGCTGGACGTCTCCGATGATGGTGCGCCCCCCCAGGTAGGTGCCGGTACAGACCACCGCGGCCCCCACCGCATAGATGGCCCCGGTGGCCGTTTTGACCCCGGAGACGGCCCCGCGGGCATCGGTGAGCACCTCCACCACCTCGGCCTGCTTGACCCAGAGATTTTCCTGGCGCTCCAGGGTGTGCTTCATGAGCTTCTGGTACTCCCGCCGGTCGGCCTGGGCCCGGAGGGACCACACCGCCGGGCCCTTCCCCTTATTGAGCACCCGGTATTGGATGCAGGCCCGGTCGGCCGCCTTGGCCATCTCGCCCCCCAGGGCGTCCAGCTCCCGGACCAGGTGGCCCTTGCCGGTGCCGCCGATGGCGGGGTTGCAGGGCATGTTGCCCACCGCGTCCAGATTGACGGTGAAGCAGACCGTCCGCAGACCCAGCCGGGCGGCGGCCAGGGCCGCCTCGATGCCCGCGTGGCCGGCGCCGATGACGGCGATATCAAATTGTCCCGCTTGATAGTCCATGGGGTTCTCCTTTGTGTGGGGTCCGGAGTCCCTCCGGGGGGTGGGTTCCCCCCAGGGGGCGCCTACCCGGCGGGGGGAAAGACCATTTCTTTTTCTGCGGAAAAAGAAACGGTCCTTCACCCCAAAGAAAAAGTTAAGCCCGGTCTATGGTAGGCTTTGGGTAGAAAACGGCGGCCAGCGGCTTTCGTATGACTGCGAGGACCCCTCCCGGCCGTTACGGCCTGCCGTTTGGGAACAGAGACAGTTTGCGCCCTACCCACCCGCCGCCTGCGGGTGCCTCTCTCAGGGCCGGGGTGGTCAGGTGCCCTCCCTTGCGGCAGAGTGGGAGACCTGTGCAGGGTGCGGTGCCCCCGGTGCACCGCCGCACTCTGCCGCGAGAGTGGCACATCCAGGCGGCGGC
>DWWJ01000046.1 GCA_019119795.1 Candidatus Intestinimonas pullistercoris
AGCCGGTTGAGGGCACAGAGGAGGTCCTTCCCTGTGAGCTGCTGCTCATCGCCGCCGGCTTCCTGGGCCCCCAGGAGTACGTCCCCGCCGCCTTTGGGGTGGAGCGCACCCCCAGGACCTGCGTCCAGACCCAGCCGGGGCGGTACGCCTCCAGCGTGCCCAAGGTCTTTACCGCCGGGGATATGCACCGGGGCCAGTCCCTGGTGGTGTGGGCCATCCAGGAGGGCCGGGCCGCCGCCCGGGAAGTGGACGAGTTCCTCATGGGCTACACAAATCTGGAATAAACTGGGAGACAAGAGAGGCCGGACCGCTTACGCGGCCCGGCCCTTTTGTGCTTGGAAGCGGTCACTCTGAGCGGGGGAGGGGGAGCGGCTGGAAGGGACAGCAGGACGGGTCCCCCTCTGCCCGCCAGAGGGTCCTGCCGGAGAGGTCAAAGACCACCGACCAGACGGTGCCGTGCCCGGACCCACGGTCATACTGGCAGAGGAAGCCCTTCCGGCCTGCCAACAGGTCTCTGGCCCCGCGAGTGTCCATGCCCTTCCAGCCGCGGTCCAGTGTGCGCTCCATCGTCTGGTAGCGCTCCTCCGACTGCCAGGTGTCGGGGACCGGACGCCGGAAGCTCTGCATAGCTGTCAGGTGAAATTCATTGACAGCACAGACAAAGGGGCGCTCCGGCGGAGGGAAACAGACCTCGGTCCGCTCCGGACAGCACTCTACCAGGGCCACGCGCCCGGAGGTGTCCGCCAGGGTCAGGGTTTGGGCTGAGGCCAGGGGGAGTCCCCGGATCAGGGTCACAGCCTCCTCCACAGAGCGGCAGGTCTCCAGCAGGAGCCGCAGAAGGAGTCCGGCGTTGAGGCCGGGCCGGGGGACGGTAGGGCATACAGCGGTGAGCCCGGCCGCCAGACCGTGGGCGTTGACGCCGTCCTCCAGCTCCACAAAGGCGGTGGTGTGGCCCAGGATCGGCGGGACGCCGCTGGAGAGACGATATTCCACCGCCTTGTTTTCTGCCTCCAGAGCGAGGTAAAAATCGCTGTTCCGGCCCAGGAGGACCTGCCCCTCCCGGGAGAGGGCGAAGCAGGAGCAGTGGAGCTCCGGCGGCAGGGCATACATGGAGAAGAGGACGGCCTGGAGAAGCTCCGGGGCACAGTTCTGTGCGAGGGCAATGCCTTCGATCTCCTCCAAAATGGCGGGAAAATGCTGCTGGTAGGCTGGAAGGCACGCCCTGGCAAAGTCCAGCCGCTCCGGCGTGATGGGAAAGGGGATGCGCTCTGGAAGGAACTGGCCTGCCCGAGCCAGCTGGGTTCCCCACTGGAGGCCCACATCCCGGTGGCTGCCACGAAATGAGAGATTCTGCATAAAGATTCGCGCTCCTTTTCAAAAACGTTGAGCGGCCGGCTGCTCTGCTGCCAGCATAGCGGAAAAAGACCCGAAACACAAACGGGATTTATTTTTTCAAAATTTTAATCTGTTTTTTGAAAGACTGGCATGTGGAGCTGCAAAGTACCTGTCCATGAGGGCCTTTCTCATTTTATGGTTGCCTTCCCGGCCAAAGTGCCTTATGATGGTACATGGTGATTTTTTGTGAGAAAAGCAATTCGCATCCTGGGCCGGCTCCTGCTGCTGGTCCTGGCCCTGGCCTTCCTGGCGGTGGCGCTCTTCCACTTCCTGCGCTGGCGGGGATATATCCTCCTGCCCCAGGAGGCCGCACCCCGACAGTGGGAGGTCTTCGGGGTGGATGTATCGGTCTACCAGGGAGAGGTTGACTGGGCCGTCCTGGCCGGCCAGGGGGTGGACTTCGCCTTTATCAAGGCCACGGAGGGCAGCTCCCTCCAGGATGTCCGCTTCGCTGAAAACTGGACCAATGCCCAGGCGGCGGGGGTCCGGGTGGGGGCCTACCACTTTTTCAGCTACGACAGCCCCGGGGAGACCCAGGCAGACAATTTCATCGACGCGGTGCCGGTGACACCCGGGGCCCTGCCGCCGGTGGTGGACATCGAATTTTACGGAGACAACCTGGAGCATCCGCCCGAAAAGGAGCATGTCCACAGCATTCTGGACCCCCTCCTGGCTCGGCTGGAGGAGCACTACGGCGTGAAGCCCATCCTCTATGTGACCTACCGCTCCTATGACCTCTACCTCCGGGAGGGCTATGAGGACTATCCCCTCTGGTGCTCCAGCCCCATGGTGGCCCCCTTTGGAAGGGACTGGTCCTTCTGGCAGTACTCCCACAGCGCCCTGCTAGATGGCTACTACGGCACGGAGCGGCGCATTGACCTCAACGTCTTCCGGGGGAGCGAGGAGGAGTTCCGGCGCTTTGGACTGGAGGCGTGAGGCTTTTTTCCAGGCCGCTATTCTAATCTCCCGGCTTTTCTGCTATAATGAAAATTGACAAAACGGCGCCGACCAGCGGCGGGGCCCGGATGGGTGCTCCGTCCGGGCGTCAGAACCATGTCTTTTGGAGGCATACTATGGACCGATACGCGACCCTGTTCCGGGACCTGACCCGGACCTGCCCGTCTATGGAAGTGCGGGTAGACGAACCCATGAGCCGGCACACCACCTTTCGGATCGGCGGCCCTGTCCGGGTGATGGCCCTCCCCAAAACAGAGGAGGAGGCCGTCAAGGCAGTGCAGGTGGCTCTGCGCCATGAGGTACAGCCTTTCTATATGGGGAACGGCAGCAACCTGCTGGTCTCCGACCAGGGATATGAGGGCTTTATCCTGAAGCTGGTGGACGGCCTGGGGACCCTGGAGGCCGACGGGACCACCCTGAATGCCGGCAGCGGCGTGCTCCTCTCCCGGCTCTCCAGTTTTGCCATGGACAAGGGCCTCACCGGCCTGGAATTTGCCCACGGGATCCCCGGGTCCGTGGGGGGAGCCGTGACCATGAACGCCGGCGCCTATGACAGCGATATGAGCACCCTGGTCCGGGAGGTGCGCTGCCTCACGGCAGAGGGGGAGCTGCAGGCGCTCTCCGCGCAGGACCTGGACTTCTCCTACCGCCACAGCGCTTTTTCCGACGGCGGCCGTCTGATCTTAGGGGCCACGCTGGAGCTCCGCCCCGGCAGCGAGGGGGACATCCGAGCCCTGATGGAGGACTTCGGCAACCGCCGCCGGCACAAGCAGCCCCTGGACCTCCCCAGCGCCGGCAGCATCTTCAAGCGGCCGCAGGGCTATTACGCCGCCGCCCTCATCGACGAGTGCAAATTGAAGGGGACCACAATAGGTGGGGCCCAGGTCTCCAAAAAGCACGCCGGCTTTATTGTCAACGTGGACAAAGCCACCTGCGCTGATGTGCTCCGGCTAGCCGAGCTGGTCCAGGAGACCGTCCTGCGGGAGACCGGCGTGGAGCTGGAGCTGGAGGTCCGCACCCTGGGGCAGGTCTGAAGAGCCTGACGGCGGCCCCGCCCTTAGGGACGGGGGGATATCGAGGTGAGCAGCATGAAATTTATTCTGATCTCCGGCCTGTCCGGAGCGGGGAAGAGCAAGGCGGCCTCCTTTCTGGAGGACATGGGCTACTATGTGGTGGACAACATGCCCGCGGCGCTGATCCCCAAATTCGCGGAGCTCTGCATGGCGGGGCAGGGCCGCTATGACCGGGTGGCTCTGGTCACGGATATCCGGGGCGGCCAGACCTTCGACGGCCTCTTCGCCTCCCTGGATCAGCTCCATGAGATGGGGTGCGACTACCAGATCCTCTTCGTAGAGGCCACCCTGGAGACCATCATCAAGCGGTATAAGGAGACCCGGCGGTCCCACCCCTTGGCCAAGGCGGGGCGCTCTCTGGCCGAGGCGGTGCAGTTGGAGCGCACGGCCCTGGAGCCGGTGCGTCAGCGCGCGGAGTACATCGTAGACACCTCAGCCCTGTCCACCGCCAAGCTGCGGGGGGAGATGCTCCGGTTCTTCGGTGCGGGGGACCGGACCCCGGCCATGAGCGTGTCGGTGATCTCCTTCGGCTTCAAGTACGGCATCCCCCTGGAGGCCGACCTGGTCTTCGATGTCCGGTGCCTGCCCAACCCCTACTATATCGCGGAGCTCCGCCACCAGACTGGCCTGGATGCCGGGGTGCGGGACTTTGTCTTCGGCTACCAGCAGACCAGGGACCTGATGCGGCACCTGGAGGGTCTTTTGGGGTTCCTCCTGCCCCTCTATGTAGAGGAGGGCAAGACGGCCCTGGTCATCGCTGTGGGCTGTACGGGGGGACACCACCGCTCCGTGGCCATTACCCGCGCCCTGGCGGACTTCATCAAGCAGAAGGGCTACAGCGCCTCGGAGAACCACCGGGACATGACGAGGGACGGATGATGGCAGGACCATACAGTCACACCGATCCGCGCTGGGAGCACGGCCCCAGGATCGCCGCCATCGGCGGCGGGACAGGGCTGTCCACCATGCTGCGGGGCCTCAAGCAATATACCCGCAACCTTACTGCCATCGTCACCGTGGCCGACGACGGCGGCGGGTCCGGCATGCTCCGGCAGGATCTGGGTATGCCCCCGCCGGGGGACATTCGGCACTGCATGGAGGCTCTGGCCAATGTGGAGCCGGTGATGGGCCAGCTCCTGACCTACCGCTTTCCAGGCGGTTCCGGGAGCCTCACCGGGCAGTCCTTCGGCAACCTGCTCCTGGCCGCCCTCAACGGCATCTCGGACTCCTTTGACCAGGCCGTGACTCGGATGAGCCAGGTCCTGGCCATCACCGGCCGGGTGCTGCCCGTGACCAACGAGAATGTCCAGCTGGAGGCCACCTTTGAAAATGGCACCAGCGTGGTGGGGGAGTCCAAGATCAGCGCCTTCAAGAAGGCCCAGGACTGCCGCATCACACAGGTGCGCCTCCTTCCGGAGCGGCCCCCGGCCCTTCCGGAGACCCTGCGGGCCATCCGGGATGCCGACCTGATCCTCCTGGGGCCGGGGAGCCTCTACACAAGTGTCATCCCCAATCTGCTGGTGGAGGGGGTAGGGGAGGCCGTCCGGGCCTCCGACGCCCTGAAGATCTATGTCTGCAACATCATGACCCAGGACGGGGAGACCGAGGGCTACACGGCCGCCGACCATTTGGCGGCTCTGCTCTCCCACGGGGGCGGACCGGGTCTGGTGGACCTGTGCCTGGCCAACTCCGCGCCAGTGCGCCCCGGATTGGTGGAACGGTACAAAGTGGAGGATGCCGCCCCCATTCTGGTGGACCGTGCGCGCATCGAGGCCCTGGGCGTGGAGCTGGTGGAGCGTCCCCTGGCCTCAGAGACCTCCGACCTGGCCCGCCACTCCGCCGACCGCCTGGCCGCCGCCGTGATGGACCTCCTTTCGGAGCGGTCCATCCGCATCGCCCATGAGCTGGGGGCGGAGGAGACCGCCTTCCGGCTGGAGGAGTAGCGCATCCCCATACAAGACAGAAAGGAGGAGCCTATGTCCTTTTCCAATGAGGTAAAGACAGAGCTGTGCCGCTGGGAGCTCTCGCCCAGGGCCTGTGCCCGGGCGGAGGCCTACGGTGTTCTCCTCTTCTGCCACTCCTTCACTGATGGGGAGGTCAAGATCGTCACCGGCTGCCCGGCCTTTGCCCACCGGCTGCCGGAGCTCTTCAAGCGGGCCTTTCGGGTGACCTTTGACCGGAAGCCGGAGGGGCCCGTCCAGGGGAAGGAGACCTTCCTCATCACAGAGGGGGACAAGCTCTTTTCCATTGGGGAGGCCCTGGGCTACGACCCGGGGGCCACCCTGGCCCACCACATCAACCTGGCCCTGCTGGAGGAGGACGCCTGCCGGACCGCCTTCCTCCGGGGGGCCTTTCTGGCCGGCGGCTCGGTGAGCGACCCGGCTAAGAGCTACCACCTGGAGCTGTGTACCTCCCACTACAGCGTCAGCCGGGAGCTGGCGGCGTTGCTGCGTGAGGTGGGCTTCGAGCCCAAGCAGACCACCCGGAAGTCCAACTATGTGACCTATATCAAGTCCAGCGAGACCATCGCGGACTTTCTCACGGCCCTGGGGGCCCCTCTGGCCTCCATGGAGCTGGTGAACGCCAAGCTGGAAAAGCACCTGCGGGGGAGCGTCAACCGCCGGGTGAACTGCGACTCGGCCAACCTGGACAAGGCGGTGGACGCCGCCCTGGAGCAGGTGGACGCCATCCAGCGCTATGCCAGGACCCGGGGCCTGGACTCCCTGCCGGACAAGCTCCGGGATACGGCGGAGCTCCGGATGGCCCACCCTGAGCTCACCCTGTCCCAGCTCTCCGCCCTCTTCCAGCCCCCCATCACCAAGTCGGCCCTGAATCACCGGCTGAGAAAGCTCATGGAGCTGGCAGGGAAGTAGGAGCGCATCTGCTGCCTGTTATCCGGCCCGGCTGTGTGAACCCAGATAGAAGCCCCGCGGCGCCATTTCGATAAGGAGGTTCCCCCATGTCCTTTGTCCATCTCCACGTCCATACCGAATTCTCTCTCCTGGACGGCTGCTGCCGCATCCCCGGACTGGTCAAACGGGTCAAGGAGCTGGGACAGACCGCCGTGGCCATCACGGACCACGGCGTCATGTACGGGGCGGTGGACTTCTACAAGGCCTGCAAGGCCGAGGGCGTCAAGCCCATCATCGGCTGTGAGGTCTATGTCGCCCCCCGGAGCCGGTTCCAGAAGGAGCACGAGTTCGACGCCTCCGCCCGGCATCTGATTCTGCTCTGCCGCAACGAGGAGGGCTACCGCAATCTCTGCCACATGGTCTCCCGGAGCTTTACCGAGGGCTTCTATATCAAGCCACGCATCGACAAGGAGCTGCTACGGGAGCACGCCGGTGGCCTCATCGCCCTGTCGGCCTGTCTGGCGGGGGAAATTCCCCGCTTGCTCCGGAACGGCCAGTACGAGGACGCCAAAAAAGAGGCCCTGGCCATGCGGGAGCTCTTCGGGGAGGACGGGTACTATCTGGAGCTCCAGGACCACAGCCTGCCGGAGGACCCCCAGATCCTCCAGGGGCTTCTGCGGCTCCACGAGGACACCGGCATCCCCCTGGTGTGTACCAACGACGCCCACTACCTCACCCGGGCCGACGCACACACCCAGGATGTCCTCATGTGCATCCAGATGGGAAAGACGGTGGACGACCCGGGACGGATGAAGTTCGAGACCGAGGAATTTTACCTCAAATCCGAGGAGGAGATGGCGGCCCTTTTTGCCCGGTATCCCGAGGCCCTGGAGAACACCCAGAAGATCGCCGATCTCTGTAACGTGGAGTTCCAGTTCGGTACCTACCACCTGCCGGAATTCAAGCTGCCGGAGGGCTGGACCGACGGGGACGCCTACTTTGAGAAGCTGTGCCTGGACGGCTTCCGCCGTCGTTACCCCGACCAGCCGCCGGAGTTCCGGAAGCAGCTCGACTACGAGATGGACATGATCCGGCGAATGGGCTTTGTGGACTACTTCCTCATCGTCTCCGACTTCATCGGCTACGCCAAGCGCCACGACATCCCCGTGGGGCCCGGCCGGGGCTCCGCCGCTGGCAGCATCGTCTCCTACTGCCTGGACATCACCGACGTGGACCCCACCAAATACGGCCTCTACTTCGAGCGGTTCCTGAACCCGGAGCGGGTCACCATGCCGGATATCGACATCGACTTTTGCATCCGCCGCCGGCAGGAGGTCATCGACTATGTCTGCCGGAAGTACGGCGCCGACCATGTGGCCCAGATCGTCACCTTCGGCACCATGGCGGCCCGGGGGGCCATCCGGGACGTGGGCCGGGCCCTGAACGTCCCCTACGCCGAGGTGGACCAGATCGCCAAGCAGGTGCCCAGCGGGCCCAATAACCTCCACATCACCCTGGACGAGGCCCTGAAGCTCTCCAAGCCCCTGCGGGACCTCTACGAGGGGGATGAGCGGATCAAGCAGCTCATTGACACCGCCCGGAGCATCGAGGGGATGCCCCGCCATGCCTCCACCCATGCCGCCGGCGTGGTCATCACCCGGCTGCCGGTGGACGACTATGTCCCCCTGGCGAAAAATGACGAGTCTGTGGTCACCCAGTATACCATGACCACCCTGGAGGAGCTGGGCCTCCTGAAGATGGACTTCCTGGGCCTGCGGAACCTGACGGTGCTGGACGACGCCGTGAAGCTGGTCCGGCAGAAGGAGCCCGGCTTCCGGCTCAGCGACATTCCGGACGACGACCCGGCGGTCTTCCAGATGCTCTCCGATGGAAAGACCTCCGGCGTGTTCCAGATGGAGTCTCCCGGCATGACGGGGGTCTGTGTGGGGCTCAAGCCCCACAGCATCGAGGATATCACGGCCATCATCGCCCTCTACCGCCCCGGCCCCATGGACTCCATCCCCCGGTTCATCGCCTGCAAGCACGACCCCGGCCTGATCCGGTACAAGCATCCCGCCTTGGAGCCCATCCTCTCCGTGACCTACGGCTGCATCGTCTACCAGGAGCAGGTCATCGAAATCTTCCGGAAGCTGGGGGGCTACTCCCTGGGGCAGGCCGACATGGTGCGTCGGGCCATCTCCAAGAAAAAGAAGGCCCAGATCGAAAAGGAGCGCCATGCCTTCATCTACGGGGACCCGGAGCGGAACATCGCAGGCTGTGTGGCCAACGGCATCCCGGAGCAGACCGGCCAGGACATCTACGACGAGATCTACGACTTTGCCAACTACGCCTTCAACAAGGCCCACGCCGTCAGCTATGCCATCGTCTGCTACCAGACGGCCTGGTTCAAGTACCATTATCCCCGGGAGTATATGGCCGCCCTGCTGACCTCGGTGCTGGACTCCCAGGCCAAGGTGGCCGAGTATATCGGAGAGTGCCGGGACAACGGCATCCAGCTCCTACCCCCGGACATCAACGCCTCCGGAGCCGACTTCACCGTCTCGGGCGGGGACATCCGCTTCGGCCTGGTGGCGGTGAAGGGGGTGGGCCGGGGCGTGATTCAGAGCCTGCTGGCGGAGCGGGAGGCCCACGGGCCCTTCACCTCGTTCCAGGACTTCTGCCAGCGGCTCTCCGGGGCCGACCTCAACCGCCGGGTGCTGGAGAGCCTCATCAAGTGCGGCGCCTTTGACAGCCTGGGCTATAAGCGATCCCAGCTTTTAGAGGTCTACGGCCAGGTGCTGGACGGTGTGGCCCAGCAGCGCCGGAAGAACCTGGAGGGCCAGTTCGACCTCTTCGGCGGCGGGGGAGGGGACGAGCCCTCTGCCATGGCAACTCTGGTGCTGCCCAACATCCCGGAGTTCGACCGCCACAAGCTCATGGCCATGGAGAAGGAGACCACCGGGCTCTACCTCACCGGCCATCCCATGGATGAGTACCGGGAGGCCGCCCGGAAGGCCAAGGCGGCCCCCATGGGCGCCATTTTGGCCGACTTCGCCAAGGAGAACGGGCCCGAGACCTACCGGGACGACCAGCGGGTGACCCTGGCCGGCATCGTGGCCGCCTCCAAGACCAAGACCACCAAAAACAACTCCCTGATGGCCTATGTGACCCTGGAGGACGACACCGGGGCCATGGAGCTGCTGGTCTTTGCCCGGACCCTGGACCGCTGCGGGAGCTACCTCAAGGAGGGGGCCGCTGTCTGCGTGGAGGGCCGCCTGTCGGTCCGGGACGAGAAATCCCCCCAGCTTCTGGCCGATGCCGTCCGGCCCCTGGGGGAGCCGGAGTCTGCCAGTACCGAGGAAAACAAGAAAGTAGAAAAACTTTACATTAAGCTCCCCACAGCCAAAAGCCCTGTGTTTGAAAAGATCCGCCGGGTCTTTCTCATGTTCCCGGGGGAGCAGCAGGCGGTCTTCTACTTTGCCGACACCAGAAAACGGCTGGGAGCCTCCTGTATCATCCATCCCGCCCTCTGTCAGGAGCTCACGGAGCTCCTGGGCGCGGAGAACGTAGTTGTAAAGTGATTTAACCTGTCGGAATGAGGAAGCTATGAAACGACTTGTGTCCCTGCTGTTCCACCGGGTGGTGCTGGTGGGGCTGTTCCTGATCATCCAGATCGCCATTCTGGTGGTCATGCTCTTGAACTTCAACAATCTCTTCCTGCCCTTCTATGGGGTCTGCTTCGCCCTGAGCCTCTTTGCGGTCTTCTGGATCACCGGGCGCAGCGGGGAGCCCGCCTACAAGATCGCCTGGATCGTGCCCATCCTGATCTTTCCCATCTTTGGAGGGCTTTTTTACCTGCTCTTCGGCGGAAACAAGCTCAGCCGCCGGACCCGCCGGAAAATGGAGGGACTGGACCGGAAGATGGAGGAGGTTCTGGGGCCTGACTTCAAAGCGGACAGCCTGGCCTGCGTGGGGGAGGATGCCGTCCACCAGGCCCGGTATCTGGAGCACATGGCCCACTGCCCGGTCTACAGCGGCACCGCCACGGAGTACTACCCGGTGGGGGAGCTCTGCTTTGCCCGTATGGTGGAGGAGCTGAAGAAAGCAGAACACTATATCTTCGTGGAGTATTTCATCATTGAAGAGGGCATTATGTGGGACACCATTCTGGACATCTTGAAGGAGAAGGTCCAGGAGGGCCTGGATGTCCGGGTCATCTATGACGACATCGGCTCCATGTTCACCCTGCCCCGGGACTACGCCCGGGAGCTGGAGAAGCGCACTGGCATCCGCTGCTGCGTCTTCAACCCCTTTGTGCCTGTCCTCTCTCTGCGGCTCAACAACCGGGACCACCGGAAATTTCTCATCATCGACGGCAAGGTGGCCTTCACCGGGGGCATCAATCTGGCCGATGAATATATCAACGAGAAGGTCCGCTTCGGACACTGGAAGGACAGCGCCATCCAAGTCCGGGGAGAGGCGGCCTGGAGCATGGCCGTTATGTTCCTCACCCTCTGGGATTACACCCGGGAGGAGACCACCGACTTTGACGCCTTCCGCCCCCGGGAGGTCCCGCGGGTGGAGGGGGGCGGCTTTGTCCAGCCTTACACTGACAACCCCCTGGATGAGGAGGCGGTGGGCCAGGCGGTCTATCTGAACCTCATCAACAAGGCCCGCCGGTATGTCTACCTCACCACGCCCTACCTCATTGTGGATGACGCCACCAATACCGCCCTGTGCATCGCGGCCAAGTCTGGAGTGGACGTGCGCATCATGACGCCCCATATTCCGGACAAAAAGGTGGTCTTTGAGCTCACCCGGGCCCACTATAAGCCCCTGCTGGCGGCGGGCGTAAAGATATACGAGTACACGCCGGGGTTCGTCCACGCCAAGAATTTCGCTGTGGACGACATGTACGGCACGGTGGGCACCATCAACCTAGATTACCGCAGTCTCTTTCTCCACTTTGAAAACGGCGTCTGGCTCTGCGGGACTCCGACAGTCCTGGACATCAAGGCGGACTTTCTCTCTACCTTGGAGCAGTGCCACCGAGTGACCCTGGCCGAGTGCGAGGCCCTGCCCTGGTGGCGGAAGGCCCTGCGGGCGGTGCTGCGGATCTTCGCCCCGCTGATGTGATCAAACAAAGAAAGTATGATGAAGCCGAATGAGGACACAACTGACCCTGGGCATCCTGGCCCATGTGGACGCGGGCAAGACCACCCTGTCCGAGGCCATGCTCTACCAGAGCGGCCGCCTGCGGCGGCTGGGGCGGGTGGACCATAAGGACGCCTTTCTGGACACCGAGCCCCTGGAGCGGGAGCGGGGCATCACCATCTTCTCCAAGCAGGCGGTCTTTCCCCTGGGGGAGCGGGATGTCACCCTGCTGGACACGCCGGGCCACGCCGATTTCTCCAGTGAGATGGAGCGGACCCTCCAGGTCCTGGACTGTGCGGTGCTGGTCATCAGCGGCACCGACGGGGTCCAGGCCCACACCAGGACCCTCTGGCGGCTGCTGGAGCGCTACCAGGTCCCCACCTTTCTCTTTGTCAACAAGATGGACCTGCCGGGAGCGGACCGGGAGACCCTCCTGGCACAGCTCCGGAGCAGCCTGGACGACGGCTGCGTGGATTTCTCCCTGGACCAGGACCGGGACCATTTTTATGAGAGTGCCGCCATGTGCAGCGAGGAGGCTCTGGAGCACTACCTGTCGGAGGGCACGGTACCGGAGGACGCGCTGGTCGAGATGGTGGCCCGGCGGCAGCTCTTCCCCTGCTGGTTTGGCTCCGCCCTGAGGCTGGAGGGGGTGGCCGAATTCCTGGAGGGCCTGGAGCGGTATGCCCCCCGGCCCCGCTGGCCGGAGGCCTTCGGCGCCCGCATTTACAAGGTCGCCCGAGACAGCCAGGGGACCCGGCTGACCTATCTGAAGGTCACCGGCGGCAGCCTGCGGGTCAAGCAGCTCCTGACCAACCGCCGGGAGGATATGGAGCCGGAGGCGGTCTGGGAGGAGAAGGCCGACCAGCTCCGCATCTACTCCGGAAGTAAATTCCAGACAGTAGAGGAGGCCCCGGCGGGGACGGTCTGCGCCGTCACCGGCCTGAGCCGGACCTTTCCCGGCCAGGGGCTGGGGATCGAGCCGCCGGGGGCGCCCCCCAGCCTGGAGCCGGTGCTCACCTACCGGGTGCTGCTGCCGGAGGGGACCGACCCCCACACTGCCCTGGCCAAGCTCCGGCTGCTGGAGGAGGAGGACCCCCAGCTCCATGTGGTCTGGCGGGAACAGCTCCGGGAGATCCACGTCCAGCTCATGGGGGAGGTCCAGCTGGACATTCTCCAAAGCCTGCTGGCGGAGCGGTTCGGCCTGGAGGTCTCCTTTGATGCCGGGGGCATCCTCTACCGGGAGACCATCGCCGCTCCAGTGGAGGGGGTGGGACACTATGAGCCCCTGCGCCACTATGCCGAGGTCCACCTGCTGCTGGAGCCGGGAGAGCGAGGGAGCGGCCTCCGGTTTGCCGCGGCCTGCCCGCCGGACATGCTGGAGGGCCACTGGCAGCGGCTGGTGCTCACCCATCTGGAGGAGCGGGAGCACCTGGGCGTGCTCACAGGCTCTCCCATCACGGACATGAAGATCACCCTGGTGGCCGGCCGGGCCCACCTGAAGCACACGGAGGGGGGCGACTTCCGGCAGGCCACCTACCGGGCGGTGCGCCAGGGCCTGATGGAGGCCGAGAGCATCCTGCTGGAGCCCTGGTATGACTTCCGGCTGGAGCTCCCCGCCGAAAGTGTGGGCCGGGCCCTCTCCGATCTCCAGCGCATGGCCGGGGAGACCGCTCCCCCGGAGCTGGAGGGGGAGGAGGCCGTGCTCACCGGCCGGGCGCCGGTGGCCTGCCTCCGGGACTATGGCCGTGAGGTGACAGCCTATACCCGTGGCCGGGGGCGGCTCTTCTGCACCCTGGGGGGCTACGCCCCCTGCCACGACCAGGAGGCGGTGGTGGCCGCCCTGGACTATGACCCGGAGCGGGACCTGGAGCAGCCGGCCGACTCGGTCTTTTGTGACCATGGGGCGGGCTATACGGTGAAATGGGACCAGGTAAAGGCCCACATGCACGTGGACAGCGGCCTCCGACTGGGGCAGGAGGAGGAGACGGAGGCCCCCGCCGCCCATGCTCCGGCCGCCCCGGCCACCTATTCCGGCGCCCAGGCTTTGGACAAGGAGCTCCAGGCCATCTATGAGCGGACCTACGGCCCGGTGAAACGCCGGGACCTCTTTCAGCCCGCCCCCAGGCCGGAGCGGACGGCCTCCTCCGGGGAGAGCCGGCCCCGGGCCGTCCCGCCCCGGCAGGAAGGGCCGGAATATCTGCTGGTGGACGGCTACAACATTATTTTCGCCTGGGAAGAGCTCCAGGCGGTGGCCCGGGACAATTTGGATGCCGCCCGGCAGCTTTTGATGGACCTCTTGAGCAACTACCAGGGCTTCAAGAAGTGCGTGGTCATCCTGGTCTTTGATGTCTACAAGGTCCCTAGGGGGCTGGAGGAGGTCATCCGCTACCACAACATCTATGTGGTCTACACCAAGGAGGCCGAGACGGCGGACGCCTATATCGAGAAGGCCACCTTCGAGATTGGAAAAAAGCACCGGGTCAAGGTGGCCACCTCCGACGGCGCGGAGCAGCTCATCATCCTGGGCCATGGGGCGCTGCGGCTCTCGGCCACGGCCTTTCGGGCCGAGGTGGAGCAGGTGGAGGGGGAGATCGCCGGCATCCTGGCCCGGAACAACCGCCGGGACAAGGCCAGGCCCATCCAGACCGCCATGGACCGGGCCAAAGGGCGGAAGCCGTCCTCCTAAAGGGGCGGCCCAGGCATATCCCACGGCCCGTCCGAATATACTGCCCCGAGAGCATCGGATGGGAGGCGGCAGTATGGAGCGCGTATCAGCGAGAGGACCTGTCCGGCGGCGGGCCAGAAGCGCCCATGCCGGCCGGAGCAGGGGGAGGGGTGTGGTGCTGGCCCCCAGGGAGCGGCGGCGGCTCCTCCAGCTGGGGGTCTGCATGGCGCTGTTTCTGGCGGTCTTTGTGGGCCGTGGGGTCTTTCCCAAGCAGATGGAGGCCGTGCGGGGAGAGCTGCTGGAGGTCATCCGCTCCGACACCGACTTCCGCACCGCCTTTGACCGCCTGGGCCGGGCGGTGGAGGAGGGGGTGCCGGCAGGGGAGGCCCTGTCCGGCCTCTGGGCCGATGTCTTTTCGCCCGCGGGCGGGGGGACGGTCTATGTCCTCCCAGAGGAGGGCACCCCCCTCTATCAGGCGGAGCGGGCCTTCCTCTCCACCGGGCCGGGCCTGGAGCAGGCAATGGAGCGGCGGCTCACCCAGCCGGAGCGGCAGGAGACGGTCCCAGAGTCTGTGGAGGAGGCCCCATCACAGGCGGCGGACCCGGCGGAGGAAGGGGCCGATTCCGGCCTTCCGGCTCCGGACAACGCCACCCTGGAGGAAGTTCCCATTGATCTGGAGGAGACCACCGCCCCGGTGATGGCGGTGGTCTCCTCGCCCTTCGGATGGCGGGAGCACCCCATTGAGGGCGGGGAGAAGTTCCACAACGGCGTGGACCTGGCCGCCCCCTACGGGGACCCCATCGGCTCCTTTGCCGACGGGGTGGTGGATTATATTGGAGAAAGCCCCTCCTACGGCCAGTATATCCAAGTGAAGCACGACGGGGGCGTCACTTCCTTCTACGCCCACTGCAGCAGGCTCCTGGCCCAGCCGGGCCAGCAGGTAAAGGCGGGGGAGACCATCGCGGAGGTGGGGGACACCGGCGAGGTCACCGGAGCCCACCTCCACTTTGAGCTCCGGGTGGACGGCGTCCTGGTGGACCCCCTCGACTACATCACGGTCCTGGAGTCGGAGTAGCCTGTGCTGCGGTGGGGGAGGGTGTCCTGCAGCGGAGGCTTCCTGCTGCTGGCCGCCGGGCTGTTTTATCTGGACGAGGCGGGAGTCCTGCCCTGGGCGGCTTTGGCGGCGGCCCTCCACGAGCTGGGGCATTACGCCGCGGTCCGGCTCCAGGGCGGGCGTCTCCGGCGGCTGCGGCTGACCGTCACCGGGGCCGAAATGACATTGGACCGCCGCCGGGACCTGACCTACGCCGGAGAGCTGGGGGCCATTCTGGCGGGGCCGGCTGCGAATTTGCTGCTGGCCCTGGCCGCCGCCCGGCTGGGGGAGCGGTGGGAGCCCCTCTACCTTCTGTCCGGCCTGAGCCTGTCCCTGGGCAGCTTCAACCTACTGCCGGTCTATCCGCTGGACGGGGGACGGGCCTTCCTGTTGATCCTGTCGGGATTTCTGCCACCCGCCTCCGCGGAACGGGTGGTCTGGTGCTGCTCTCTGGCCCTGGCCAGCCTAGTGCTGGCCGCGGGGACGGCCCTGCTGCGGCAGGGTGGGAGCCCGGCCCTGCTGCTGATGGGGGGCTGGCTGTTGGTAGGGCTGGCCCGTCCAGAGGAAAAAAGGAAAATATCCTGGTGAAAAATGCTTGCATCCATGCTGCTTTTGTGGTATCATAACTTGGTCTGAAAAAGGGCGGTCCTCTGCGGTGCCCCGGCTTCCCAACGGGGAACAGGGCGGAAAAGCCGGCACGAACGCCTATCAACAGGAGGAAAACAATATGGATCTGATGCAGAGCTTCAATGAGAAGTATCTGAAGGCCGAGCCCCCCAAGGTGGAAGTGGGCGACACCGTTCGGGTACACATCCGGGTCAAGGAAGGCAACCGCGAGCGTATCCAGGTCTTCGAGGGCACCGTCATCGCCAAGAAGCACGGCGGGATCGCCGAGACCTTTACCGTCCGCCGCGTCTCCTACGGCGTGGGCGTGGAGAAGGTGTTCCCCGTGCACTCTCCCGTCATCGAGAAGATCGAGACCGTCCGCTCCGGTAAGGTGCGCCGGGCCAAGCTCTACTACCTGCGCGACCGCGTGGGCAAGAGCGCCAAGATCAAAGAGAAGCTGTAAGAAACACCGACAGAAAAGGGGCGGCTATCCGCCCCTTTTTTGTTTTTCCGCCGAAAAATAGAGGGAAGGGCTTTTCAAGCCACAAGATATTGTGTATAATATGCTCTATTGGAGCGGTGGGAATTCCTCCCTTGGGCTCTGCCCGACATACAGATCAGAAAGTGGGTGGTCAACGTGAATATCCAGTGGTATCCCGGCCACATGACCAAGACCCGGCGGATGATCGAGTCCGACCTGAAGCTGGTGGACCTGGTAGCCGAGGTCATCGACGCCCGCATCCCCCTCTCCAGCCGGAATCCGGATATTGACGAGCTGGTGGGGGCCAAGCCCCGGCTCATTGTGCTCAACCGCGCGGATCAGGCCGACCCGGCCTTGACCCGGCGGTGGGCCGAATGGTTCCGGGCCCAGGGCTACGCAGTTCTGGAGACCGACAGCAAAAACGGAGGGGGCGTATCCCAGTTTTCCGGAGCGGTGCGGGAGGCTCTGCGGGAGCAGATCGCCCGCTGGCGGGAAAAGGGTCAGGTAGGCCGTCCGGTGCGGGTCATGGTGGTGGGAGTCCCCAATGTGGGGAAGTCCACGTTTATCAATAAGGTGGCCCGCCGGAAGTCTGCCAAGGCCCAGGACCGGCCCGGCGTCACCCGTGGCAAGCAGTGGGTGGCAGTGGACGCCGGCATGGACCTGCTGGATACCCCCGGCATCCTCTGGCCCAAGTTCGAGGATCAGGAGGTGGGCCGGAAGCTGGCCTATACCGGAGCCATCAAGGATGACATTATGGATGTGGAGGAGCTGGGCTGCTCCCTGATGGAGCTGCTGGCCCAGCGCTATCCCCAAGCCCTCTCTGAGCGATATAAGATCACGCCCGAGCCCGAGATGCCCGGCTGGGAGCTCCTGGAGAGCGCCGGGCGGAAGCGGGGCTTCCTGATCTCCGGCGGCGAGGTGGACCTGAACCGGATGGCCCGCGTGCTTCTGGATGAATTTCGGGGCGGCAGGCTAGGACGCTTTACCCTTGAGGCGCCGGAAGGGATGGAGCTGGATGGAACCACATGACCTCTGGCGCCTGGAGCGCCAATACCGGGCGCAGGGGCTGGAGCTGATCTGCGGGGCCGACGAGGCCGGAGCCGGCCCCCTGGCCGGGGATGTCTACGCCGCCGCGGTGATCCTGCCCTTCGAGTTGACGCCCGAGGGGCTGAACGACTCCAAGCAGGTGAGCCCCAAAAACCGGGACCGGCTGTTTGACCTGATCCGGGAGCAGGCGGTGGCCTGGGCCGTGGCCTCTGTGGATGCGGCCACCATCGACGAGATCAACATTCTCAATGCCCGCCTCCTGGCCATGGACCGGGCCATTCAGGCCCTGACGCCCCAGCCTCAGTTTGCGCTGATTGATGGAAACCGTGACAAGGGAATCCCCTGTCCACACATTGCTGTGGTGAAGGGAGACAGCGTCAGCGCCAATATCGCGGCGGCCTCCATTCTGGCCAAGGTCAGCCGGGACCGCTATATGGAGGAGATGGCCAGGCAGTATCCCCAGTATGAGTTTGAGCGCCACAAGGGTTATCCCACTAAGCGGCACTATGAACTGCTCCGGCAATACGGCCCCTCGCCCATTCACCGGAAGAGCTTTCTCAAAAAGTTCTACCAGCAGGAGGGGCAGGCATGATGGGCGGGACCGCCGGAAGCAGCGGGGGAGACCGGAGGCTTCTGGGCCGCTGGGGCGAAGCCCTGGTGGCAGACTGGCTGCGGGAGCGCGGCTGGCGGGTCATAGCGGCCGGCTGGCACTGCCGTTTTGGAGAGATCGACCTGATCGCAGAAAACGGCAAGTATTTAATCTTTACAGAGGTGAAGCTGCGGAAGAGCACGGCCTTTGCCCTGGCCCGGGAAGCGGTGGACAGGCGGAAGCAGGAAAAGCTGCGTACCACGGCGCAAATGTACCTGGCAGAACACCCTACAGAGCTCCAGCCGCGGTTTGATGTGGCAGAGGTCTACGCTCCCCAGGGGCTGGATACGGCCCACCCGGAGATCTGCTACATCCCGAACGCATTCCAATAGGAGCAGGCCGTTATAGCGCCTGTCATTCTGTCGATTTTTTGGGGTCAAAGAAACTTGACCGGAGGGTGATTTACTGTCATAATAGATAAGAATGGGGAGCTCTTTCCAAAGCGGCGCGCTGCCAGGGCAGCAGCCCGGGGAGAGGACAGGCCGCCCTATGCTTTTCCTGCGGCGTAGGAGGAGAGAAGGCTCTCAGAACGGACGCTTTCAGACCAATTTGACAAGGGTTGTGAACGAAGTATGCAGTATGTAAGCACGAGGAACAAAAATCAGAAGTGCAGCGCGGCCCAGGCCATCGCGCAGGGCCTGGCTTCGGACGGCGGCCTGCTGACGCCGGAGGTGCTGCCCAAGCTGTCTCCCAATGGCCTGAGCACCATGACCGATATGTCCTACCAGCAGCGGGCTGTCTTTGTGATGGGCTCCTATCTGGACGATTTCACGGCGTCCGAGCTCTCCTCCTTCGCCTCCAAGGCCTACGGAAAGGACAAGTTCGATGTGAAGGATGTGGCCCCGGTCCGTCAGGTGGATGAGAGCACTTACTGCCTGGAGCTGTGGCACGGACCCACCTGTGCCTTCAAGGACATGGCCCTTCAGATGCTGCCCCACCTCCTCTCGGCGGCGCTGGTGAAGAACGAGGAGCAGAAGACGGTCTGTATCCTGGTGGCCACCTCGGGGGATACCGGGAAGGCCGCCCTGGAGGGCTTCCGGGACGTGGATAAGACCCGCATCCTGGTCTTCTACCCCAAGGACGGCGTTTCGGATATCCAGAAGCTCCAGATGCGGACCCAGGAGGGCGAGAATGTGGCGGTCTGCGCCGTGGAGGGCAACTTCGACGACGCCCAGACCGGTGTGAAGAAGCTCTTCTCCGACCCGGAGCTCCGGGAGACCCTGGCAGGCCGCGGCTTCTTCTTCTCCTCGGCCAACTCCATCAACTGGGGGCGCATCCTGCCCCAGATCGTCTACTACGTCTCGGCCTACTGCGACCTGCTCCGGGAGGGCCGCCTCCAGAAGGGGGACCCCATCAACATCTGCGTACCCACGGGCAACTTTGGCAACATCCTCTCCGCTTACTATGCCAAGCAGATGGGGGTGCCGGTGAACCGGCTGATCTGCGCCTCCAACCAGAACAACGTCCTCACCGACTTTATCAAGACGGGGGTCTACGACCGAAACCGGCCCTTCTACAACACCATGTCCCCCTCCATGGACATCCTGATCTCCTCCAACCTGGAGCGGCTGCTCTTTGAGTTCACGGAGCGGGATGACGAGGCAGTGAAGGGCTACATGGACGCCCTGGCGGCAGAGGGGCGCTATGAGGTCAGCGAAAAGGTGAAGAAGCGTCTGGACCGGACCTTTGCCGCCGGCTTCTGCGGTGACCAGGAGACTCAGGCCATGATCGCCAAGATGTGGAAGAGCCACAACTATCTGATCGACACCCACACGGCGGTGGCCTTCCATGTGTTGGAGCAGTACCGGGCTGAGACCGGAGATCAGACGCCCTCCCTGGTGGTCTCTACCGCCAGCCCCTTCAAGTTCTGTGACAATGTGCTGGGAGCCCTGGGCGTCACGGAGCTGGCCCAGGGGCTGGGGATCATCGATCAGCTCTCCCAGGTCACCGGCGTACCCGCTCCGGCGCCCCTGGAGGCACTGAAAGGGAAGGCCGTCCGCTTTGATCAGGTGACGGACAAGGCCCACATGGCCGACCAGGTGCTGGAGATTTTGAAATAAGGTCCCTGGTGCTCTTACATAATATATAGGGCTCAGAGGCAGTGAGGTGATGATTTGGCCCTCTTCGCGATCGGAGACCCCCATCTCTCCCTGGGGGCGGACAAGCCCATGGACGTGTTCGGCGGCGCCTGGACCGGCTATGTGGACAAGCTGACCGCCGGCTTCCAGGTGGTGGGGGAGGAGGACACAGTGGTGCTCTGCGGGGATATCTCCTGGGGCATGAGCCTGGAGCAGGCCGAGAAGGACTTCGCCTTTCTGGACGCCCTGCCCGGGAAGCGGAAGCTGTTGCTCAAGGGGAACCACGACTACTGGTGGACCACGGCGGCCAAGATGACCCGCTTTTTTGCGGAGCATGGCTTCCGGACCCTGGAGCTCCTCCACAACAACTGCCATTTTTATGGGGAGACCGCCCTGTGCGGGACCCGGGGGTGGTTTTATGAGGAGGACCAGCAGGGGCATAATGAAAAAGTCTTCCGCCGAGAGCTCATTCGCCTGGAGGCCTCTCTGAAGGCGGCGGGAGACCACCCTAAGCTCTGCTTCCTGCACTATCCGCCCTGCTATCAGGGCTACACCTGTCCGGAGATCATCGAGCTGCTGGAGCGCTACGGTGTGCAGGACTGCTACTACGGCCACCTCCACGGCGGGAGCCACCGCCTGGCGGTGGAGGGGCAGCGGGGAAAGGTGGCCTACCACCTGGTGTCTGCCGACTATCTCCGGTTCACCCCGCGGAAGGTACTTCCTTAAATTTTTTCTTTTTTGCAAAAAAGAGTGGAATTCTTTCGCGCCATCTGATAAGATAATGTCTGCTGAATCAACCGCAAAGCGGTTGATTCGTGCGGCATAGCCGCGCGATTTTTCCCACAAGCACTGATTTCGGCGTTTGTGGGAAGAATTCGGCCATTGCTGCAATGCGTCGCCTATGGTGACATACCCATGCCACTGTAGCAAGTGCAGGGATTTTGAGCTATTTCAGCCTAAGACCCTTGCACCGGAACAAAGCCAATGGCCCTTGAAAGCCTCGGCTTTCAAGGCTTTCGGTTTTATTCCGTACGCATTTAAGATAAACAAGATTCTGGCAATACCGCATCACACATTCAGGAGGAAGTAAGTAGATGAACGTCAAGAGTAAAGAGAAACAAGAGAACAGCGCCGTTGAGCTGGTCATCGAAGTGGGCGCCGAGGAGTTTGAGGCCGCGGTGGACAAGGTCTACCGGAAAAATCGGAAAAACATCTCTGTTCCCGGCTTCCGGAAGGGGCATGCCCCCCGCAAGATCATCGAGGGCATGTACGGCTCCGGCGTGTTCTATGAAGACGCCATCGACGAGCTCTATCCTGCCGCCTATGCCCAGGCCGTAGAGCAGGAGGGCCTGGACCCCGTGGCCTATCCCAAGGTAGAGGTCGTGGAGGCCGGCAAGAACGGATTTACTTTTAAGGCCCTGGTCACCGTGCGGCCTGAGTATAAGATTGGCACCTACAAGGGCCTCTCCGCCTCCAAAGAGGAGGTCAAGATCACCGACGAGGACGTGGAGAACGAGCTCAAGCCCTATATCCAGCGTGCCACCCGCCTGGTGAACGTGGAGCGGGAGGCCAAGGAGGGGGACACTGTCCTCATCGACTTCGAGGGCTTTGACAACGGCGTTCCCTTTGAGGGCGGCAAGGGGGAGAACTATGCCCTGGAGCTGGGCTCTCACTCCTTTATCCCCGGCTTCGAGGAGGGCGTGGTCGGCCTGAAGCCCGGCGACGAGAAGGACCTGGACGTGACCTTCCCCGAGGACTACACCCCTGAGCTGGCCGGCAAGCCCGTGGTCTTCAAGATCAAGGTCCACGAGGTCAAGGAGCCCCAGCCCCCTGTCCTGGATGACGAGTTTGCCAAGGACGTGTCCGATTTCGACACCCTGGAGGAGTTCAAGAAGGACCTGGGCGAGAAGCTGAAGGAGCGCCGTGAGCACGCCGCCGAGCACGCCTTTGAGGACGCGGTTATGGACGCGCTCATTGAGAATCTGGAGGTGGAGCTGCCCCAGGCCATGGTGGACTTCCGGGCCGACCAGGTGATCCAGGACTACGCCGAGCGCTTTGAGCGCCAGGGCATCCCCTTCCAGCAGTACCTCCAGATGACCGGCCAGACCCTGGAGTCCATGCGGGAGCAGGGCCGGGGCGCTGCCGAGCGTCAGATCAAGTATGAGATGGCGCTGGACGCCGTGGCTGCCGCCGAGAACATGGCTGTCACCGACGAGGAGCTGGAGGCCGAGTACAAGTCCATGGCCGAGCAGTACAGCATGGAGGTGGACCAGGTGAAGGCCGCCGCCCCTGCCGATGATGTCAAGACTACCCTCCTGCGCCGGAAGGCCCTGGAGCTGGTGAAGGCCGAGGCCAAGGCTGAAAAGCCCAAGAAGACCGCCGCTAAGAAGGCGGAGAAGACCGAGGAGGGAGAGGCTCCCGCGGAAGAGGCGCCCAAGAAGCGGGCCACCCGCAGCCGGAAGGGGACCCCCACTCCTGCGGAGACCGCTTCTGAACAGGAATAAGCTTCCTCCCGGCGGGCATACTGTTGAGTACCACTGTCTGTAAGCGAAAAAGGAGAAGTTACCATCATGATCCAATCCAGCCTCGTACCCTATGTTGTGGAACAGACCAACCGCGGTGAGCGGTCCTATGACATCTTTTCTCGTCTGCTCAATGACCGCATTGTCTTTCTGGGTGAGGAGGTGAACGCCACCACCGCCAGTCTGGTGGTGGCCCAGCTCCTCTACCTGGAGGCCCAGGACCCGGACAAGGACATCCAGTTCTACATCAACAGTCCTGGAGGCTCCGTCACCGACGGCATGGCCATCTATGATACCATGCAGTATGTGAAATGCGACGTGTCCACCATCTGCATCGGCATGGCTGCCAGCATGGGCGCCTTCCTCCTCTCCTCCGGGGCCAAGGGGAAGCGCTTTGCCCTGCCCAATGCGGAGATCATGATCCACCAGCCCTCTGCCGGCACCCAGGGTCAGATCACCGACATGGCCATCCATCTCAAGCGGCTGGAGATCATCAAGAAGCGGATGAACAAGATTTTGTCCGAAAACACCGGAAAGCCCATCGAAGTCGTCACCGCCGACTGTGAGCGGGACAACTTCATGTCCGCTGATGAGGCGGTGGAGTACGGTCTGATCGACAAGGTCATCGTCCGGAAATAACAACGCTGCGGCGCGGGGGCGCGGCTCCGCCCCCGCGCTATATCTGCGGCATGCCCGCCATGCCAGCAAGCCCTGGACGGCTCTGCCGCCCGATTTTGAGGTGAAACCCATGCCTAAAAACGATGATAAGCGCTCTGTGCGCTGCTCCTTCTGCGGCAAGCACCAGGAGCAGGTCTCCCGCATTATCGCGGGGCCGGGCGCCTATATCTGCAACGAGTGCGTCCAGCTCTGCATGAGCATCCTGGAGGACGCCGGGACCGACATCGAGGAGGAGCGCATCGACGTCCCCGATGTCATCCCAACGCCCAGAGAGATCCGGGACATCCTGGACCAGTATATCATCGGCCAGGACGACGCCAAGGTGGCCCTCTCTGTGGCCGTCTACAACCACTATAAGCGCATCTACTTCGGCGGCGGGGAGGATGTGGAGCTCCAGAAGAGCAATATCCTGCTCATGGGCCCCACCGGCTGCGGCAAGACCCTCTTTGCCCAGACCCTGGCCCGTATCCTGAAGGTGCCCTTTGCCATCGCCGACGCCACCACCCTCACAGAGGCCGGCTACGTGGGCGACGACGTGGAGAACATCCTCCTGCGCCTGGTCCAGGCTGCCGACTACGACATCGAGCTGGCCCAGCGGGGCATCATCTATGTGGATGAGATCGACAAGATCGCCCGGAAGAGCGAGAACACCTCCATCACCCGGGATGTGTCCGGTGAGGGTGTCCAGCAGGCCCTGCTGAAGATCCTGGAGGGCACGGTGGCCAACGTCCCGCCTCAGGGCGGGCGGAAGCACCCCCACCAGGAATTCATCCAGATCGACACCAAGAACATCCTCTTTATCTGCGGCGGCGCCTTCGACGGCATTGAGAAGATCATCGAGCAGCGCCTGGACAAGAAGGCCATTGGCTTCGGCGCTGAGATTGAGAGCCGGAAGAAGCGGGACGTGTCAGCGATCCTCAAGGAGATCCAGCCCCATGACCTGCTGAAATTCGGCATTATTCCGGAGTTGGTGGGCCGTCTGCCTGTCATCACCGCGCTCCAGTCCCTGGGCAAGGAGCAGCTGGTGCGGATCCTCACTGAGCCCAAAAACGCTCTGGTGAAGCAGTATCAAAAGCTGTTGGAGTACGACGGGGTGGACCTGGAGTTCCAGCCCGAGGCCCTTTCCGCCGTGGCGGAGAAGGCCATCGACCGGGGCATCGGCGCCCGCGGCCTCCGGGCCGTGCTGGAGGAGGTCATGACCAAGGTCATGTACGATGTGCCCTCTGACGGGACCATCGCCAAGGTGGTCATCACGCCGGAGTGCGTCGCCCAGCGCGCCCAACCGGAGATTCTCCGGGACCCCGACCGGCCTGCCCGGCCCCGCCTGGGCGGCGCGTCTCTCCGGGCAGAGCACGGCGGTCTGCGGACCCAGAGCAACGTTTCTTAATTTGCAGCAGGGCGGGGGCGTCTCCCGCCCTGCTTTTTACCACAAGGATGTGATCACATGACGCCAGAACCCAATACCGTCACCACCATGCCGGTACTGGCCCTCCGGGGCCTGACCATCTTTCCCAATATGCTGCTCCACTTTGACGTGGGCCGGGGGACCTCCATCAAGGCCCTGGATCATGCCATGACAGAGGGCCTGCCCATTTTTTTGGTTGCCCAGCGGGACCTTGCCGTGGAGGAGCCCGGTCTGGAGGACCTCTACGAGATCGGTACGGTCTCCAATGTCAAGCAGATCCTGCGCCTGCCCGGAGATAACGTCCGGGTCATGGTAGAAGGCAGCTCCCGGGGCCGGCTCCTCAGCCTGGGACAGACCACACCTTTTCTCCAGGGGGAGGTGGAGGTGCTGGAGGTCCCGGAGCACAGCCGGAATACCCCTCGGACCGAGGCCCTGATCCGCAGCGCCTACGAGCTCTTTGAGACCTATGCCGAGCTCTCTCCCCGGATGACGGGGGACGTGCTCATCAGCGTGCTGGCCAGCGAGGACCCCGGCTATATCGCCGACTATATCGCCCAGAACATCGCCATGCGGGCCTCGGATAAGCAGGCCATTCTGGAGGAGCTGCGGCCGGTCCGCCGGCTGGAAAAGCTCTCCCACGCCCTGAGCCGGGAGGTGGCCATCCTGGAGCTGGAGCACGAGATGCAGTCCAAGGTCCGGGAGCAGCTCACCAGCAACCAGAGGGATTACTTCCTCCGGGAACAGCTCAAGGTCATCCAGCGGGAGCTGGGGGAGAGCGAGGGGGGCGACAGCGAGCTGGAGGAGTACCGGCAGAAGATCGCCAAGGCCAAGCTGCCCAAGGAAGCCGAGGAAAAGCTCCGAAAGGAGCTGGACCGCCTGGCAAAGCAGCCCTTCGGCTCGGCTGAGGCCACCGTGATCCGGAACTATCTAGATGTCTGCCTGGACCTGCCCTGGAACAAAAAAACCAAGGAGCGGATCGACGTGGCGGCCGCCCGGAAGGTGCTGGACGCCGACCACTTCGGCCTGGAGAAGGTGAAGGAGCGCATTCTGGAATTCCTGGCTGTCAAGCAGCTGGCCCCCGGGCTCAAGGGACAGGTCCTCTGTCTGGTGGGCCCGCCGGGAGTGGGCAAGACCTCCATCGCCATGTCGGTGGCCAGGGCTACCGGGCGGAAGCTCGCCCGCATCTCCCTGGGCGGCGTCCACGACGAGGCCGAGATCCGGGGCCACCGGAAGACCTATGTGGGGGCCATGCCCGGCCGTATCATTGAGGGCATCCGCCGGGCGGGGAGCTCCAATCCGCTCCTGCTGCTGGACGAGGTAGACAAGCTGGCCTCCGACATCCATGGGGACCCGGCCTCCGCCCTGCTGGAGGTGCTGGACGGGGAGCAGAACACCACCTTCCGGGACAACTTCCTGGAGCTGCCCTACGACCTCTCCGAGGTCCTGTTCATCACCACCGCCAACACCACCAGCACTATTCCACGGCCCCTGCTGGACCGGATGGAGGTCATTGAACTCTCCAGCTATACCGATGAGGAAAAGCTCCAGATCGCCAAAAACTATCTGCTGCCCAAGGAGCGCAAGCGCCACGGCCTGAAGAAGTCCCAGCTCAAGCTCACCGACGACGCCATCCGGGAGGTCATCACCGGCTATACCCGGGAGTCTGGCGTCCGGGTCCTGGAGCGGGAGCTGGCCGCCCTATGCCGTAAGGCCGCTATGCGCCTTGTTTCTGGAGAGAGCAAGCAGATTTCCTTAACAGGAGATACGGTGGAAGAGCTCCTGGGCGTCCGCAAATTCCACCCGGAGCGCCGGGAGGCCGGCAGCCAGGTGGGCGTGGTCAATGGCCTGGCCTGGACCCAGGTGGGCGGCGAGATCCTTCAAGTGGAGGTCAATGTGGTGCCGGGCAGCGGAAAAGTGGAGCTCACCGGCAACCTGGGCGATGTGATGAAGGAGTCCGCCCATGCCGCCCTGAGCTATATCCGCAGCCGGGCCCAGCAGCTGGGGATCGAGGCCGATTTTTACAAGACCAAAGACATCCACGTCCACTTCCCGGAGGGAGCGGTGCCCAAGGACGGCCCCTCCGCGGGTGTCACCATCACCACCGCCATGGTCTCGGCCCTGACGAATACCCCGGTGCGGCAGGATGTAGCCATGACAGGGGAAGTCACTTTACGTGGCCGGGTGCTGCCCATTGGCGGCCTGCGGGAGAAGACCATGGCCGCCCTGCGCAATGGCATCCGGACGGTGATCCTCCCGGAGGAGAACGTCAGCGACCTGGAGGAGATCGACCAGACGGTCCGGAGCGCTCTCCACTTCGTGCCGGCCAGCCAGGTGGACCAGGTCCTGGCCGCCGCACTGGAGGCCAACTGCCTCCAGCCCCAGCCGGGACTGGACACGCTCTCGGAAAAGGCCCAGGGCGTGGAGCCGTCCCTGAACCTGAAGCAGTAGGGAGGTCCCTATGATCAACCTGCAAAAGGCGGAGTTTCTGCGCTCCGCGGCCAAGAAGGAGGATTTTCCCCGGGACGGCCTGCCCCAGGTGGTCTTTTCCGGGCGCTCCAACGTGGGAAAGTCCTCGGTCATCAACCGGCTTCTGAACCGGAAAAACTTTGCCCGGGTGGGCAATTCCCCCGGGAAGACCACCCACATCAACTACTTCCGCATCGACGGGAAATTCTATCTGGTGGACCTGCCCGGCTACGGCTATGCCAAGGTATCCCAGGCGGAGAAGGCCCGCTGGGGCCGGCTCATTCAGAGCTGGTTTGACGACCCCACCCTCATGAGCCTGGGCTGTATGCTGGTGGATGCCCGCCACAAGCCCACGGCGGACGACTGCACCATGGGGGAGTGGTTCAAGGCCACCGGCCGGCCCTTCGTCGTGGTGGCCAACAAACTGGACAAGCTGAAAAAGAGTGAGATCGAGCCGAATCTCCAGCGCATCCGGGAGACCCTTGAGATCGACGATTCTGTCAAGCTGATCCCCTTTTCAGCGGAGAAGGGGACAGGCCGGCCGGAACTCCTGGGAGAGCTGGCGGCGCATCTGGGGGAGGAATTGCGATGAAATATGTACGTGCGGAGCGGCTGGGCCGGGTCCGCTGGGGCGTCTTGGACGGGGACGTGATCCACACCCTGAAATATCCGCCCTACGCCGGGGAGACGGAATACTACGACGGAAAGACCTGGAAGGTGGAGAACTGTCGCCTTCTGGCCCCCTGTGAGCCCACGAAAATCGTCTGCGTGGGCAAAAACTACTATGACCACGCCATGGAGATGGGGGAGGGAGTGCCCGAGAAGCCCATCCTCTTTATCAAGACGCCCAACTGCGTCAATGACCCGGAGGGGGAGGTCCACGCCCCGGATTTTGTGGGCCGGCTGGACTATGAGGGAGAGCTGGCCCTTGTCCTCAAAAAGCGGGCCAAGGACGTGAAACCGGAGGAGGCGTGGTCCTACATCCTGGGCTTTACCTGCCTCAATGACGTGACGGCCCGGGACATCCAGAAGGGAGACGGCCAGTGGACCCGGGGCAAGTGCATGGACGGCTTCGCCCCGGTGGGCCCGGTGGTCACCGACGAGGTGGACCCCACCGACCTGAAGCTGGAGACCCGGCTGAACGGGGAGATTGTTCAGTCCTCCCGGACATCCTTATTTATGACCAAGATTCCGGAGATGCTGGCCTTCATCACCGCCTCCATGACCCTGGAGCCCGGAGACGTGGTCTCCACCGGGACCCCTGCCGGGATCGGGCCCATGAAGCCCGGGGACACCGTGGAGGTGGAGCTGGAGGGCATCGGCGTTCTGCGCAGCCGTATTGTCTGAGCCGCCTTGTCTCCGGCGGGAAAAACTGCTATAATACGATCTGCTGGCTTTCAGCAAAGCGAAGGGAGGGCGGCCCATGCTGCGCCATATCCCCCTGGGACGGATGAACAATTTACGGGACCTGGGCGGCTATCCGGGGGCCAATGGCCGGATCACGGCCTGGGAGCGTTTTCTCAGGGGAGACAATCCCCTGGGCCTGGAGGAGCCGGATATCGAGTGGCTGCTGGACCGGGACATCACCACGGTCATCGACCTGCGGACACCGGCGGAGGTGGAGCGGAAGCCGGACCAGCTCTCCACTGTACCGGGCTTCCACTACAGGAACTGCCCCCTTTTGGAGGGGGAGGCCATGCCCAACCTGGCCGATGACGTGGCCCGGGGCTATTTCGACCTCCTGAGCCGGGGTGACCTGGTCCGGACGGCCGTATCAGCTGTGGCAGCCGCCCCGGGCGGCGTGCTCTTCCACTGCACGGCGGGGAAGGACCGCACCGGCCTGCTCTCGGCCCTTCTGCTGAGCCTGGCCGGAGTGAGCCGGGCGGATATCCTGGCGGATTACCAGGTCTCCGAGACCTATCTGGCGGACATCATCCGGCGCATCAGGACGGTGGTGCCCGATCTGGCCCCCTTTGCCGGGGCCTCCAAGAGCGACTATCTGGACGGATGCCTGGACCTGCTGGAGGAGAGCTACGGCTCTGTTCCGGACTATCTGCGGGCGGTCGGCATCTCCGAGGCGGAGCTGGACGCCCTCCGGGACAAGCTGCTCCCGCCTCGCTGAGACCATCACTGGAAGGAGGACCGTCCAAGTGGGTTCCTTTTCCGATTTCGCGCGACATATGGACTGGGCGGGCCTTGTGAGCCTGCTGCTGACCGTGGCGGCAGTGCTCCTCTGTCTGACCGTACATGAGACCTGCCATGGGCTGGCGGCTTACGCTCTGGGGGACCCCACCGCCAAGCGCCAGCACCGGCTGTCTCTCAACCCCCTGCGGCATCTGGACCTGGTGGGTACCCTGATGATGCTGGTGGCGGGCTTCGGCTGGGCAAGGCCCGTGCCGGTGGACATGCGGTATTTCAAGCATCCCAAGTCCGGCATGGCCCTCACCGCCCTGGCGGGGCCGGTCTCCAACCTGGCGCTGGCCTACCTGGCCCTGGTGGTCCGAGCCCTGCTGCTGGGGGTCTATTACCGCTCCGGTCTGACGGTGCTCCTTGGCGTTGTGAATTTCTGCGGCACCGTGGCCGTGCTCAGCATTGGCCTTGGCATTTTCAATCTGATCCCCTTTCCGCCCCTGGACGGCTCCAAAGTGCTGGCCGTCTTTCTGCCGGACCGGGCCTATTATACCCTGATGCGCTACGAGTTCTGGGGGACCATTTTGCTGATGCTCCTGCTGTGGTCCGGCCTGCTGGACGCCCCCCTCTCCGCCGCCCGGAACTGGGTGCTGGACCTGCTCCTTCAGGGAGCCGCCTGGCCTTATTTTCTGCTGACCTGACCAAATACGAGAGGAAGAGGTGAGCGGGTGGACGCCCCCATCTATCATCTGGAAAAAGTGGTGAAGGCCCGCTCGGAGGACCTGGAGGACTTCACCGGGCCCCTGGATCTGATCCTGGCCCTGCTGAGCAAGAACAAGATGGAGATCCAGGACATCCAGATCTCGGTCATCCTGGACCAGTATCTGGCCTGGATGGAACAGCGCAAGCGCCTGGACCTGGAGGTGGCCAGCGACTTTGTGGCTATGGCCGCCCAGCTGGTCTTCATCAAGTCCCGGATGCTCCTCTCTATCCACGACGAAGAGGCCCTCTCTGAGATGGAACAGCTCATCGCCTCCCTGGAGGCCCACCAGCGCCATGAGAACTATTTGAAGATCAAGTCGGTGGTGCCGGAGCTGGACCGGCGCTTTGAACTGGGCCGGGACTACCTCACCAAAGGCCCGGAGCCGCTGCCGGTCAATAAGGTCTACCGCTATGTCCATGACAAGGAGGACCTCCGCCGGGCCATGGCGGCGGTGCGGGAGCGGATGGGGGACCAGCTCCCCCCGCCCATGAGCGCCTTCGAGGGCATTGTGGGCCGGGAGCCCTACCCGGTCTCCGAGAAGGCGGCGGAGCTGCTCCAGCGGCTGGTGCGCTTCGGCGTGACCCGGTTCCGTGCCCTGTTCCAGGGGAACCGCAGCCGCTCCGAGGTGGTGGCCACCTTCATCGCGGTGCTGGAGCTGTGTAAGGCCAAGCGCATCCGCCTGGCCGGCACCGACACCGACTGCACCGTCTCCAGCACCGGAGAAGGGGAGACGGAGATGGAATTTTCCACCGATGCCTATTAAAACGACCAGGGGAGGCACCATATGGGCCTGAAGGAAATCGAATCCGCCATGGAGGCCATCCTGTTCGCCGCCGGAGAGCCGGTGGGAGTGGAACGGCTGTGCATGGCACTGGAGATCGACCGGGCCACGGCGGACGCAGTGGCCCAAAAGCTCATGGACGACTACAGCTATGAGCGCCGGGGCCTCCGGCTGGTGCGGCTGGATGCCAGCTATCAGCTCTGCTCCGCCCCGGAGCACGCCGAGCTCATCCGCAAGACCTTCGAAAGCCGCAAGCCGGCCCGGCTCTCGCCCCCGGCCCTGGAGGTGCTGGCGGTCATCGCCTACTACCAGCCCACCACCCGGGCCTATGTGGACCAGGTCCGGGGGGTGGACAGCGCCTA
>DWWJ01000047.1 GCA_019119795.1 Candidatus Intestinimonas pullistercoris
GGGCCGAAATCAAGCGAACACCAGCTCCGCGCCCGGCGGCCGGCCTCCCCGGCCTCCTGAAGGGCCCGCGGAGCGTCAAAAGGAGAGGATGCCATGCGCCACCTGAGTCTCATGCTCAAGCCCTCCAGCGGTATGTGCAACATGCGCTGCAAGTACTGCTTCTACGCCGACGAGACCCAGAAGCGGTCGGTCCCCAGCTACGGCTTCATGTCTCTGGAGACCCTGGAGCAGGTGATGAAAAAGGCCCTGGAGGCCGCCGACGGGAGCTGCACCATCTGCTTCCAGGGGGGCGAACCCACTCTGGCGGGGCTGGACTTCTTCCGCCACGCGGTGGAGCTGGGCGCGCGCTGGAGCGTCCACGGCTGTGCCGTCTCCTACGCCCTCCAGACTAACGGCCTGCTCATCGACGAGGAATGGTGCCGCTTCCTGGCCCAGCACCACTTTCTGGTGGGGGTCTCCCTGGACGGCACCAAGGACCTCCACGATGCCAACCGGGTGGACGCCCAGGGCAAGGGGACCTTTACCCGGGTCTTCCGGGCCATCCAGCTCCTCCGGCAGCACGGCGTGGACACCAACGTCCTCACCGTCCTCACGGGGAACCTCTGCCGGAGCTTTCGGAAGGTCTACCAGTTTTATGACAAGAACGGCCTGGACTACCAGCAGTATATCCCCTGCCTGGACCCCCTGGAAGAGCCCCGGGGAGGCCACCCCTGGTCCCTCACCCCCCAGCGGTTAGGCCAGTACCTCAACACGGCCTTCGACTGCTGGTATGCCGACGCCATGGCAGGGCATAAGAAATACCACCGTTTCTTTGATAATCTGCTTCTGATGCTCGACCGCCAGCCCCCGGAGGCCTGCGGGATGCTGGGGGTATGCGGGATGCAGTATGTGGTGGAGGCCGACGGCAGCGTCTACCCCTGCGACTTCTACATGCTGGACGACTACCGCCTGGGGAACCTGAACACCGACAGCTTCCAGGACCTGGACCAGCGGCGGGAGGCCATCGGCTTTGTGGAGGCCAGCCGGGCCCCGGACCCGGAGTGCCGCGCCTGCCGCTGGCTCCCCCTGTGCCGGGGGGGCTGCCGCCGGGACCGGGACTATTACCAGGACGGCATCGGCAAAAATTATTACTGCGAGGCCTACCGCCAGTTCTTCGAGTACGCTTATCCCCGGCTGGAGGCGCTGTACTGGAAGCTGGTCAACGGCTGACCGAAGAGAGAAAAAACGCGCCGGCCCATCGGCGGACCGGCGCAGGAGGAGGAATGGACCATGATGGTCTTTTTGTTACTTGTCAGCTTCTTTGCCTCGGTGGGAGGCGCCATCTGCGGCATCGGGGGAGGGGTCATCATCAAGCCCGCCCTGGATGCCCTGAACATCGCCAGCGTGTCCACCATCAGCTTCCTGTCCGGCTGCACGGTGCTGAGCATGTCCTGCTACTCCGTGGGGAAGGCCCTGGCCGCCAAGGAGAGCCTGGTGGACTTCAAGACCGGCACGCCTCTGGCCCTGGGAGGGGCCGTAGGCGGCATCGTGGGTAAGAGCCTCTTTTCCGCCCTCACCGCCATGTTCTCCCAGCAGAGCGTGGGCATCTGCCAGTCCCTGTGCCTGGCCGCCCTGACCCTGATGACCATTTGCTACACCCTCAACCAGCGCCGCATCCACACCCATCACATCACCAATCCTGTGGTCTGTGTGCTGGTGGGCCTGGTGCTGGGCATCCTCTCCAGCTTCCTGGGCATCGGCGGCGGGCCCATCAACCTGGTTGTGCTCTACTACTTCTTCTCCATGTCCACCAAGGTGGCCGCCCAGAACAGCCTCTACATCATCCTGATCTCCCAGATCACCAGCCTGGGCACCACCCTCCTCACCGGAGCGGTCCCTCCCTTCCAGTGGAGCTGGCTGATCCTCATGGTGGTGGGCGGGATCAGCGGCGGCATGGTCGGCCGCAAGATCAACAAGCGCATCGACGACCGTCAGGTGGAGCGCCTCTTCATCGGCCTCATGGTGATCATCACCCTCATCAGCCTCTACAACGCCTGGCGCTTCTGGGCGGCCTGAGAGGGATGTCTGCCCGACATAGAACCGCTCTTTCCAGTGGCCCAAATCCCTCGCCGCTGGACACCTCGCCAAGTTTCAAGCAAGCCCCAGAAAAACGGCGCTCCCCCGGGGAGCCCGCCTCCATGCGTCTGGCATGGTCGGGCCTCCCGGGGGAGCGTTTTATGGGAAGGGCCTTGGCCTAGCTTACGGTCAGCCCTCGCTGCTGTCAGCGGCGATGGTGTAGCCGCTCAGGTCGATGGAGAAGGTGCAGGTGGCCACCACATTGTCGGCCTCGTCCAGGAAGGAGAGGACATAGTCATAGCGGCCGCCGTCCACCATCTGCCAGGCCTCCTCCTGCTGCCGGGCAAAGACGGCGCCCCACTTGAAGAAGTAGTGGCTCTCGTCCTTGGTCCACCAGCCGGAGCCGTCCTGGGCCCCGGTCTGGCTGGAGATGCTCCAGGTGTTCCAGGCCCCACCGTTGATGGAGCGGGCGATCTTGGCGAACTGGAGGGTATCCTCCTCCCCCAGGGCCTGGGGCACGGCGTAGTAGACGGTGTACTCTCCGCCGCCGCCCATGCCGGAGACCTCCTCCTGTGTCAGCTCGCCGGTGCCGCCGTTCTGGACCAGGGCGGTGCTCTCGTCAAAGGTCAGGCCCTCGGCGGTGGACTCCACCCCGGCAGGCAGCTCATGGGTGGAGACGGTCACGTCCTCCAGGGCCACAGCGGGGGTCTTGACCCCGGACAGGTCCACCACATACCGGACGGCCTCGGCCTCCTCCCCCCACTGGAGGGTGATGTGGGTCTTGGGCTCCAGGGCGCTGGCGTTGATAAAGAAGACGGCATACTTGCCTTCGCCGATGTCGGCATTCTCGGTGAGGTCAGCGGTGTGCTCCGCCGTCTCGCTCTCCTGGGTGCCGAAGGAGTAGCGGAAGGTCTCCTCCTCATAGTCCTGGGGGGCCTGGAAGGCCACCCCCACCCAGGCGCCCTTGCCGGCGCCCTCGCTCTGGTGGATGGGCACGATGTCCTGGGTGGACAGGGCCACCCGCACAAAGTCTTCGCCGTCGGTCTTGGTGGCCTTGGCAGTCACTTCAGGCAGCAGGGTCTCAGGGCTGTCCTGGTCCACAGGGCGGACACCCACCACGCCGGAGAGGTTCTCCACGCCGTCCACCACTTCCTGGCCGTCGCTGTCGGTGGGGGCGTCCACGCCCTCAGAGACCTGGATGCTGCCGGGCTTGTTGCCGTCCAGCACCACGCCGCTGGCCTGGATCTCAGCCTTGTCGATGGTCCCCTGGTTGTCCACCTTCACGGCGGCCCGGGCGGTGAGGGTGTCCACAGAGGCATCCGCCCCCAGGGTGACGGTATTCTCCGCGCCGTCCACGGCCACCCGGGCCGCCTTGGCGCTGCCCTCCAGGGTCAGGACTGTCTTGTCCCCGGAGAGAGCCACCTCCCCCTCCACGCTGGTGTCGGCCAGGGTCACGGCGCTGCCGCTGGTCTCCACCAGCAGGTCGCCCTTCAACTCAGAGTCCTCCAGGGTCAGGGACGCCTCCCCGGCCTTGGGGGAGACCAGGACGCTGCCGGAGACCTGGGCGTCCTTCACGGTGACGCCGTCGGCGGCCACCAGCAGGATGCCGTCCACCGCTCCGGTGACCTGGCAGTCCTTCTCCGCGGCGTACTCCGCCACGGCGTTGTCCAGAATGGTGACCACAGAGGCCCGGGTGATGTCATCTCCCAGGGCCAGGGTATGGTCGCCCACCCCCTGGATGATGCCGGCCTTGGCCATGGCGTCAATGTAGCCCACGGACCAGGCGGCGGCGGTGTCGCCGTCCACAAAGCCGCTGAGGTCGGGGTCCTCGGAGGCCCGGATGCCCAGGGCCCGGGCAAAGAGGACGGTGGCCCGCTCCCGGCTCATGAGCTCCTCGGCGTTACAGTTGGTACCGTCGCCCTCCAGGATGCCGGCGGCGGTGAGCTGGAGGATGTAGGGGGCGTACCACTCATCCCCCTTCAGGTCGGCGTAGGGGTTCTCCACCGTCTCGGTGTAGCCCATGGTCCGGCTCAGGAGGGCGGCGAACTCGCTGACCATCATGGCGTCATCGGGGCGCATCCCCCGGGCGTCCCCCTCCACGATGCCGTAGCCGTGCCACCGCTGGAAGGCGGCCTGGCTCCAGTGGCCGTCCAGCTCCGGCAGGGTGCTGCTGGAGGCGGCGGCCGCCTTGGGGGCGGTCAGAGATGCGGTCAGGGTCAGCGCCAGAAGGGCGGCAGGGATCTTACGCATGGTGATGCTCCTTTGTGTTCAAACTTTCCGGCGGGCCCCCGGAGGGGGCCCCGGCGCCTCTGCGCCGTCTCCGGAGGACCGGAGGGCCGGGCTTTGGCATTATCATAGCGAAGTTCTATGCTTTTCGCAAGGCAAAGCTTTTGCCAGGAGAGGTACCGCCTGACGCCCCAGCCAGTCCTGTGCAGCCCTGGAAATCTTCCAGAGGGAGAGTCCCGGCGCCGGCGAAAGAGAAAAACGCCCCGCATCCACTGCGGCACAGCGGATGTGGGGCGTTTTTCTTATGCGGAAAAATTTCGCTTTACTGGATGGAGACCACCTGATAGCCGGCGTCCTCCACCGCCTTTTTCAGCTCCTCGTCGGTGGCGGGGCCGCTGACGGTGGCGCACTTGCCCTCCAGGTCCACGTTGGCGGTCTCGCCGGGGAGGCCGTTGAGGGCGTTGCTGACATGCTTGACGCAGTTCTGGCACATCATGCCTTCGATCATGATCTTCTTTTCCATAGGGGACACTCCTTTATTTTGATTTTGAGGGATATGGGACACGCTGAGTTGGGGCGCCTCAGAGGCGGGGGCGTCCTCCCGCGGGGCCGCCGGGGCGGTGTGCTTGGGCTTGAAGAGCTTGAGCCGCAGGGCGTTGGTCACCACGCTCACCGAGCTCAGGCTCATGGCGGCTGCCCCGAACATGGGGGAGAGCTGCCAGCCCAGAATGGGATAGAAGACGCCGGCGGCCAGGGGGATGCCGATGGTGTTGTAGCAGAAGGCCCAGAAGAGGTTCTCCTTCACATTGCGGATGGTGGCCTTGGAGAGCTCCACGGCGGTGACGGCGTCCATGAGGTCGCTCTTCATGAGGACGATGTCGGCCGACTCGATGGCCACGTCGGTGCCGGCACCGATGGCGATGCCCACATCGGTCCGGGCCAGGGCAGGGGCGTCGTTGATGCCGTCGCCCACCATGGCCACCCGTTTCCCCTCCTGCTGGAGGCCGGCCACCACCCGCTCCTTGTCTTGGGGCAGGACCTCGGCGATGACATTGGTGACCCCCAGCTCCCGGCCGATGGCCTCGGCGGTGCGCCGGTTGTCTCCGGTGAGCATCACCACGTCGATGCCCATGTCCCGGAAGGCGGCGATGGCGGCGGCGCTGGTGGGCTTCACCGTATCGGCCACGGCCACCACCCCTATCAGCTTCCCGTCCTGGGCAAAGTAGAGAGGCGTCTTGCCGTTTTCGGCCAGACTGTCAGCCAGGAGGCGCTCGGCCCCCAGGTCCACTCCGTGCTCCTCCATCAGGGCCCGGTTGCCCGCCAGGAATCCGGCACCCTGGAGGCTGGCCTGGACCCCCTTGCCGTGGACGGCCTGGAAGCCCTCGGCGGGGACCAGAGGGATGCCCCGCTCCTCCGCTTCGGCCACGATGGCCTGGGCCAGGGGGTGCTCCGAGGGCTTTTCCAGGGAGGCGGCCACACACAGCAGCTCCTCCGGGGTGGTGCCCTCGCAGGGGTATAGGTCGGTGACTCTGGGCTTGCCCTGGGTGACGGTGCCCGTCTTGTCCAGGACGATGGTTTTGATGGTGTGCAGGGTCTCCAGGGCCTCGGCCGACTTGATGAGAATGCCGTTTTCGGCCCCCTTGCCGGTGCCTACCATGATGGCCACAGGGGTGGCCAGCCCCAGGGCGCAGGGGCAGGAGATCACCAGCACGGCCACGCCGGCGGTGAGGGCCCGGGTGATATCCCCGCCGGTGACGATGAGCCACACCACGGCGGTGACAGCGGCGATGGTCATGACCACGGGGACAAAGACGCCGGCCACCTTGTCGGCCAGCTTGGCGATGGGGGCCTTGGAGGAGGCCGCCTCGTCCACCAGGGCGATCATCTGGGCCAGGGTGGTGTCATCCCCCACCCGGGTGGCCCGGAAGGTAAAGGAGCCCGACTTGTTGATGGAGGCCGCCGCCACCTTGTCCCCGGGGCCCTTGTCCACGGGGAGGGATTCTCCGGTGAGGGCGGACTCGTCCACGGCGGAGGCCCCCTCCACCACGACGCCGTCCACCGGGATGGACTGGCCGGGCCGCACCAGGAGCAGGTCCCCTACGGCCACCTCCTCCACCGGGAGCTCCACCTCCCGGCCGTCCCGGAGGACGACGGCCGTCTTGGGGGCCAGGTCCATCAGGCGGCTGATGGCCTGGCTGGTCTTGCCCTTGGAGCGGGTCTCCAGGAATTTGCCCAGGGTGATGAGGGTAAGGATCATCCCCGCCGACTCGAAGTAGAGGTCCATGGACCACTGCTCCACCCGGGCCATATCCCCGTGGCCCAGGCCGTAGCCGATCTGGAAAATGGCCGCGATGCCGTAGACCACCGCAGCGATGGAGCCCACGGCGATGAGGGAGTCCATGTTGGGGGCCCCATGGAGAAGGGTCTTGAAGCCCACCCGGTAGTACTTGTCGTTGACATACATGATGGGCAGCACCAGCAGGAACTGGATGAACGCGAAGGCCAGGGCATTCCGGCTGTCGTGGAGGAGCTGGGGCAGGGGCCAGCCCATCATGTGGCCCATGGCAATGTAGAAGAGGGGGACCAGGAAGCAAAGGGAAATGAGGAAGCGGCGCTTCATGCCGGCGAGCTCCTCCTCCATCTGCCGGGCGGCGTCGGCCCGGGTGTCCTGCTTTCCGGGGGCGGCCTTCTGGGGGAGGGCACAGCCGTAACCGGCGGCGTCCACCGCGGCGATGATGTCCTCCGGAGTCTCGGCCGCCGGGTCGTACTCCACCGTCATGGAGCCGCCCAGAAGGTTGACATTGACCTCACTGACTCCCTCCAGCTTCCGCACCGCTTTATCCACATGGGCGGAGCAGGCCGAACAGGTCATGCCGGTCACGGTAAACTTTTGTTTCATATGCGCACCTCCAGAGGCATGGCCTGTTCGGCCCGGCGCGCCAGCGCCCGCGCCGTCAGGCGCGTCCAAGCGTTTTGCCGTGGGCAAAACCTTGGCGCAAGGGCGAATTCATTTCGCCCGCGCATGTGATCATCCAAAGGGGCCCCCGCGGCATGGAACATGCCGTGGGGAACACAGGTCATACCGGTCACAGTAAACTTTTGTTTCATAAGGGATCACCAGACTTTCTAAAGCCGCAATTCGTTTCTGTGGGTCCCATTGGACCACTATTTCAAAATCTTCCCCAGCATGGCCACCAGCTCGTCAATCTTCTGCTCCCGCTCCTCCTGGGTCTGGGCCGTGTTGACACAGTGCTTGAGGTGGGCGGTGAGGATCTCCTTGTTGGCCCGGTTGAGCATGGCCTCCGTGGCCATAACCTGGGTGGAGATGTCGATGCAGTAGCGGTCCTCCTCCACCATCCTGATGATGCCGTCCATCTGGCCGCGGGCCGTCTTGAGGAGCCGCAGGACCGTTTTCTGATCTGCCATCATAATGGATTCCCTCCTATGTGCGAAGGTTCCCTTAATACCCCCCGGGGGTGGGGTATCTATATCATACCCCCCGGGGGTGTTCTTGTCAAGCCCCTTTCTTGCAATGGAAGAAAAAACCGCCGCGCCGTGTCGGATGGGACACAGCGCGGCGGTCCGGCCTGGGACTCAGGTCCGCTCCCTGGCGGCGGAGGTGTCGCGGAACAGGAGCGAGATACACCAGACAGCGGCCAGGCCCACCAGGGTGTAGACCACCCGGCTGACGGTGCTGGCCGACCCGCCGAACAAAAAGGCCACCAGATCGAAGCCGAAGATGCCGATGCTGCCCCAGTTGAGGCCGCCGATGATGGCCAGGATCAGGGCGATCTTGTCGATGATCATGGAAAAAACCTCCTCACTTTGGGTGTCCCGCGGTTAGGATAACCCAAAGGAGGAGGCTTTATGCAGAAGGCCGCCGGTCTAGAGCAGGGCCTTGGGCCCAAAGCCGTGGGCGAGCAGCTCCCGGAGGGAGAGCTTCACATAGTCTCCACCCTTTTTGGCGATGAGACACTCCAGGTCCGGTGCGAACTCGAAGAGCACCTGGCGGCAGGAGCCGCAGGGCCAGCAGTAATCCTCCGAGTTTCCGGCGATTGCGATGCGGACAAAGTCGTCCCGGTGTCCCTCGCTCACCGCCTTCACCACGGCGGTGCGCTCAGCGCAGATGGTGGAGCCGTAGGCGGCGTTTTCCACGTTGCAGCCGGTAAAGACCGTACCGTCGGCGCATTCCAGAGCCGCCCCCACCGGGAATTTGGAGTAGGGCACATAAGAATGGTTCAGCATGGCGATGGCCTTGTCCACCAGTTCCCGCTCGGTCATAGGACCGCCTCCTTTTCTACTGGATGTGTACATGGTTGTTGATGTGGTTCATGCAGTAGCAGTAGTAGCCGTTGCACTTGGAGCAGTAGCGGAACTCCATGTTGGGGTCATCGGCGTCGGTGATGCCGCAGACCGCGCACTTGTGGAGGTAGCCCTTCTCCTTCTTCGCATCCCGGGTGGCCTTCTTGAAGTTGATGGTCTGGCGGGAGGTCTGGTGCTTCACCCGGAAAATCAGAGGGGAGAGATAGGTCCAGAAGAAAATGACATAGTTCACCAGAGAGGCCAGGATGGAGGGTAGGCGTATGGGCAGGATTAGAGGCAGAAGCGCGGTGGGGGTCCCGATGACATCCCAGGCCATGAGGAAGAGATACAGCAGGGCCAGCCACTTGGCACGGATGGGGATGACGAAGTAAAAGCGCAGCGGGATGTCCGGGTAGAGGGTGGCAAAAGCCAGGAAGAGGGAGAGGTTCACATAGTACATGGAGGCCATGGGGAAGCCCTCCAGGCCGCTGAGAAAGTAGGATACGAAGCCGAACACAATGTTTAGCAGGACGCCGCAGAGGTAAAAGAGGGTGAATTTGGCCGTCCCCCACTCCCGCTCCATGAAGGGCCCCAAAAAGGCGTAGAAAAACATGGAGAGAATGAACCAGATGAGCCGGTCGGTCGTCGGGATAAAAATAAAGGTCAGCAGCCGCCAGATCTGCCCCTGGAGGACGGCTCCCGGGTAGAAGTCCAGCAGAATGGAGAATGTACCGCTGCTGAACTGATCCAGCAGGAAGACCAGGACATTGCCGGCGATGATGAAATACATCAGATTGGGTATGCCAAACTTGGGATGACGGTACGCAAACCGGTCCAGCCAGGAGTCGATGGAGCGCACTGGGGTCCCTCCTTCTCTCGATTTGATGGGATTTTTATTTTACCCTCTTTGCCCGGGAAAGTCTATAAGAATTTGTAAACAAAACCGCCGCGCCCCGCCCGGCCGATGGCCAGGCAGGGCGCGGCGGCCCCACAGACGATGGTTTTTCAGCGGCGGTGGGCAATCTCATGGCGTCCCGGGCCGGTGGAGACCAGGGTGATGGGCACCCCGATCTCCTGCTCCAGGAAGTCCACATAGCCCTTGGCCTCCGCCGGGAGGCGGCTGTAGTCGGTCTCCCCCCGGATGTCGCTCTTCCAGCCCGGCAGGGTGGTATAGACCGGCTTGGCCCGCTCCAGCAGGGGCGTCACCGGGAAGTCACGGGTCACCTTCCCGTCCACCTCATAGCCGGTGCAGACCTTGATCTCATCCAGGTAGCCCAGGCAGTCCACCGCGGTGAGGGCCACCTCGGTGGCCCCCTGGACCATGCAGCCGTACCGGGTGGCCACGGCGTCGAACCAGCCCACCCGGCGGGGACGCCCGGTGGTGGCGCCGTATTCCCCGGCGTCGCCACCCCGGCGACGGAGCTCCTCCGCCTCCTCTCCGAAGAGCTCAGAGACAAAGGCGCCCGCCCCCACGGCGCTGGAGTATGCCTTGGTGACCGCCACGATGCTCTGGATATCCTGGGGGGCCACCCCTACCCCCATGCAGCCGAAGCCGGCCAGGGTATGGGAGGATGTGGTGAAGGGATAGATGCCGAAGTCGGGGTCCTTCATGGAGCCCAGCTGAGCCTCCAGCAGGACCTCCTTGCCCTGGGCCAGAGCCTCCTTGACAAAGAGCATGGCGTCGCCCACATGGGGGGCGATCTGGTCCCGGTAGCCCATCAGCTCCTCAAAGAGGGCCTTGGGGTCCAGTCTGGGCTTGTGGTAGAGGTGCTCAAAGAGCACGTTCTTGATCTCACAGACCGCCTCCAGCCGCTCCATGAGCCGCTTCTCATCAAAGAGCTCACAGACCTGGATGCCGTGCTTGGCGTATTTGTCCGAGTAGAAGGGGGCGATGCCCGACTTGGTGGAGCCGAAGGCGTGGCCCCCCAGCCGCTCCTCCTCGTACTGGTCCTGGAGCATGTGGTAGGACATCAGCACCTGGGTGCGCTCCGAGATCAAAATGTGGGGCTCCGGCACCCCGCCGGCGCGCAGGTGCTCCAGCTCCTCCAGGAACTTGGGGATGTTCAGGGCAACGCCGTTGCCGATGATGTTGGTGATATGGGGGAAGAACACCCCGGAGGGGAGCTGGTGCAGGGCGAACTTCCCGTAATCGCAGATGATGGTGTGCCCGGCGTTGGCCCCGCCCTGGAAGCGGACCACCACGTCGGACTGCTCGGCGAACATGTCGGTGATCTTTCCCTTGCCCTCGTCGCCCCAGTTGGCGCCCACGATCGCTTTGACCATCTTGATTCCTCCTGTGCTTTCCATGGCCCGCCGCTCCGCGGGCCCTTAGTGTTCCGAGAACTGAGGTATTATATCCCATCTCACCCCGAGATGCAAGAAAGAATTTTCCATTTTAAGGCTTTTTCAGGTTTTTTCTGGCGGGAAATTTTTCTTCCCGGTGAGGGCAAAGACCGGGATGCCCTCCGCGGGGGAGCCCAGGGCGTACATGGGGTAAAAGAGGACCGGCCCCTCCTCTGTCAGGTAGAAGCGCCGGGGCGAGAACTGGGCCGCCGCCCGCTCCGCCGCGTCGGCGTAGAGGAGGGACTCCCCGCTCGCCAGCCGGGCCCCGATCTGCCGGCGGACCTCCTCCAGGACCTGCCGCCGCCAGCCCCTCCGGCCGGGCAGCACATCCGGCAGCTTCAGCAGGTCCCCGGTCTCCCGCCGCCAGGTCCCGGCGGTCCGGACGGTCAGGGGGCGGCCCTTGTCCCGGACCTCCGTGGCGTCCACCCAGAGGCTGGCCAGCTCCTCGTCCGTCCAGGCGGTTCTATAGACGAGGGAGGCCCGCCAGGGCCGGAAGGTGCGGGAGCCCGCCCTGGCCTCCTCCAGGGCGGCGCAGGCCCGGGGGTAGAGGCGCTCTGTCCAGCGCGCCCGCCAGAGCTCCCCCAGGCGGCGGTAGTACCGGGCCATCCGCACGCCGCCAGGGCCCGTCTCCTCCGGCGCCGGCAGGACCATGGAGAGCTCCAGCACCGGCTCCCCCTCCCGCTCCAGGGTCTGGCTCCATGTCGTCTCCTTTCCCATCAGGGACCACCTCCCTTTCCAGTCTATGCGCCGGGGCGGCGGCGGTGAAAACAGCGGGAAACCGTCCAAAATACCCTTTACTTTCATACTTCACCATAGTAAAATAGAAAACAGCGCCCCTCCCCTCTGCCTCCACGCCCGGCGGCAGAAGGAGGGCCGAAGAAAGAGGTGTCACCCCCACTATGACAAAAAAGGCCGGCAAGGAGCAGAGCGATCTGCTCTATGAGAGCATCCTGACCCTGAAGGACCTGGAGGAGTGCAAGGAATTTTTCCAGGACCTGTGCACCGTAGCGGAGCTGCGGGCCATGGAGCAGCGCTTTGAAGTGGCCCTCCTGCTTAGCGACGGGATGATCTACAACGACATCCTGGAGCGGACCGGAGCCAGCAGCGCCACCATCAGCCGGGTCAACCGGGCCCTGCACTATGGCGCCAACGGCTACCAGCAGGTCCTCCCCCGGGCCAAGGAGCTGCGCAGGCAGTATGAAGAGGAGGACGCATGAGCAGCTATGAAGCCCTGGCCGCCCGCTACGACGCCCTCACCGCCGACGTGGACCACGCCGCCTGGGCGGACTATCTGGAAAAGCACTTCGCCCGCTGCGGGCAGCCCATCCACACCGTGCTGGACCTGGCCTGCGGCACCGGGACCATGACCTGTCTCCTGGCGGAGCGGGGCTATGAGACCATCGGCGTGGACCGCTCGGCGGACATGCTCTCGGTGGCTGCTGAGAAGGGGCGGCAGGTCTCCGGCATCCCGCCCCTCTTCCTCCAGCAGTCCATGCAGGAGCTGGACCTCTACGGGACGGTGGACGCCTGCGTCTGCTGCCTGGACAGCGTGAACTATGTCACCCGCCCGGCGGAGCTCCTGCGGGCCTTCCGGCGGGTCTGCCTCTTCCTGGTCCCAGGCGGGCTTTTTCTCTTTGACATCAATACCCCGGAAAAGCTCCAGGGCCTGGACGGGGGCATCTTCCTGGATGAGACCGAGGACACCTACTGCGTCTGGCGGGCGGACTACTCCCGCCGGAGCCGGCTGTGCACCTACGGCATGGACCTCTTCTTCCGGGAGGAGGACGGCCTCTGGCGCCGGGAGGGGGAGGTCCACCAGGAGCGGGCCTACACGCCGGAGGAGCTCACCGCCCTTTTGCAGGAGGCGGGCTTTACCGCCGTCCGGCAACACGGCGAACTGAAGCTGCGCCCCCCCAAGCCAGGGGAGCAGCGTATCTTTTTTACTGCGCGAAAGGAACGATAATACGTCTATGGATGAGATCGTACGCATGATGACCGGCGACGGCTTTGTCAAGGCCATGGCCGTCACCGGCCGGGACCTGGTGGAGCGGGCCCGGCAGATCCACCACACCTGGCCGGTGGCCACCGCCGCCCTGGGCCGGACCCTCATGGGCTGCTCCATGCTGGGAGCGGGGCTCAAGGAGGAGCAGGGCTCCGTGACCCTCCGCATCAAGGGGGGCGGTCCCCTGGGCACCATCACAGCCGTGTCCGACTGCGAGGGCAACGTCCGGGGCTACCTTCAGAATGGCCAGGTGGACCTGCCCCGGAAGGGACCCGCCAAGCTGGACGTGGGCTCTGCCGTAGGCACCGACGGCTTCCTCACCGTCATCAAGGATATCGGGCTCAAGGAGCCCTATGTGGGCAGCGTGCCCCTGGTCAGCGGGGAGATCGCGGAGGACCTGACCTCCTATTTTGCCGTCAGCGAGCAGATCCCCACCGCCTGCGGCCTGGGGGTCCTGGTGGACACCGACCAGTCGGTGCTCTGCGCCGGTGGCTACCTGCTCCAGCTCCTCCCCGGGGCTCCAGACGGGGTCATTGACGCCCTGGAGGAGGCCGTGCGGCGGCTGGGCCCGGTCACCGAGGTCCTCCACCAGGGAGCTGACGCCGCCCAGGTGCTGGAGCGGCTGCTGGAGGGCATGGAGCCCCAGCTGCTGGAGCGCAGCCCTGTGAGCTACAAGTGCTACTGCAGCCGGGACCGGGTCTCCCAGGCCGTCATCAGCCTGGGGAAGGCCGAGCTCCGGGACATGATCGACAAGGAGGGCCACGCCGACCTCACCTGTCAGTTCTGCGACAAGGTCTACCACTTCTCCAAGGAAGAGCTGGAGGACCTGCTGGCCTCCGCCACCAAGGACTGAGCCTTTTCCCACAGGAGGGACCTCCCCATGGTCATCGACTTCCACACCCACACCTATCCGGACAAAATGGCCGCCGCCACCCTGGCCAAGCTCAGCGGCGTCAGCCACCTCCGGCCCTTTACCGACGGCACGGCGGCCGGCCTGGCCGCCTCCATGGCCCAGGCCGGGGTGGACCGCTCCATCGTGCTGCCGGTGGCCACCTCCCCCCGGCAGGTCCCCCACATCAATGACGCCGCCGCCCAGCTCAACCGGGACTGGGCGGACGCAGGCCTCTTCTCCCTCGGCTGCATCCACCCCGACTATGGGGACTGGCGAGGCGAGCTGGCCCGGGTGGCTGGCCTGGGCCTGAAGGGGATCAAGCTCCACCCCGTCTACCAGGGGGTGTCCCTGGACGACCCCCGCTATCTGCGCATCCTGGACCGGGCGGGAGATCTGGGGCTGATCGTGGTGACCCACACCGGCATCGACGTGGGCTACCCAGACCTGAACTTCTGTGCCCCGGAGACCGCCCGGCGGGCGGTAGACCAGGTGGGCCCCGTCCGCCTGGTGCTGGCCCACATGGGGGGCTGGAAGCAGTGGGACCATGTGGCCGAGCTGCTCTCCGGCACCAGCGTCTACCTGGACACGTCCTTTTCCACCGGGACCATGGACGCCTTGGACGACGGCTACTACCGCCCGGAGGATCTGGCCCTCCTGAGCGGAGCCGACTTTCTGGCCCTGGTCCGGGCCTTTGGAGCGGGCCGCCTCCTCTTCGGCACCGACAGCCCCTGGACCGGGCAGGCCGAGAGCATCGCCTGGCTCCGGGCCCTGCCCGGCCTCACCGCCCCGGAGCGGGAGGCCATCCTGGGTGGAAACGCCGCGTCCCTTCTGGGGCTGGAGCCAGGCCAGACAGCCTAGGGGTGGGTCCTTTGTCCCCTGGCGGGCACGATTTTCCCCCGAGGTCCGTTAGCATTCCTGGGGCAAATTGTTTGCCATCGGCCCAAAATCCCTTGCCACCGGGGGCACCGCCCGGTTTAACAGGACCTGGAAAAACAGAGCGCGCAGAGGAGCCATGGGCCACTCCGCGCGCTCTTTGCATAAAAAGCCCGCCTCCGCCGGATGGCGAAGACGGGGCAAACTGGTATCAGATCTCCCGCTCTGGCCGTGTGGCCCTAATTAAAACCTGCACGAAATGGCAGGTGGGTCGCCTCCGCACCGCTTTACTGCTTCCAACTTCCAACCCTCCCCGAAGGAAGGCCGGGAGGCCTGCAAGCCACGGCACGAGTTGGGGCATCCCATTTCAAAGATGTGGGTTTAAAAAGGAACCATCACGCACCGAGCAGGAGAATGCCAGCTGCCTATTCTTCCTCGTCCTCGAACAGGGACTCCATGAACTGCTGGTAGACCCGGTCTAGCTCCTCTTCGTCCTCCAGGGTGGCCAGCTGCTCTTCGCCGTCCACGTCCACCACCTTCAGGATGATGAGCCCGGCCTCCTCGTCCTCTTCCTCGGGGGCCTCACCGTTCTCGTCGGCCTCCTCCACGGGAAAGAAAGCCATATAGACCACGCCGTCACACTCGATGGTATCCAGGTGCTCCAGCTCGATCTCGTTGCCATCCTCGTCCGTGAGGCTGACAAAATTTCCGCCGTACTCGTCACTCATAGGGAGTGGCACCGCCCTTCCTGTTCTTCTTCCCTATTGTACCCTGTATGCGGAAAAAAAGCAAGAGAGGGACACGCCAAATTTTTGCGGTCTGTCTAAATCACCAAAATATGTAATTTTTTAGGGTGGACAAACCGGCCGCTTTCTACTATAATGGGCTTTATTGGAGTTGGCCGCGTCCGGATAGGTGGAAGATCTTCCTGCTGATCCGGGTTGGAGCTCCACAAGACCCGATCTGTGACCGTACGGTTTTTGCCGGGAACGGAGGTATTATCATTGGCAGAGACGACCCATACCAACCAACCCAGCGGGGAGGCCCCCCGCCGCCGGAAGCACCGCAGGGGCGGCGCCAGCCCGGTGGTCAAGACCATCTTCAAGGTCCTGGGCACCCTGGTCCTGGTGGGCATCACCACCTGCGCCATCCTGGCCTGCTTCGCAGCCGCCTATATCCAGACCGTGATCCTGCCCCAGGACACGGTGGATGCCAGCGCCTATTCCATGAACCTCTCCTCCACCATTTACTACACCGATTCCCAGACCGGGGAGGCGGTGGAGCTGCGCACCCTCCACGGAGAGGAAAACCGGATGCTGGTGGACTACGAGGAGATCCCTCAGAACCTCATCGACGCCCTGGTGGCCATTGAGGACCAGCGCTTCTGGACCCACCAGGGGGTGGACTGGAAGCGGACCGCCGGCGCCTTCCTCAACATGTTTTTGGGCATGCGGGACACCTATGGCGGCTCCACCATCACCCAGCAGCTCATCAAAAACATGACCCAGAACGACGAGGTGACGGTGAAGCGGAAGATCCTGGAGATTTTCCGGGCCCTGGAGTTCGAGCGCAATTACTCCAAGGAAGAGATCCTGGAGATGTACCTCAACCACATCTACCTGGGAGAGAGCTGCTACGGCGTGGGCACCGCCTCCCTGACCTACTTCGGAAAGCCGGTGTCCCAGCTGAGTCTGGCCGAATGCGCCAGCCTCATCGGTATCACCAACAACCCCTCCCGCTATGACCCCTATATCTCCGACTACACCCGCTCGGAGAACAAGCGCCGGCAGGAGATCATCCTCTACGAGATGCTGGACCAGGGCTACATCACCCAGGAGGAGTACGACGCCGCCGTGGCCGAAGAGCTGGTCTTTGTCGGCCGGGGAGAGGGTACCACATCCACCACCGCCTACTCCTATTTCGAGGATCAGCTCATCCTGGACGTCATCGCTGACCTTCAGGAGGAGTACGGCTGGTCCCGGCTCTACGCATCCCAGATGGTTTACAACGGCGGCCTTTCCATCTACTGCACCCAGGACCCCGCCATCCAGGCCAAGGTGGACGCCGTCTATGAGGACCTGAGCAACTTCGACGCGCCCTCCTCCACCGGGCAGCAGCTCCAGTCGGCCATCACCGTCATCGACAATACTACGGGCAACGTGGTGGCCCTGGCCGGCGGCGTGGGCGAAAAGACCGGGAGCCTCCTGACCAACCGGGCCACCCAGTCCCTGCGGCAGCCCGGCTCCTCCATCAAACCCATCGCCGTCTATGCCCCCGCCCTGGACCTGGGGGTCATCACCCCTGCCACCGTCATTGACGACTCCCCCTACAGCTTCGACGGGGAGGGCGGCTCCCCCTGGCCGGTAAATGCAGTGGGCTACTACAGCGGTCTCACCAATGTCTACACCGCCGTGGAGGAGTCCATGAATACCGTCGCGGTGAAGGTCCTGGGCTATTATACCAGCCCCCAGGTGGCCTTTGACTTCCTGGTGAACAACCTGGGCTTCAGCACCGACCACCTGGTGGTCCAGGAGGAGATCAACGGCACCACCTACTCGGACATCGGCCTGGCCCAGATGGCTCTGGGTGGCCTCACCAACGGCGTCACCACCCTGGAGATGGCCGCCGCCTATGCCGCCTTCCCCCGGGGCGGGCTCTATATCGAGCCCCGGACCTACACCCGGGTGGAGCAGACCGACCAGCACACCGGCGTGGTCACCGTCCTGCTGGACAACGTCCAGGAGTCCCACGCCGCCATGAAGGACTCCACCGCCTGGTATATCACCAATATGCTGCGGAATGTGGTCTCCTCCGGCACCGGCACCCGGGCCCGGATCAGCGGCATGAATGTGGCTGGCAAGACCGGCACCACCACCGCCCGCCGGGACCTCTACTTCGCCGGCTACACGCCCTACTACACCGCCGCTGTCTGGAGCGGCTACGACACGCCGGAGCGGATGTCCTCCAGCCTCCAGACCTCCACTGTGATTTGGCAGAAGGTCATGAGCTCCATCCATGAGGGCCTGGAGAACAAGAGCTTCCCCGAGCCCTCCGCCGGGCTGGTGACCATGAGCGTCTGTGCCGACAGCGGCCTGCGCCCCACCGACGCCTGTGTCAACGACGTCCGGGGAGACCGGACCATCTCCATGACCTTCGTCCGGGGCGATGAGCCCACGGAGAGCTGCAACATCCACGTGGAGCGGGAGATTTGCAGCGCCGCTCCCCTGCTGGATGCCAATGGAGAGGCCACCGGCATGTACCACCTGGCCGGGGAGTTCTGCCCGGAGGATACCCGCCGGACCGTGGGCATTCTGGAGCTGACCCGGGAGGGAGCCGCCGCCGCGGTGACCGTCCAGGGCAACCAGTACACCACCGGCCACCTGGAGGCCCTGGGGGATGCCGCCTATTGCGACGTCCACACCACCGCTGTGGAGACCCCCACCGAGCCCCTGGTCATCGACCCCTATGACCCCACCACCTGGCCCGGTCCGGAGGCCTTTGAGAGCATCGAGGATTTCAACCGCTTCAATCCCTTCGACGAGTCCACCTGGCCGGAGGGGGCCGTGTCCTCGGACACGCCGACCACTACGCCCACACCCCCCGTCTCCACGCCGACGCCCTCCCCTTCGGAGTCGGTCAGTCCCTCTCTGCCGGTGGAAGAGAGTCCCACCTCCTCTCCGCCGGTGGCCGAGATCACCCCGCCCGTTTTCAGCGAGGAGCCCTACGCCCCCGCCGCATAAGGAAAAAATGCCCGCGCCTGTCAACTGAACCGGTCCAGTAAAAACGGACAGTGACAAAAGGCCCCCTGATGTAGGAAAATAGACTACATCAGGGGGTCTAGTCATGGAGAAACGGAACTACACACACGTTCAAGTGCTGCTGCCAGAAATCAAG
>DWWJ01000048.1 GCA_019119795.1 Candidatus Intestinimonas pullistercoris
ACCGGCAGCGGGACTGGTACTACCGGGAGCTGGAGGCCCGGTTCCCCGGCCAGGGGCTGGCGGAGCGGAACCGGAGGGCCTTTGGGGACCGCTATTGGTGCGTCAGCCCCCGGGCCCGGCGGCTGTGGGAGGCCGTTTCGGCCCGGTGCCAGGCGCTGGGCCTCCTCTATGAAATGAAACACATCGTCTCCAGCTACCAGAAGGGGTATGGAGACCGGCAGCTCACCTTTTTTACAGACTGAGCACAGAAGAGAGAAAGGAAGGGAATGAACATGGGGCAGGAAAGCCTGAGACAGGACGGCTGGGAGGGAGCGCCGCCTGCGCCGGAGGGACCGTCCACACTGGAGTGTGAGCGCTCCTGGATCTACCTCACCCTGATGTGTGTGGGCGGCTATTTCGGGGCCTTTACTTACGTGCTCCGGGGCGGGGTCTTCTGCAACGCCCAGACAGGGAACATCCTCCTCTTCGGCATGGCCCTGGGGGAGGGAGCCTGGAGCCGGGCGGCCTACTACCTGATCCCCATGAGCGCCTACTTCCTGGGGGCAGTGGTCTCGGAGGCCCTGCCGGGGCCCATCCGCCGCCGGGGCCTGATCCGGTGGGACACCCTGCTGGTCCTGGTGGAGATGGTCGTGGTGGCCCTGCTGGGGCTCCTGCCCGAGTCCGCCCCCTACCAGATCTCCCAGGTGGCTGTCAACTTTATCTGCTCCATGCAGTACAACACCTTCCGCCAGGCCGGAAACATCCCCATGGCCACCACCTTCTGCACCAACCATGTGCGGCAGGCCGGGGTGGCCGCCGTCAAGGCGGCCCTGGACGGCGATGCCGCCCAGGGCCGGCGGATGCTGGCCCATTTCAGTATGCTGGCCGCCTTTGTGGTCGGGGCCGCCGTCTCCACGGTGCTGTGCGGCCCCCTCCAGGGCCGCGCCATCTGGGTGGCCCTGATCCCCCTGACGGTGGTCTTCGTCCGGCTCCTCCGGGCCGACCTCACCAAGGAGCGGGGGACCTTCGACCGGGCTCCCAAGGGACACTGAGGGCACGAAAACCAAAAACCCGTTCCCCTGCCGCCGGGCAGGGGAACGGGTTTTTAACATACAAAAGAGGAGCAGAAACGCGCGGGGGAGAAGGGGCCGGCCTCATTCGGCGGCGTGCCCGCCGTCCGGCAGGAAGGGGGCCAGCGAGAGTTGCCTCCGCTTCAGGCAGGCGGAGAGGTCCAGCCGCTTCACCCCCGCCTCCCGGAAGGCAATGGTGGCGATGCTCCCGGTGCGGTCCTGGAGGACGCCCCGGCCGAATTTCTTGTGGACCACCTCCACCCCGGGGAGGTAGTCCTTCTCCCAGGCCGCCACCTGCTCCGCCGTGGGACCTGCCGTTTGGGAAAGGCGGGGGAGCCGGACCGCCGCCTCCGCCCGGGGGAGGGCCTCCTCTCCCAGGAGCTGCCGGACAAAGGTGGTCTCCGCCTCCCGGGGCTCCCCGAACCGCTCCCGGTAGGTCACCAGCTCCAGCCGCTCCCTGGCCCGGGTGACGCCCACATAGAAGAGCCGCCGCTCCTCCTCCAGGGCCGCCCGGTCCTCCGGGGAGAGCTCGGCGTCCTCCCGGACAGAGGGGAAGAGCCCGTCCACCACGTCGATGAGGAACACCCGGTCGTACTCCAGGCCCTTGCTGCCGTGGATGGTGGAGAGGACGAAGGGACAGCCCTCCCGGCCCCCCTCCGCCGCCACGGCCCGAAGGGCCTGGAGCCGGGCCAGGAAGGGGCCCACCTCCGGCGTCTGGTTGGCCAGGGCCAGGAGGATGTCCAGCTTGGAGGCGTCCAGCTTCTGCTCCCTGATATAGTCCCCGTAGCCCATGTACTTCACGATGCGCTGGAGGGCCGCGAAGCTGCCGAGCTGGGGCAGCTTGGCGAAATGGGTCTGCATGGCCTTCACCCGGCCCGCCTGCCAGGACTCCAGCGCGTCCGTGCCCAGGAGGGTCTCAAAGACCGTCTCCCCCTCCCGCTGAAAGCGGAGCAGGTCTGTGAGCAGGCGCTTTTTGAGCTTCAGGTCCAGCTTGTAGTAAAACCGCAGGAAGGCCTCCCGGTCACAGGGGTCGAAGGCAAAGCCCAGGATGTCCGTCAGGTCACGGACCACAGGGCTGGTGAAGAAGAAGCTCTCCCGCTGCCGGCAGGCATAGGGCACCCCCTCCCGGTCCAGCAGGTCCAGAAGGGGCAGGGCGCTGTCGTTGTTTCGGTAGAGCACCGCCGTGGGACGCTGGCAGTCCCGGGCCGCCTGGAGCAGGTAGCCGGCCTGATTCCGGTAGTCGGCCAGCTCCACCTTCCGGATGGCATCCCCCTGGGGGTTGTCCGTCCGCATGTGCTTGAGGTGCCGGGCCTGGTTGCGCTGGATGAAGGCATCCGCCCGCTCCACGATGGACCGGGTGGAGCGGTAGTTGGTCTCCATCAGCAGGACCCTGGCCCCGGGCCAGTTCTGCTCAAATTCCAGCAGGGCCTGGGGCCAGGCCGCCCGGAAGCCGTAGATGCTCTGGTCCTCGTCCCCCACCACAAAATAGTTCCGGTGGGCCCGGGCCAGCAGGGCCAGGATGGCGTGCTGGATCTTGGAGGTGTCCTGGGCCTCGTCCAGGCTGAGGTAGCGGCAGCGCTGCTGGTAGTAGGCCAGGATGTCCGGCTCCCGGCGGAGGACCCGGAAGGCGAAGACCATCTGGTCATCAAAGTCCATGAGCCGGCTCCGGCGCAGATAATCCTGGTATTCGAAATAGACCGCGGGGAAGTCCATGCCCTCCACGCTGTGGGCGTGGACCTCGGCTTCGGAGAATATCATGTTCTTGCAGTAGGTGATGTGGGTCCGGGCGTCCCTGATCTGCTGCTCGGAGGGATAGGCGGTCCCGGTCCGGGCCAGCAGGTCCCGCACCACGGAATTGAGCTGGCTCTCGTTGTCCGCCAGGGCGAAGGGCTCGGAGCCCTTCCGGCGGGCGTAGAAGCGGAGGATGGAGGCGCACAGGCCGTTGATGGTCCGGAAGGCCAGCTGTCCGGCAAAGGCCTCCCCAAAGAGGGCCTGGAAGCGCTCCTTCATGTCCCTGGCGGCAGAGACCGTATAGGTGACGGTGAGGAGCTGCTGGGGAGAGATGCCCTTGCAGTACAAAAGATAGCCCAGCCGGGCCACCAGAACGGTGGTCTTGCCGCTCCCCGGCACCGCCAGCAGCAGCACAGGCCCTTCGGTCTGACGCACGGCGGCCATCTGTTGCTCGTTCAATTGGATGGGAAAGGTGGTCCAAAATTCCTGGTCGGTCATGGCTGCGCTCCTGAAAAAAGACTGCCTCCAGTATAGCACACAGCGGGGGAGGCGTCGAGGACAGCAGGGCAGAAAATTTGGGGATGTCCAGGGCAAGGCCGCTGCTTTGCAGGCTCTCCCCGGGGCAAAACAGGGAAAGAAGGGCGGCGTTTACAGTTTATTCATATTTGCAGGGTTGACGGACTGGAAACAATGTGTTACAATTTGGTTACATTTTTTAAGAACTGTTTGAGGAGGACACTATGGCCGAAGAAAAGATACCCCTGGTCTACCGGGGCCACCCTCTGCGCCGGAAGGACAATCTGATCTACTACGGCAGCATGGCTGACAAATATATCGTGATGCTCCAGGTGATGGACACCAAGAAGGTGGATGACCTGGATGTGGCCACCAAGGTGGCGGTCCAGCTCCAGCTCACCGACCCCGACCTGAAGAGCCGGGACCGGGTGGTGAAGAAGACCGAGAAGGACAGCCTCTACGCCGCCATGGACGTGGCTTCCGTGTGGCTGGAGCGAATGTTGGCCAGCAAATAACGTCAGCCCCCGCGTTTACAGAAGATAACAGAGGGAGGAACCCTGCCCATGAGCTCATCTGCCCGTCTGCTGCGCACCGTCCTGCTGAGCGCCGCCCTGACCGCGCTCCTTACGATGGCAGCCTCCGCCGCCACCCTTGGGGCCGGCACCGTCACGGCCGACGCCCTCCGCCTCCGCTCCGTCCCTGACGAGGCGGGCGATATCCTGGCCACTGCCTCCGGCGGGGTCAGCGTGGTGGTGCTGGAGGACTCCGGGGACGGCTGGTACAAGGTCAACTACAATACCGTGGAGGGATACATGTCCGCCGACTACCTGGACGTGTCCACCACTGCCGAGACTGACCTTGGTTACGGGCAGGTGACCGCCGGCGGCTCCTCCCTGGCCCTGCGGGGCTGGGCCGGCACCCAGTACGACAAGGTGGCCTCCATCCCCGACGGCACCGTCCTGGCGCTGGAGGGAGTCTGCGACGGGTGGTATAAGGTGACCTACGCCGGAAAGAGCGGCTATGTCAGCAGCGACTACATAACCATCACCACCGAGCCCACGGTCAGCGCCGCCTCCAGTCTCGGCGCCGAGATCGTGGCCTATGCCGAGCAGTACCTGGGCTGTCCCTATGCCTGGGGCGGCAACGGCCCCAGCAGCTTTGACTGCTCCGGCTTCGTGAAGTATGTGTACGCCCATTTTGGCTACACCCTGAACCGCACCGCCTCCACCCAGCTGAACAACGGCGTGGCGGTGAGCCGGGATGAGCTCCAGCCCGGGGACCTGGTTTTCTTCAAATACGCCTCCACCAGCAAGCCCGTCTCTCATGTGGGCATCTATGTGGGCGACGGCGTGTTCATCCACGCCTCCACCGAGGGCGAGGGCGTCATGTATGACCAGATGGATTACGGCCACTATGCCAACATCTATGTGTATGCCCGCCGCATCCTGTGACGGACATCTCAAAAAAGCGGGCCGGGGAAAGGCTTCCCCGGCCCGCTTCGCCGTTCTTGATCCGACTGCTTACTCCTTGGTCTTGTCGTCAGCCAGCGGCTCCACCACAGGGGGCTGCTCCGGGGCGGGCTCTTCCGGCTCCGGGTCCACGTCACAGCCGCAGTCACAGTTGGGCGCCACATAGACGTCCTCGTTGATGTTGCCCGCCGCCCGCATTTCGGCGATCTTGGCCTTGTTCTCCTCGATCTTCTGCTTGGAGGCGGTGATCTTCTCGCACAGGGCGGCGTAGGCCCCCTCGGGCGCCATGCCCCGCTCCGCGTAGTAGAGCTTGCCCAGGTCGATATAGGCCTTGCGGATGGTGTCCTCCTCGGCGGAGTTGGCGATGTTCAGCTTGGCGATGTCGGTGAGCTCCTTGGCCTTGGCGGCGCCCGCCTGGGCCAGGTCCAGCGCCTTGGATTTCAGGTCGTCAAAAGAAGTCATGAAAAAAACCTCCTGTTTTACTTGCTTGGGGCTTCTGGTCTTATTCTATACCGTATCTTGCCCAGGTGCAAGGGACTCCCGGATGAATTAACGGAATTTTAATCTCTTATAAAGAAAAGTTCCCGGTTTGCAGGACTTTCCGGGATTCTTACCCCAGAACCAGTAGATTTGACCCAAAGCAAAAAGCACCTCCCGCCAGACTGAACCGGTCCAGTAAAAACGGACAGTGACAAAAGGCCCCCTGATGTAGGAAAATAGACTACATCAGGGGGTCTAGTCATGGAGAAACGGAACTACACACACGTTCAAGTGCTGCTGCCAGAAATCAAG
>DWWJ01000049.1 GCA_019119795.1 Candidatus Intestinimonas pullistercoris
CGCCGCGTTGTTTGTGAGAAGGCCCAAGGCCCCTCTGCCGGGGTTCAGGCCGGCCCCAGGGGCCGGTACATCACATACATGTCGGAGTAGGTCCCGTCGGGCAGGAGGAAGCCCCCGGGAATGGTCCCCACGGTCTGGAAGCCCAGGCCTCGGTAGATCCGCAGGGCGGCGGTGTTGCCCGCCACCACGGCGTTGAACTGCATCCCCCGGAAGCCCAGGGCGGCCGCCTCCTCCAGGGAGCGCTCCACCAGGGGGCGGCCCAGGCCGCGGCCCCGGAAGGCCCTGTCCAGCACATAGGAGGCATTGGCCACATGGCTGCACCGGCCGATGTTGTTGGGGTGGAGGATGTAATAGCCCGCCAGGGCCCCCTCCAGGAGGAGGCAGGTGGCGGCGGTCTGCTCCCCCAGGTAGGCCCCGAAGGGGCCCTCCTCATAGAGCTCGGTGCCGGGAAAGGCGTCGCCGTCGGTGAGGATGTCGTTCCACATCCGGGTCATCTGGGGGAGGTCAGTCTTCTGCCAGGGGCGAAATTGCAGCTTCATAAGGATACACCTCGAAAAAAGGACGCCGGCAGGCGTCCTTTTGCGTATTATGGACTCACAGGCCGTTCCACAGGGGGAGGAGCCAGACCAGTCCGGCCAGGTCCAGCACCGCCAGCAGGGGGAAGCCGTACCGGAAATACCAGTGCCGGGTCTTGTGCCGGAAGCAGCGCATCCCCAGAAAGCCCCCCACGCCGCCCCCCAGCAGGGCGAAGGCCCACAGGACCCGCTCCGGGATGCGCCAGTCCTCCCGGCGGGCCTTCCGCTTGTCCAGACCCATGAGGGCGAAGTCGATGAGGCTGGCAAAGAGGCACCACAGGGCCAGGATGCTCCAGTGGGCAGAGAGGAAGGCCCTCATGGGGTCTCTCCCACGCTCACCAGGCCGCCCCCCAGCTTGGTGGTCTGGAACCAGAGGCGGAAGTCTGCGGTGCGCTCCCTGCCGCTGTCCAGATAGGTGCACAGCAGAGTGCCGTCGGAGCGCTCCTCCAGGGCGATGATGGTCACCCAGTGCCAGTCGTCCAGGTGCTCCACCTCGCCGTGGTGGAGGTTCAGCCAGGCCACCGGGGCGTCGGCCGAGAGGGCGGAGCGGAGGAAGGCGGCGCACTGGTCCACCGTGGGCCGGGCCAGCTTGAAGCGGGGGATGTCCAGCTCCCGCAGGGGGAGCTCCACCTCCTTGGACGCCCCGAAGGAGCGCAGGCCCTTGGAGAAGAGGCGGGGGGCGTTGACCCCGTGCTTGCCGGGGGTGACGTGCTGCCAGAGCTCCTCCATCAGGGCGGTGAAGTCGGCCTTTTCCCAGCTCCCGGACGGGTAGAGGGGGGCGCAGGACGGGCGGGTCTGGGCCAGATAGCTGGCCATCAGGGCGGCGGTGGTGGGGCCGCAGCCCGCCTTCTGCTGCCATTCGTCGGCGTACCAGAGCTGGTCGGCGCCCCGCCAGGTCCGTCCCCCCTCGGTGATGGTGAGGAGCTCCGGGCGGCTCAGGCCGTAGATGTGTTCCAATGCAGGTCCCTCCTGGGTTCGGTTTTCCCCTATTTTACCCCAAGGGCGGGGGAAAGGCAAGAGGGGGCCTCAGGCCGCCTCTGCTCCGCTGTCGTAGCCCGACTCGTAGGAGTCCCCCCGGGCCAGGCCCAGGTTGCCCCGGACGGCGGTGCGGAACTCCACCAGCTCGGGGTAGCTGTAGAAGAAGTCCAGCTTCTGGCTCCACACGTCCTGGTAGGCGTAGGGGTCCCGGGGGCGGAGGACGAAGTAGGTGAAGGACTCGCAGATGTCCTCCGAGGGGTCGGTGGAGGCGTAGGCGTCGATAAAGTCGTCGTAAAACCGCAGGAAGAAGTTATAGGTGTCGTCGCAGGCCAGGCACTGGTCCAGGTAGCCGGTCCAGAAGGTCTGGTAGAAGTCGTCCAGGTAGGACCCCGGCCGGGTCACCATGCCGTACTCGTTGTAGGTGTCCAGGGTCTGCTCCTGGGTGTAGTCCGCCTGGGTATCATTGAGGGTCAAGTAGTGGGCGTACTCGTGGAGGACGGTCTCCACAAAGTAGGCCCGGTCCCCGGCGTCCTCCGGGTCCAGGGCGATCTCCCAGCGCGCCCCCTCCTGGTCGGTCATCCACACCCAGGCCACCGTCTCCCCGGGGCCGTCGGTGAAGAAGGTCAGCCGGTCGAAGTCGTCAAAGGCCCCCTCCGGCAGGATGCCGGTCATGTCCTCCCACAGGGCCAGGAGCTGCTCCTCGCTCCAGCCGCCGCTGGGGAAGGTCTGGCCCTCCCTGGGGGTCAGGGCCCCGCCGGCGGAGATGGTGTAGACCGCCAGGGTCTGCTCCGGGGGGCTCTGGTAGCCGAAGCCCTGGGCGTCGCCCCCCAGGTACGTCACGGTGTACTGGTCCAAAAGGTCGGCCAGCCGCCCCCACAGCCGCTGCTCATAGTCGCTCTTCTCCCACTCCCCCTGCTCCAGGCGCTGGTCCCGGATGGGCTTGAGGGTGAGCCAGAGGTCCAGGGCGGCCTGGTACTCCTCCTGGGTCAGCTCCCCGGAGAGCAGGCCCAGCTGGACCTCCAGCTCGGCCCGGGCCTCCTCCTGGTCCACCTCCGCCTCCCCGCCCTGGGGGAGCAGGGAGCCCGTCTTTTTTCCACACCCTGTTAGCAAAATCAGAGCCAGAAGCCCCGCGGAAAGCCGCCGTAGACCCATGTCTTGTCCTCCTTTTTCGCGCCTTTTCCCCATTCTATCAAAACCCTGTGGAAAATGCAATTTCCGACTTTTCCTGGGAAGTGGGCAGAGCGGCAGGGAGCGGCGCCCGTTCCCCTCCAGTATAGGAAAAAACCGGCCGTCTGTCCACTCTTTTGGGACAGGCGGCCGGTTTTCGGGTCCGGCGGGCTGGTTATTCCAGCTCGGCCCCGCCGGTGTAGAGCTGGTAGTAGCGGCCCTTCTGGGCGATGAGGTCGTCGTGGTCGCCGCGCTCGATGATCTGCCCGCCCTCCAGCACCATGATGGCGTTGGAGTTGCGGACCGTGCTCAGGCGGTGGGCGATAACGAAGACGGTGCGGCCCTCCATCAGGGCGTCCATGCCCTGCTGGATGAGGCGCTCGGTGCGGGTGTCGATGGAGGAGGTGGCCTCGTC
>DWWJ01000050.1 GCA_019119795.1 Candidatus Intestinimonas pullistercoris
AACCGCACCATATTCCAGGCGTGGTCCTCCCGGGAGCCATAGGCCGCCCCCACCACGGTGACGCACTCCACGCCGCACAGGTCCATCAGGAGCTGGAAGGTGCTGGAGTAGCCCAGGCAGTTGCCGTAGCCCCCCACCAGGATACCGTAGGGGTCCCGGTAGCCGGTCCGCCCGCTGTGGGCGCTGTTGCTGTAGACGGTCTGGTCATAGCTGCCGTTTCGCACGATCCAGTCGTGGACGGCCAGCTCCTTTTCAAAGTCGGTCATGTCCTCGGTGACGATCTCCTCCAGCACCTCCCGGCACCGGGCCAGGATCTCCGCGTCCTTTTCCGACAGGCCGCTCTCGTCCCCCGTCTCCCAGGCCGCCCGGATGGCGGAGGTGTCATAGATCTCCATATTGGCCTCGTTGGGCGGGTCAAAGGGCGTGAAGCCGCTGGTGTCCAGGCCGGGGTTCACGATCTCCCGGACCGGCTCCGGCGAGACCGGGGGAGGCGGCGTCTCTGAGGGGACCGGGGCCTCTGTCACCGGGACCTGGGTCTCCGCCAGGGCGGCGGTCTCCTCCGGGGGCTCCGTCTCCTCCAGGGCCGGCGGGGACTCCGGGAGAACGGGGGACGGCTCCACCGTCTCCACAGGGACCTCCGGCGTGGGGAGGGCCTCCCCCGCCAGGCAGGCGGCAAAGGCCGCCTCCGCCGCCTCCGGGTCGTCGCAGGAGAGGAGGGCGGCATACCGGCCGCTGTGGAGGACGGCGGCCCGCTCCAGGCGGTCGGCCTCCTCCGGGGCGTAGCCGAAGAAGTCCCCCTGCCGGTCCACCCGGTAATCCTCCAGGGTCTCGGCCGCCTGGGCCGCGGCGTCCTCGTCTGAGAGGAGGACCACCGTCACCTCCCGGGCGTCCATGCCGGAGCCCAGGTAGACCGCCGCCTCCTCCCAGGTCTCCAGGCCGCAGAAGGCGGTGAGGTGGTCTGTCAGGGCCTCCCCTGTGAGGGGGGTGAGTTCCCCGCCGTCGGCCTGGCTGGCCAGGACCGCCTGGGCCAGGGCCTCCGAAGAGACCCCCGGGGCCGGCGTCTCCTCCGCCGTTCTGCCGCAGGCGGTGAGGCCAGCGCAGAGGGCCAGGGACAAGAGCAGGGCGCGGATGGTGCGTTTCACGGGGCGGTTCCTCCCTCCTGGGGCTCCGACGCCGGGCGGAAGAACTGGTACACCGCCCGGGCCGTGGACTTGGGGACGGCCTCCTCCAGCTCCGCCAGGGAGGCCTCCCGGATCTTTTTGACGCTCTTGAAGTGCCGGAGCAGGTCGTTCCGGCGCTTCTCCCCCACGCCGGGGATCTGGTCCAGCACCGAGCCCTTGACGCTTCTGGACTGCTGGAGCCGCTGGAACTCGATGGCGAAGCGGTGGGTCTCCTCCTGGATGCGGCCCACCAGGGCAAAGACCGCCGGGATCTGCTGGATGCCGATCTCCTGGCCCTCCGGGTCCACCAGGGCCCGGGTGCGGTGGCGGTCGTCCTTCACCATGCCGAAGACGGGGATGGTCAGCCCCACCTCCTCCAGGACCCGCACCGCCACCCTGGCGTGGTTCTCGCCACCGTCGATGAGGAGGAGGTCGGGCAGGTCCCCGAACTTCTCATCCCCGTCCAGATAGCGCCGGAACCGCCGGGTCAGGACCTGCTCCATGGAGCCGTAGTCGTCGGCGTGGGCCATGTCCTTGAGCTTGAAGTGGCGGTAGTCCCGCTTCAGGGGCCGGCCGTCCACAAAGACGGTCATGGAGGCCACGATGTTGGTATCCCCGGTGTTGGAGATGTCGTAGGCCTCCACCCGCCGGGGGGGCTGGGGCAGGCCCAGCATCCGGCCCAGGGCCTCCATGAGCTTGGACTGCCGCTCCTCCCGGGAGGTGGCCCGCTCCACCTCCTCCACGGCGTTCTTGTTGGCCAGGCGGATGAGGTCCATCTTGGCCCCCCGCTGGGGGGTCACCAGATGGACCCGGTGGCCGCAGGCCTCGGAGAGCATCCGGGTGATGGGGACCTCGTCCTCCAGCTCGCAGGGCAGAAGGATCTGCCGGGGCAGGGCCCCCCGGCCTCCATAGTACTGCTTCACCAGGGCGGAGACGGTGTCCTCCCGGGCCTCCTCCACCGGAGTCTCGATGAGGTCCATGTCCTTGGCCGCCAGGTCCCCGTCCACATAGTGGAGGACCACGAAGCAGCTCTTGGCCTCCCCCCGGTGGAAGCCCACCACGTCGGTGTCGGAGAGGCTCCCTGCCACCACCTTCTGCCGCTTTCCCAGGAGCTCCATGGAGGCGATGCGGTCCCGGAGCTCGGCGGCCCGCTCGAAGCGCAGCTCCTCGGCCGCCAGCTCCATCTCAGCCTGGAGGTCGGCGCAGACCTCCTCGTACTTCCCCTCCAGCAGCCGGACGGCCTGGTCGATGTTCTCCCGGTAGCGGCTCTGGTCCATCTCAGGCCGGCAGTAGCCGTCGCACTGGCCCATGCGGTAGTAGAGGCAGGGGCGCTCCTTGCCGATGTCCCGGGGGAACTTTTTCCGGCACTTGGGCAGGCGCAGGGCCGACTGGATGGCCTCGATGATGTCCTGGGTGGCGCTCCGGCTGCCGTAGGGGCCGAAGTACCGGGCCCCGTCCTCGGCGGCCTTGTTGGCCAGGGAGAACCGGGGGTAGGCCTCTCCCACCGTCAGGCGGATGTAGGGGTAGCCCTTGTCGTCCTTGAGGAGGATGTTGTACCGGGGCTGGTGCCGCTTGATGAGGGAGCACTCCAGCACCAGGGCCTCGAACTCGCTGTCGGCGATGATGACGTCGAAGTGGTCGATCTGGCTCACCATGGCCCGGGTCTTCTCGGTGTGGGAGGCCAGGTCGGCGAAGTACTGGGAGACCCGGTTCTTCAGGGCCTTGGCCTTGCCCACATAGATGACCTCGTTTTTGGCGTCCTGCATGATGTAGACGCCCGGCTTCAGCGGCAGGCTGTGGGCTTTTTCTTTCAGTTCATCAAAGGTCAACGAAAAATCACCAACTTCAGTCTGGGTTCACGGTTGGAACAGCCTGCCGCGCGAGCGTAAGCGAGCCGCGTCGTCAGGCGCGTCCAAGCGCTTCGGACCAAAGGCCCGAAGCCTTGCCGCAGGGGCAATTTATTTGCCCCGAGGATGGCTAATCCCCCGGGGCCCCAAAAGCGCAGGCGCAGCTGCGCTTTTGGGATTGGGCTGTGGGCTTTTTCTTTCCCTTCATCAAAGGTCAACGAATGATCACCAACTTCGGTCTTGGTTCACGGTTGGAACAGCCTGCCGCGCCGCCAGGCGCATCCAAGCGTTTTGGGGGTCAGGTCTCCCCCTTCCCCTCCGGGAGCATGGGGTCGTACATCATCACCGCGTGGTTCTCGCACACCAGCTCGTCCGCCACCTGGACGCCGTCTAAGTCGAAGGCCCGGCGGAAGACCGTGTTGTGCCGGGTATAGCCGCCCCAGTACTCTCCCTGGAAGCGGTGCTCCCGCTCATAGACCTCATAACGGAGGACCTGCGGGGCGCTGGCGTACCACGCCCCCTCCAGGTCCTTCTCCGTCACCCGCAGGGACAGCCGCCACACGTCCGGCGTGTCGTTGCGGATCATCAGGTCCAGATAGTTATAGAAGCAGGTGGCCCCGGTGCCGAAGGGCTGGGTCCGCCCGGCGTCTGGGAAGACGTCGTACCCGTGGCGGTGGCGCTCCGTCACAGTGAGGGGCGTGTGGAGGGTCATCCAGTAGAGGAGGTTGGAGCACTGGCACAGGCCGCCTCCCACCCCAGGCACCACCTGGCCGTTGCGGAGGAGCATCCCCTCCACATAGCCCTTCCGCCGGGTGGGCTCCCCGATGCACCTCCAGTAGGACAGGGTCTCCCCCGGCAGGAGGGTCACGCCGTCCAGCGCTCCGGCGGCCAGGCGCAGGTTGATCACCTTGTTCTCCTGCATCCACATGTCCACATCCCGGAGCTGCCGCACCAGGGGCGTGGCATGGACAGCGCACAGGAAGGGGCAGGGCGGCTCCTCCCGCTTCTTTGCGAAGGCCGTCCCGCTCAAACGCCACCAGGCCCACCGCCGGGCCCGGTACCAGCGGGCCCCCAGCCACAGCCGCAGCCGCCCCCGATGGATGGGCTCCGGCGTCATCTGCTCCCGCACCGCGTTTCCCTCCTCCCTGTGAGGCCATGGTCTCCTGTCCTGTATGAAAAAAAGCGCCGCTTGCCGCGGCGCTTTTTTTGCAGTGCGATCCTTACTCCGAGAAGTTGCTGGAGATCAACTCGATGAGCGCCTCGACGGCTTCCTTCTCGTCGGGCCCGTCCGCGATCAGATTGATGGCGGTCCCCTTTACGATGCCCAGAGAGAGGACACCAAGCAGGCTTTTGGCGTTCACCCTGCGCTCTTCCTTTTCCACCCAGATGGAGCTCTTGAACTCGTTGGCTTTCTGGATGAAGAAGGTGGCCGGCCTGGCATGGAGACCTACCTGATTGTTCACGACAGCCTCTTTGATATACACTTGTGTTTCCCCCCTCAAACAAAACATGTTTGCGTATCTAGCATACCAAATTTCGCTTCAACCGTCAATGACATTTTACACAAATTCACATGTCCCGGCGGAAAAATTTCACGGCAGAACTTTGTGCCTTGACGAAAAACCGAAAACCGCCCCGTTTTGGCACCGGCCTTGCAGGAGATCCGTCCGGCCGGGGGCCCTCACTTGAGCTCCACCACCGTGACGCCGTCCTCCCCCTCTCCATAGCGGCCGGGGCGGAAGGACTTGACGTACTTGCTGCGCTTGAGGTGCTCCCGCACCGCCTTGCGCACCGCGCCGGTGCCCTTGCCGTGGATGACGGTCACCGTCTCCAGCCGGCCCATGACGGCGCTGTCCAGGAAGCGGTCCAGGGCCATGATGGCCTCGTCGGTCATCATGCCCCGCAGGTCCACCTCCGGGGAGGCCCCCAGGGCCCGGAGCTTGTGCTCCGCCCGCTGGGCGATCTGGGCGGCCTGCTTCTTGCCGCCCCCGCCGGCGTCCTCCACCACCCGGACCTCCTCCTGCTTGGCGGTGATCTTCAAAATGCCCGCCTGGAGCTGGAGGGAGCCGTCCTTGTTCACGGCGATGACGCTGGCCCGGGTGCCCATCTTCACCAGCTCCACCGTGTCCCCCGCCTGGGCGGGCCGGGTGGGAGGTGGAGCCGGGACCTCCTCCCGGGCCCCCAGGGCGTCCTCCGCCTCGTTGAGCTGGTGCAGCAACCCGGAGCGCCGCTGGTTCTGCTCCAGCCAGTCGGCCTCCTTCTCCTGGCGGCGGCGCATGTCGTTGAGCTCGGCAAAGACCCGGTCGGCCGTGTCCCGGGCCTCCTGGAGGATGGCCCGGGCCTCGGCCTGGGCCTTCTCCACTACCTTGGCCTTCTCCTTCTCCAGCCGCTCCCGGTACTCCCGGGCGGTCTTGGCCGACTCCTCCATCTCCCGACGGAGGCGGCGGGCCTCGTCCTTCTCCCTCTCCATCTGCTGGCGCTGGCGGTCCAGCTGGGTCAGCACGTCCTCAAAGCGGACATTCTCGGCGTCGATGCGCTCGGCGGCCTTGTCGATGATGGCCTGGGGCAGACCCAGGCGGCGGGAGATGGCGAAGGCGTTGGACTTCCCCGGCACCCCGATGAGCAGGCGGTAGGTGGGGGCCAGGGTCTCCACGTCGAACTCGCAGGAGGCGTTCTCCACCCCCTTGGTGGTCATGGCGTAGACCTTTAGCTCGGCATAGTGGGTGGTGGCGCACACCAGGGCGCCCCGCTCCCGGGCCGACTCGATGATGGCGGCGGCCAGAGCGGCCCCCTCCACCGGGTCGGTGCCCGCCCCCAGCTCGTCAAAGAGGATGAGGGAGCCGGGGCCGCACTCGGCCAGGATGCCCACGATGTTCACCATGTGGGAGGAGAACGTGGACAGGCTCTGGGCGATGGACTGCTCGTCGCCGATGTCGGCCAGCACGTGGTCGAAGACCACCACGGAGCTGTCATCGTCCACCGGAATGTGGAGACCGCACTGGGCCATAAGGGTCAAAAGGCCGATGGTCTTGAGGGTCACCGTCTTGCCGCCGGTGTTGGGGCCGGTGACCACCAGGGTGTCGAAGTCCCCGCCCAGATAGAGGTCGTTGGCCACCGCCTTCTTGGGGTCCAGCAGGGGGTGCCGGGCCTTCCGCAGGGTGATGCCCTTTTTCGACAGCCGCGGCTCGGAGCACCTGAGCGTTCCGGAAAGCCGGGCCCGGGCGAAGATGCAGTCGATGAGGATCAGCAGGTCGTAGTCCTGGGCGATGTCCACCTTGTGGGCGGCGCACTCGGCGGAGAGCTCCCGGAGGATGCGGTCGATCTCCTTCTCCTCCCGGGACTGGAGCTCCCGGAGCTCGTTGTTGGTCTTGACCACCGCCATGGGCTCGATGAAGAAGGTCCCGCCGGAGCCCGACACGTCGTGGACCAGGCCGGGGACCTCGTTTTTGTACTCCGACTTCACCGGCACCACATACCGTCCGGAGCGCATGGTGATGATGGACTCCTGGAGGTATTTGGACTGGGAGGAGGAGATGAGCCGCTGGAGGATGTCCCGCACCTTGGAGGCGGAGGCCCGGATGTGCCGCCGGATGTCGGCCAGCTCCGGGCTGGCGGCGTCGGCGATCTCCTCCTCCGAGAGGATGGAGCCGGTGATCTTGTCCTCCAGGAAGCGGTTGGCCTGGAGGGAGGCGAAGAGGTGGTCGATGCAGCTCTTCTCCCGGTCCCCGGCGGCGTACTCCTTGGCGGAGCGGGCGCAGCGCAGGAGGGCGGCGATGTCCAGCAGCTCCCGGGTGTTGAGGGCGCCCCCCATGTCGGCCCGCTGGAGGGAGGCCGCCACCGGCCGGATGCCGGAGAGGGGCGGCGTCCCCTTGAGGACGATCATGGCGCAGGCGGCGGAGGTCTCCCTCTGGAGCCGCGCCACGTCGTCGGGATCGGTGAAGGGGCGCAGGGCCCGGCAGCGGTCCTTCCCCTCCTCGGTGGCGGCCTGGGCCGCCAAAAGCTCCAGCACCCGGGGCAGCTCCAGGGTCTGAATGGATTTTTCAAACAAGTCGGTCATAACGATCTCTCCAAAGGCAGGGATTCAGGGGGGCGTGCTCAGGCAGACGGTCTGCGTGCTCAGGCCCCATACGCCGTGAGACGGCGGTAAAAATCCAGGGTGGCGAAGCCCCGGTCCAGCTGCTTGAGCAGGAAGTCCTCGCAGGCGGCGGCCATCCGGCCCAGGGCGGCCTCCTCCAGGGCGAAGGAGAAGAGCCGCTTGGGGTCCCCGTAGACCACGTGGCGCATGGCGGCCAGACTGGCGGCGTCCAGGCTCCGGGAGCCCCCGTCCCCCAGGCCGCAGGCGGCGCAGTGGAGGACCCCCTCCGCCAGGTCCAGCCGGGGCTCCTGGGGCTCGGCCCGGCCGCAGACGACGCAGGCGTCCAGCAAGGGCTCGTAGCCCGCCACGCACAGGAGCTTGAGCTCAAAGGCCGCCTTCACCAGGGGGAGGGGCCTTTGCAGCTTGTCCAGGGCGTAGAGGGAGTTGAGCGCCAGAGACAAAAGGGCGGGGTCGGGCCGCCCCTCCTCGGCCACCGCCTCCGTGACCTCGGCAAAGTAGGAGGCCAAGGCCAGCTTTTCCACGTCGGCGCGCACCCCCCAGAAGAGCTCCAGGGCCTCGGCCTCATTCAGGGTGAGCCGGTCCCGGTATGCAAACAGGGTCATGTCCGACCAGGCCAGAAGCTGGGCGGAGGCGGCCAGGGGGCTGTTTTTCCGGCGGCAGCCCCGGGCCTTCACCGTCCGCTTCCCCCCCTCCCGGGTGAGCACCGTGAGGATCTTGTCGGCCTCCTTGTAATTGGTCTCCCGGAGGACCAGCCCCTGGGTCTTGACATGCATAGCATCACCTGTCTATGTAGGGGGCGCGCCGCCCCCGTATTTTACGCTGTCTTCGCCGCCCGTTCCTCCTCCAGGAGGAGGCGGTAGAGGGTGTACGCCTCCGGCAGTCCGGTGGCAAAAAAGAGCTCCCAAAGCATCTGGCTGGACATTTTGGTCAGGCCCCCTTTGTGGTTAGGTTGCCTGCCGCCGCCGGAATTATCAGCGGTAAATTTATCTCTCAGTCCTCCCGGTAGCCCACGTCCCGGATGAAATTCAAATTGTCCCTCCACCCCTTTTTGACCTTTACGAACACTTCAAGGAAGACCTTGGTCCCCATGAAAGCCTCGATGTCCTTCCGGGCCAGGGTGGAGATCTTTTTCAGCATGGCGCCCCCTTTGCCGATGATGATGCCCTTGTGGCTGTCCTTTTCGCAGTAGATGGTGGCGTCGATGTCGATGATGCCGCTGTCGATCCGCTCGGAGAACTTGGTGAGCTCCACGGCGGTGCCGTGGGGGATCTCCTTGTCCAGGCAGAGCAGCAGCTTCTCCCGGATGAGCTCGGCGCAGACCTGGCGCTCCGGCTGGTCGGTGACCATGCCGTCGGGGAAGAGCTGGGGGCCCTCCGGCAGGAAGGGCTCCAGCACGTCCAGGAGCTCCTCCACCCCCTCGCCGGTCTTGGCGGAGATGGGGACGATGGCCTGGAAGTCATGGGCCTCCTGGTAGGTCTGCATGACAGCCAGGAGCTTTTCCTTCTCCACCGTGTCGATCTTGTTGATGACCAGCACGGCGGGGACCTTCAGGGCCTGGATGCGCCCGATGAGCTCGGCCTCCGGGGCCCCCACGTTGGGGATGGGCTCCACCAGCAGCAGCACGGCGTCCACGTCGGCCACACTCTCCCGGACCACGTTCACCATGTAATCCCCCAGCCGGGTCCGGGCCTTGTGGAGACCCGGGGTGTCCAGGAAGACAAACTGGCACTCCCCCCGGTCCACCACCGCGCAGATGCGGTTCCGGGTGGTCTGAGGCTTGTTGGTAACGATGGCGATCTTCTCCCCCACCAGCGCGTTGGTCAGGGTGGATTTCCCTACATTGGGCCGTCCCACAATGGACAGCATCCCCGATTTTTTGATCTCCACAGGCAATTCCGCCTCTCTTTTTTGTTCTTCGGCCATCCAGAGTGACAGCACCCCCAAAATGGCCTCCTTTCAGACCCGTCCCCAGGCCTTCTCCGGTCTTTTTTATTCCCCGGGCTCCTCCCGGTCCTGCTTCAGGGCCTGGACCACGCCGAGGCCGGTGCCTACAATGACTCCCGGCAGGGCCAGGAGACAGAGGGCAAACACCATCTCCCCCAGCAGAAGGGACAGCCCCATAAACAGGGCAAAGGAGAGAAATCCAAAGCCCACGGCGC
>DWWJ01000051.1 GCA_019119795.1 Candidatus Intestinimonas pullistercoris
GATGGCCACCCGCTGCTGCTGTCCGCCGGACATCTCCGAGGGGGTGTGGTCGGCCCGGTCGGCCATGCCCACCCGCTCCAGCGCCTCCAGGGCCCGGTCGTGCCGGTTGCCCATGCCCACCCCCTGGTAGATCAGGGGGAGCTCCACATTCTCCCGGGCGTTGAGGGCGGGGATGAGGTTGTAGCCCTGGAAGATGAAGCCGATCTGCTTATTGCGGATGTGGGCCAGCTGCTTGTCGGTGAGCTCGGTGACGTCGGTGCCGTCCAGGTGGTAGTCCCCGTAGGTGGGGATGTCCAGGCAGCCCAGGATGTTCATGAGGGTGGACTTGCCGGAGCCGGACTGGCCGATGATGGCCACGAACTCCCCCCGGTCGATCTGGAGGGTCACGCCGTCCAGGGCCCGCACCTCGCTCTCCTGGCCCTCATGATAGATCTTATAGAGGTCCTTGATGTCGATCAGCATGGCGTCACCCTCAACCGTAGCTGCTGCCGTCGTTGACATAGTAGTTGACAAAGACCTCCTCGCCCCCCTGAAGGCCGTCCTTGATCTCCACATTGTAGTTGTCAGAGAGGCCGGTGGTGACGGGGACCGCATAGAAGCCGTCCTCCGGGCTGGGATAGGAGGGCGTCTGGCCGGGCTCGGTCTCCGGGATGTCCAGGTCCACGGCGTTCTCCGGCTTCTCGTCGGAGCGGATGAAGATCACGGTGTAGGTGCTGCCGTCCTCCGCGGAGACGTACTTCACCGCCTGCATGGGCACCACGATACAGTCGTTGGACTGGCTGGCCACGAAGGAGTAGTCCAGCCACATGCCGGCCAGCAGGGTCCCGGCGGAGTTGTCCACGTCCAGGGTGACGGGGTAGCTGGTCATGCCGTTGGCGGAGTTGTCTCCGATGCTCATGTCGATGCTGCTCACCGTGCCCAGGAAGGTATTGCCGTTGTAGTCGGTGAGGTCCACCGTCATGCCGGGCTGGACGAAGGAGATGTTCCGGTCGTCCACGGTGATCTCCACCACCATGTTGGTGTTGTTGGAGATGGTGATGACGGTCTCGCCGCTCTTGACCTCGGCGCCGGGGGTGAGGGTGCAGGAGGTGACGGTGCCGTCAATGGGGGCGGTGGCGTTGAAGTTGCTCAGGGCCTTCTGGGCCTCCACCAGGCTCTCGGTGGCGTCGTCGATCTCCTTCTGCTTGGCCCGGATGTCGGAGTCGATGGTGTCGGAGCCCATGACCAGCAGGGGGTCCCCGGCGTTGACGTTGGCGTAGCGCAGCAGGTTCTGGGAGATCAGGGGGCCGCCGGCCTCAGTGGTGATCTTCCGCACCTCATAATACTCGGTGGTGCTGTTGGAGTAGGGGTAGATGGGAGTGCCGTCGGCGGCGGTGAGGGTGGCGGTGGCGGTCATGTCGGCGGTGAGGGTGTTGGGGTTGTCAAAGACCACCACCACTTCAAAATAGACCGAGCCCTCGGGGGAGATGTAGCTGACCTTGTTGATCTTCTCCACCGTGCCGGGGAAGGTGGTCATCACGGCGGGGATGGAGACGGTGGCGCTCTGGCCCACAGAGATGTCGTTTTCGTAGGCGTAGCTGAAGTACAGGGAGAGCTTGAGCCGCTTGTCGTTGGCTAGGGTGCAGACGGTCTCGCCCTCGCTGATCTTCTGGTCGGTCTGGAACTCGGAGACCTCCACCAGCTTCCCGGCGAAGGGGGCCCGGACCGTCAGGTTGTTGGCCTTTTCCACCAGGTCGGACATGTCCTTCTGCAGGTTATCCACCTTCTCCTGGGCGGTGGCCACGGCATCCTCGGCCTCCTGGCTGCGGATGGTGTAGAGGGGCTGGCCCACGGTGACAGTGTCGCCGGCGGCCACCAGGACCTCCTGCACGGTGCCGCCCTGGGTCAGGGTAATGGCGGCCGACTCCTTGGCCCGGGCGTTGCCGGAGCCGGAGACCACGCTCTGGATGGAGGAGATGCTGGCGACCTGGGTCTGGATCTCGCTTTCCACTGTGTTCTGAGTGGTGAGGAAGCGGTAGAGGAAAAAGATCCCCACCGCTGCAATGGCAAGGAGAATGACGGCGATGATGAGGTTCTTCGCGCGCCGTTTCCGCTGCTTGCTCTCTTTCGATTGCTGGGGCTTGACGGGCGGGGCCGGTGTCTGCACGGGGGCCGCCGTCTGCTGGGTCATATCAGCCATATTGTGTTCCCTCCTGATTTGCTGTCCATCCTATTGTATCACGCCCCAGCCGGGACGCAATGACAAACCAGTGACAATTTCTTACGGTTCTCTTAAGATTCCAATGGGTTTCTTCCTAAAATAAAGCCGCTATTGTTTAAGACGATACAGGAGGGCAAAAAGTTACAGGTCCGGTAGTATTTTTTATCCCGGCGGCAGAGCAAAGCAGCCACCCCTGCCTCACCGGGACTCCGGCGCGGAAAGGGCGGCTGCTGTATTTGGATCAGATTTTTTTGGTGGGGACGTTCCAGATGTTCTGGGCGTACTCCCGGATGGAGCGGTCGGCGGCAAAGATGCCCGACTTGGCGATGTTGACCAGGGCCATCTGGTTCCACCGCTTGGGGTCCCGGTAGGCCTGACCGGCCCGCTCGTGGGCCTCCCGGTAGCTCTGGAAGTCGGCCAGGAGCATATACTCGTCGGCCGGACCGCCGTTGGCGCCGAAGAGGAGGCGGTTGGCGATGTCGGTATAGCTCACGCCGTCGCCAAAGCCCCGGGTAAGCTGGTCCACCACTGCCTTGAGCACATTGTCCCGCATGTAGTACTCATAGGCCCGGTAGCCCTTCTGCTTCTTCTCGGAGACCTCCTGGGCCTTGAGGCCGAAGAGGAAGATGTTCTCATCCCCCACCTGCTGGTGCATCTCCACATTGGCCCCGTCCAGGGTGCCGATGGTCAGGGCGCCGTTCATCATGAACTTCATGTTGCCGGTGCCGCTGGCCTCCTTGCCGGCGGTGGAGATCTGCTCGCTGAGCTCGCTGGCGGGCATCAGCTTCTCGGCCAGGGAGACCCGGTAGTTCTCCAAAAAGACCACCTGGAGCCGGTCCTTGCAGGCCGGGTCACCGTTGACGGTCTGGGCCAGGGAGTTGATGAGGTGAATGATCTCCTTGGCCACGGAGTAGCCCGGCGCGGCCTTGGCCCCGAAGAGGTAGACCCGGGGGGTGAAATCGAAGTGGGGGTCATTCTTGAGCTGCTGGTAGAGATAGGTGATGTGGAGCACGTTCAGGAGCTGGCGCTTATACTCGTGAAGGCGCTTGACCTGCACGTCGAACATGGCGTCGGTGTTCAGCAGCACCCCGGACTCCCGGGCCACATAGCTGGCAAAGGCGCGCTTGTTCTCGGCCTTGATCTTGGAGAGACGGTCCAGGATGCTGGCGTCGTCCTTGTGCTTGAGGAGCTCCTCCAGCTTCTCCGGCCGGAGGAGGTAGTCCCGGCCGCCGGTGCACTCCTGGATGAGGGCGTCCAGCTTGGGGTTGATCTCGGCCAGCCAGCGGCGGTGGTCGATGCCGTTGGTGACGTTCTTGAACTTCTCCGGCGTGCGGACATAGACGTCGTGGAAGGTCTCACGCTTGAGAATGTCGGAGTGGAGGGCAGACACGCCGTTGACGGCGAAGCAGGCGCACACGCACAGGTTGGCCATGCGGACCTCGCCGCCCCAGATGATGGCCTGGTCCCGGACCTTGGACTGGTCCCCGTGGAAGTAGTCGTTGAGCTGGGCCTGGTAGCGGTTGCTGATCTCCACCAGCAGCTGCCAGATGCGGGGCAGCAGGTCCTGGATGAGCTGCTGGGGCCAACGCTCCAGGGCCTCCACCATGACGGTGTGGTTGGTGTAGGCCACCGTGTGGGTGACGATGTGCCACGCCTCGTCCCAGCTGTAGCCCTCCTCATCCAGCAGGATGCGCATGAGCTCAGGGATGACCAGGGTGGGGTGGGTGTCGTTGATCTGGATGACGTGCTTCTGATGGAAGTTCCGCAGGGTGCCGTACTCCGCCTTGTGCTGGCGGCAGATGCTCTGGACTGTGGCGGAGACAAAGAAGTACTGCTGCTTGAGCCGCAGGGACTTGCCCTCATAGTGGTTGTCCTCGGGGTAGAGGACCTTGGCGATGGACTCGGCCATAGCCTTCTGCTCCATGGCCTTGAGGTACTCGCCCCGGGAGAAGAGGGACATATCCAGGGGCGTGGTGCTCTTGGCGTCCCACAGCCGGAGGATGTTCACATGCTGGGTGCCGTAGCCGGCGATCTCCATGTCCTTGGGCACGGCCAGCACGTCGTTGCCGCCCTCGTACACCACGGTGTGGGAGCCGTCCTCCCCCCAGACGTCCTTGACCTGGCCGCCGAAGTGGACCCGCTCGGTCTCGTCCATCTTGGGGATGAGCCAGCAGTCGGCGATCTCCAGCCAGTTGTCGGGGAGCTCCACCTGCTGGCCCTCCATGATCTTCTGCTTGAAGAGGCCCAGCTCATAGCAGATGGAGTAGCCGGTGGCGGGGATCTCCAGGGTGGTCATGGACTCCAGGTAGCAGGCGGCCAGACGGCCCAGACCGCCGTTGCCCAGGCCGGCGTCGGGCTCCACCTCGAAGAGGTCGGGGGCGGAGAAGCCCAGGTCCTCAATGGCCTCCTTGAGCTGGGGCAGGACCCCCAGGTTGAAGGCGTTCTTCTCCAGGGAGCGGCCCATGAGGAACTCCAGGGAGAGGTAGTGGACCTGCCGGGCGTGGCTGTCTCGGATGTGGCTCTCGGTGGCCAGCTGCCGGGCGGACATGATGTCCCGCAGCACCAGGGCGCAGGCCCGGAACATGTGGACGGGCGTGGCCTCCTCCACCTCACGGCCGAAATTCCTGCGGAGCTTGCCGATGATCTGCTGCTCCAGCTCCTTCTTTGTATATTTTGTAGGCATTGACCCAAGTCTCCATTCCAAAATAAAATCGCGCATCAGCGCAGAGCGGCGGGGCCATGCCCCGCCGCGCCTGTGTCTGCTTGCCTGTGGGACGCTTTTTTTGCGTCAAGAGTCTATCACAGGACTTCCCGTCCTGTCAATGCACATTTCTTCCGATGCGCGTCCTTCAAAAGCCTCAGCTTTTGGCTGTCCCCTCCGGTTTTTTGGCCCTGGCGCCCCGGGCCGGCTTCTTCTCTGCCTTGGGGGCGGGAGCCTCCTTTTCCGGCTCCTCCTGCTTGGGGGCCTCTCCTGCCTCCGCCTTGGGGGCAGGCGCTTCCTGCTTGGGTGCCTTTTCCGCCTCCGCCTTGGGAGTAGCAGGCGCGGGGACCTGCTCCGGCGCTTTGGGAGCCGGAGCGGCCTCCATGGCCTTGGGCGCCTCCGGTGCCGCCTCGGGAGCGGCGGCCTTCTCCATTTTCCGGGGCTTTTTGGGCTCAGCGGCTTTCTTCTCCGCCTTTGCCGCCGGCTTGCGGGCGGGCTTTTTCTCCTTGGCGGGGGCCTTGGCCTCCGCCTGGGCCGGCTGTGTCTCCACCTGGGGGGCGGGCTCCGCCGCCGGCTCCGGCTCTGTCTCCGGCGACGGCTCAATAGGGCGGGGGATGCCCGTGATCTGATAGTAGACGTCCTCGTACTCCCTGGCCGGCGCATCCCAGCTAAAGTCCCGGGTCATGCCGTTGCGCTGCAGGACTCTCCAGCTCTCCTTATCATTATAATAGAGGCCCACCGCCTCCCCCAGCACCCAGACCATATCATGGGCGTTGATGTTGGCGAAGGTGAAGCCGGTGTCCCCGAAGACCCCGTGGGGGATGACGGTGTCCTTGAGCCCGCCGGTCTCCCGGACCACGGGGACGGTGCCGTAGCGCATGGCGATCATCTGGCTCAGGCCGCAGGGCTCGGAGATGGAGGGCATGAGGAAGAGGTCGGCCCCGCCGTAGATGGCGGTGGAGAGGGCGGCCGAGTACTGGAGCCGGGCGGCAAAGCGGCCGGGGTACTGGTTCTGGGCCTGCCGGAAGGTCTCCTCAAAGTGCCACTCGCCGGTGCCCAGCACCACCATCTGGACGTTCATGCCCATGATGTCGTGGATGGACTGGGCCACCAGCTCAAAGCCCTTGTGCTTCACCAGCCGGGAGACGCAGGCGATGATGGGCACGTCCGGGTCCTCCCGGAGGCCCACCGCCTGCTGGAGGGCCCGCTTGCACTCTGCCTTGCCGGTGAGGTCGTCGGCGGTGAAGGGGGCGGAGAGGCCGCTGCCGGAGGCGGGGTCGTAGAGCTTCATGTCCAGGCCGTTGAGGATGCCCCGGAGCTTCCAGCGGTTGTCGGCGATGACCCCCTCCAGGCCGTGGGCGTAGAAGGGATACTGGAGCTCGCTGGCGTAGGTGGGGGAGACGGTGGTGACATAGTCGGCGGCGTAGATGGCCCCCTTCATCAGGTTCACGTCCCCGTGGTAGGCTAGCATGTGCTCGTTCATATAGCCCCGGTTCAGACCCAGCAGGTCCTCAATGACCTGGTCGCCGTAGCGGCCCTGGTACTCGATGTTGTGGATGGTAAAGACGCTCTTGGAGCCCCGGAGCTGCCAGACGCGCTCCCGCTCCTCCAGGAGGTAGATGGGCACCAGGGCGGTCTCCCAGTCGTTGCAGTGGATGACGTCGGGGTGCCAGTCCAGGTGGGCCGGGGTCTCGATGACAGCCCGGGAGAAGAAGGCGAACCGCTCCCCGTCGTCATAGTGGCCGTAGATCTCGGCCCGCTTGAAGTAATATTCGTTGTCCACAAAGAGATAGGAGATGTTGCCCTCCCGCAGCTCGAAGAGCCCGCAGTAGGGGGTGCGCCAGGCCAGGCGGCAGTTCCAGTGGAAGAGGAACTTCATCTTCTCCCGGTACTGCTGCCCCACGCCCTCATAGAGGGGAAGGATGACCTTCACATCGTGGCCCATGTCGGCCAGCTTCTGGGGCAGGGAGCCGGCCACGTCGGCCAGTCCGCCGGTTTTGATAAAGGGGGCCACCTCGGAAGCGGCGAATAGAATGTTCATAAACGACTCCTTTTCTTCCAACGGGTGCGGCCGCCATACGGGTCCGTATGGCGGCCGCACCGCTTTTCAGGTCCTATTCTAGAATACTATACCACAGCGTTTTTGGCAATGGCCAGGGGATAGGTCTCGTGGCCCATGAGCATCCGCCCGGCGTTGACCTGGACGTTCTTGTCCCCGATGACATACTTGAGCACCGCGCCCTGATGGATGACAGAGCCCTGCATCAGGATGCAGTTCTGGACCTTGGCCCCCTTCTCCACGGTGACGCCGCGGAAGAGGATGGAGTTTTCCACCTCGCCCTCGATGATGCAGCCGTCGGCCACCAGGGAGTTCTTGGAGAGGGACATGGGGCCGTAGTAGGTGGAGGGGTTGGACTGGTCCTTGGTCTTGATGGGGTGCAGGGGGTTGAAGAGGTCGGCCCGCACCGCCGGGTCCAGCAGCTCCATGCTCCGGGCGTAGTAGCCCGCCACCGACTGGAGCCGGGCGGCGTACCCCTCGAAGCAGTAGGACATGATCTTGAGCCGGCTGCCCAGGTTCAGCAGCACCCCCTGGCTGAAGGAGGGGATGTTGTGGGCGATGCAGTGCTCCACCAGGGAGATGAGAAGGTCCTTGCTCATGATGTAGACCTCCATGGACTCGCAGCCCATGGGGTTGATGGGGTGGACCGACACATCGGTGATGACGCTGTTTTCATCCACGGTGAAATAGTCGGACTCCCGGGGGTCGCCCCGAGGCACAGGGGTGCACACGGCGGTGATGTCGGCCCCGGTGCGAATGTGCTGGTTGAAGACGTCATCCAGGTCCAGGTTCACCGCCACATCGCCGCCGGCCAGGACCACATAGTCCTGCCGGATGCGCTCCAGGTAGGAGTAGACCCCGGCCAGGGCGTCCATGCGGCCCCGGTAGTCCCCGTCCCGGCGCTTGTCAGCGTAGCCGAAGGGGGGCAGGATGCGCAGGCCGCCGTGCTTGCGGCTCAGGTCCCAGTCCTTGCCGGAGCCCACGTGGTCCAGCAGGGACTGGTAGTTGGCGTGAACGATGAGGCCCACGTCGGAGATGCCGGCGTTGACCATGTTAGAGAGCATGAAGTCCACCACCCGGTAGCGGCCGCCGTAGGGGATGGAGCAGGTGTTCCGGGGCTGGGAGAGCTCCCGGAGCTGGGGATTGGAGCGGTAGGCGAAGATGATGCCGTGCAGCTTGTTGGTCATTTCGCCGCACCCCCTTTCACGTTCCGGGTGACCATGGCCTTGGGCGCCACTGTGGCGCCGTCACCCACCTTGATTCCTTCTGCCACCACGGCGATGCCCCAGTCCTCGGAGGCACCCTCCGGGTCGGGGGGCGCCCCCACCTTGGCGCCGGCGCCGATGACGGCCTTCTCCGCCACGATGGCGTAGGAGACCTCGGCCCCCTCCTTCACCACTGCCCCGGGCATGAGGATGGAGTAGCGGACCTTGGCCCCCTTCTCCACGGTGACCGAGTGGAAGAGGACGGAGTTTTCCACCTCGCCGTCCACCACGCAGCCGCCGGTCATCAGGGAGTGGCGGACCACGGCGTCGGGGCCGGTGAAGTGGGGAGGACGGGTAGGCGTCCGGGCGTAGATGGGCCACTCGGTATCATAGGGGTCGATGCCGTTGTGGACCGAGAGCATATCCATGTTGGCGTCCCAGAGGGAGTCGATGGTGCCCACGTCCTTCCAGTAGCCGGAGAAGCGGTAGGCGGCCATCCGCTCGCCCTTGCTGAGCATGGCGGGGATGATGTTCTTGCCGAAGTCGTTGGCCGACTTCTCGTCAGCCTCGTCGGCGATGAGGTACTCCCGGAGCTGCTTCCAGTTGAAGATGTAAATGCCCATGGAGGCCAGGTTGCTCTTGGGCTTTTTGGGCTTCTCCTCGAACTCATAGATCATGTCGTTCTCGTCCACGTTCATGATGCCGAAGCGGGAGGCCTCCTCCATGGGCACCTCCATGACCGAGATGGTGCAGGCGGCGTCCATGGCCTTGTGGTGCTCCAGCATCTGCTCGTAGTCCATCTTGTAGATGTGGTCGCCGGAGAGAATGAGCACATAGTCGGGGTCATAGAGGGAGATAAAGCCCATGTTCTGGTAGATGGCGTTGGCAGTGCCCTTGTACCAGGTTCCCTTGTCCCCCTCGGTCACATAGGGGGGCAGGATGTGGACGCCCCCGTCGGAGCGGTCCAGGTCCCAGGGCTGGCCGTTGCCGATATAGGCGTTGAGCTCCAGGGGCTGATATTGGGTGAGCACGCCCACGGTGTCGATGCCGGAGTTGACGCAGTTGCTCAGGGGGAAGTCGATGATGCGGTACTTTCCCCCAAAGGGGACCGCGGGTTTGGCCACTCTTGATGTCAGGGCCCGCAGCCGGCTGCCCTGGCCGCCAGCCAGAAGCATGGCGACGCATTCCTTTTTCATCTCTTGATCACCTCTCGCTTGAAGTGGGATACGATACAGCTTCAGGTCTCTCCGGAGTCCCCCGCCTTCCGGGCGGCGCTCCGGACCTTCTTGCCCCCCGCCGCCGGCCGGGCGGCCTTGGTCCGGGCCGCGGGCTTGGCCGCTTTTTCCTTTACAGCGGGCTTTGCTGGCTTTTCCCGGACCGCCGGCTTGGGGGCCGCCTCCTTCACAGCGGGGAGGGCAGCGGCCTCCTTTACGGCGGGCTTGGCCCCCCGCTTCCGCACCGCGGGCTTGGGGGCGGCGGCCTTCACCGCCAGCTTGGCCTCCGCCTTCTTCCGCCGGGCGGGGAAGCGGCGGGTGCACTTATAAATGACGGCGCTCATGGGGGGCAGGGTGATGACGATGGACTGCTCCCGGTCGTGGCAGGGGGTGTAGGTGCTCTTCACGGGCTCCTTGTCCCCCCGGCCCTGGCCGCCGTAGGCGGTGTCGTCGGTGTTGAACACGCAGGTGTAGGCCCCGGGCACCGGCACGCCCACGCAGTAGCCGGTCCGGTCCACAGGGGAGAAGTTGCAGACCACCACCAGAAAGTCCCCCTTGTCGTCCTTCCGCAGGAAGGAGATGGTGTTGGCCTGGTTGTCGTCGGCGTAGAGCCACTCGAAGCCCTCCCAGGAGAAGTCCTCCTGCCAGAGGGGCTTTTCCGCCAGGTAGAAGTGGTTGGCCGCCTTGAAGAAGTCCTGGGTCTGGCGGTTGATCTCGTTGTCCAGCAGGTGCCAGTCCGGGGAGTACTCGAAGTGCCACTCGTTCCACTGGCCGAACTCGCTGCCCATCATCAGCAGCTTCTTGCCCGGATGGGTGAGCATGTAGGTGTAGAAGGCCCGGACCCCCGGGAATTTCTCCTCATAGCTCCCCGGCATCTTATTCAGCAGGGACCCCTTCATATGCACCACCTCGTCGTGGGAGAGGGGCAGGATGAAGTTTTCCGAGAAGGCGTAGAAGAAGGAGAAGGTGATGTCCCGGTGGTTATACTGCCGGAAGTAGGGGTCCAGCTTCATGTAGTGGAGCACATCGTTCATCCAGCCCATGTTCCACTTGAGGTTGAAGCCCAGCCCCCCCTCGCTCACCGGGTGGGAGACCTTGGCCCAGGCGGTGGACTCCTCGGCGATCATGAGCACGTCGCTGTGCTCGGCAAAGATGCGCTCGTTGAGCCGCTGGAGGAAGTCCACGGCCTCCAGATTCTCGTTGCCGCCGTGGACATTGGGGACCCACTCGCCCCCCTGGCGGCCGTAGTCCAGGTAGAGCATGGAGGCCACCGCGTCCACCCGTAGGCCGTCGATATGGTACTGCTCCAGCCAGAAGAGGGCGGAGGAGAAGAGGAAGGAGCGCACCTCGCTGCGGCCGTAGTCAAAGACCCGGGTGCCCCAGTCGGCGTGCTCCCCCTTCCGCATGTCCTGATACTCGTAGCAGGGCTGCCCGTCGAACTCATAGAGGCCGAAGGCGTCCTTGGGGAAATGGGCGGGGACCCAGTCCAGAATGACGCCCACCCCCGCCTGGTGAAGCTGGTCGATGAGGTACATCAGGTCGTCCGGGGTGCCGAAGCGGCTGGTAGCGGCGAAATAGCCAGTGCACTGATAGCCCCAGGAGTCGTCCAGGGGGTGCTCGGTGATGGGCATGAGCTCCACATGGGTAAAGCCCATCTCCTTCACATAGGGCACCAGGTAGTCGGCGATGCCCCGGTAGGAGAGGAATTCCCCCTCCCCGGTCCGCCGCCAGGAGCCCAGGTGGACCTCATAGATGTTCAGAGGCCGGTGGTAGACGGGATTCTTTTTCCGGTAGTCCAGCCAGGACTGGTCGTTCCACTGGTATCCCCCCAGCTCATAGAGCTTGGAGGCCGTACCCGGCCGGGTCTCGGCGTGGAAGGCGTAGGGGTCGGCTTTGAGCAGCACCCGGCCGTCCTGGGCCTTGACAGAATATTTGTAGGTGTCATAGCGCTGGAGGCCGGGGACGAAGCCCTCCCACAGGCCGCCCCCCAGGGCGGTCATGGGGTGGAGTCCATGCTCCCAGCCGTTGAAGTCCCCCACCACCGAGACCTCCTGGGCATGGGGAGCCCACACCCGGAAGACATATCCCCAGGTCCCGTCCCGCTCCTGGGCGTGGGAGCCCATGAACTCCCAGGCCCGGATGGCAGAACCCGTGGTGTACGCCCGGACCATCTCGTTCCGGTCCGCCGCCGGAGTTTGCGTTCTATCCATATGCAGACCCCTCATTTCTTTGGCAATATTATCCAAATTATGGTATTCTCTCACATTTTAGATTGTCAATCCAACTAATAGCCTCAAATTTTGCCCGAATTGATTTGTGTGAATTATACAACAGAAATCACCGCACGTCAAGGCACAGGTCTCTCGCAGACAGAAATTTTATCCAGAATTGACGGAAAGCACCCACAAGGGCCCGAACCGGGCCCCGGCTGGGCAGAAAAACGCCCCCGGGATTCCGGGGGCGCGGGGAAGGCGGTCCGCCGGCTGGGCGGCAAAAGGAGCCAGCGGGCAGAGCGCCGGGCTCCGCCTGCTGGCCCCATTGTCTCATTTGCACAAGGAGAGCTCACCCGGCCATGAAGAGCTGCTCCAGGAGCCGGAGGAAGATACCGGGGAGGGTGATGCGCTCCACGGCCTGGGCGGCCACCAGGGGGATGGTCTGCCGCTCCTCACCGGCCACCGAGACCACCAGCTCTCCCAGCTTCTGCCCGGCCTCTACCGGGGCCTCCACCCCTTCGGTGAGGCGGACGGCGGTGGTGACCTCATTGATCTGGCTCTTGTCCACCAGGATGCGGCTGGACTGCCCCAGCACAGGCTGGACCTGGTCCACCACGCCCAGGGCCACGTCCACCGGGGGGAGGGCCTCCCCGGGGCGGACATCCACCAGGGTATAGTTGGCAAAGCCGAAGGTCAGCATGGCCTTGGCCGACTCGAAGCGCTGGGCGGAGGTGGGGGACTTCATCACCACGGCGATGAGCTCCATGCCCTCCCGCTCGGCCGTGGCCGACAGGCAGTAGAGGGCCGAGTCGGTGGAGCCGGTCTTGAGGCCGGTGCAGCCCTCGTAGTAGCGCACCAGCTTGTTGGTATTGGCCAGCTGGAACTGGCCGTCCCGGATGGTGTCCATCCAGATGGTGGTGTAGGTCCGGATATCCGGATGGCGCAGGATGAGCTCCCGGGACATGAGGGCGATGTCATAGGCGCTGGTCAGGTGCCCGGCGGCGGGGAGGCCGGTGCAGTTGACGAAGTTGGTGTCGGCCATGCCCAACTCGGCGGCCCGCTGGTTCATCAGGGCCACGAAGCCCTCCTCGCTGCCGGCGATGTGCTCGGCCAGGGCCACGGCGGCGTCGTTGCCGGAAACCACCGCCACCGCCTTGAGCATGTCGTCCACGGTCATCTGCTCCCCCTCCTTGAGGTAGACCTGGGAGCCCCCCATGGAGGCCGCCCGGGCCGAGACGGTGACCAGGTCCTCCTTCTGGATGCGCCCGGCGTCCAGGGCCTCCATCACCAGCAGCAGGGTCATGACCTTGGTGACGCTGGCCGGCTCCAGCTTGTCGTGGGCGTTGGCCTCATAGAGGACGGCGCCGGTCTCCTTCTCCATCAGGACGGCGGAGCCCGCCTCCACCTCCGGCGCGCCGGTGACGGCGGCGGCAGGCTGAACGAGCAGGCAGGCGCACAGCGCCGCGGCGAGCAGTTGTTTCATAGTGGGTCGTCTCCTCCATCGTCAGAATTTACTAAGAAGAGGATGTGGAGGAAGGGACCGTTCTATACTGGAAAGAACGGGAAATTTGGCCCAACGTCCCCACCGGGAAGCAGGGGCGCCCCTTTTCAGGTCCGAGGGCCGGAGTTGTTTTCGGGAGCGTTCACATTTAATTTACAACCTTCCCTATTGACTTTTTTCCAGGCGAGTGGTAGATTTACATTAGCACTCAGAGAGTATGAGTGCTAAAACCACAAGAAGAAGGTGAGCGCGGCATGGACTTGACAGAACGCAAGCGAAAGATCCTCCGCGCCATCATAGAAAACTATATCGAGACGGCGGAGCCGGTGGGGTCCAAGACCATCGCCTCCGACCCGGAGCTCAACGTCTCCTCGGCCACCATCCGCAACGAGATGGCGGACCTGGAGGCCCTGGGCCTGCTGGAGCAGCCCCACACCTCGGCCGGGCGCATCCCCTCTCCCAAGGGCTACCGGGTGTACGTCAACGAGCTGATGGACGACTACCGCCTGTCGGTCCAGGAGACCCGGAGGCTCAACGAGGCCCTGCACCTGAAGATGCGGGAGCTGGACCAGGTCATCGACCAGGCCGGCCGGGTGGTCTCCCAGCTCACCCAGTACCCCGCCTTTGCCCTGGCCTCCGGCTCCAGCCGGGTGACCATCCAGCGCTTTGATCTCCTAATGGTGGCCAACGACTCCTTCATCATCGTGGTGATGACCGACACCAACGTGGTCCGCAACCGGCTGGTGCGGCTGCCCTCCGACCTGAGCGAGGCCCAGCTCCAGCTTTTGAACACCCTGCTGAACACCACCTTCACCGGCCTCACCCTGGATGAGATCACGCCGGAGCTCATGCGGGTGGCCTCCCACGCCGCCGGCGAGGCCTACGGCCTTATCTCCCTGGTGGTCTCCTTCGCCATGGATGTGCTGGAGAGCCTGGAGCAGCGCACCGTCCACACCGCCGGCATCGCCAGCCTCCTCTCCCACCCCGAGTACCGGAGCCTGGAGCGGGCCGCCCCCCTGATGAGCTACCTCAGTGAGGACCAGGACGCCGGACGCTTCCCGGTGCCCCAGGGGGACCCCATGGAGATCCTCATCGGCCCGGAGAACGTGGCCGACGCCCTGAAGGACACCAGTGTGGTGGTGGCCAGCTATGACATCGGCGAGGGGATGCGGGGGGTCATCGGCGTGGTGGGTCCCACCCGGATGGACTACGCCAAGATCGCCGCCCGGCTGTCCTACTTCGCCTCCGGTCTCTCCCGCCTCTTTGAAACAGGAGAGCTCCCTCCGGGCGACGACGGCCCGGAACAGCCGTAGCCCCTTTCCCTGACACACTGGATGCACCCCATATTAGGAGGTAATACCTTGAGCGAGAAAAAGACAGAACAGCAGCAGGCTCCCGTTCAGGACCCGTCCCCTGTGGAGGAGGCCCCCCAGGAGGCCCCGGAGACCGAGGCCGCCCCTGAACCCGATCCCCTGATGGAGGAGCTGGAAGCCTTGAAGACCGAGCTGGACGAAAAAGAGAGCAAGTACCTGCGCCTGGCCGCCGAGTATGACAACTTCCGCAAGCGGAGCCAGAAGGAGAAGGAGAGCATCTACGCCGACGCCAAGAGCGACGCGGTGCTGGCCTTCCTGCCGGTCTATGACAACCTGGACCGGGCCCTGAAGCAGGAGACCGCCGACGAGGCCTATAAAAAGGGCGTGGAGATGACCATGACCGGCCTGAAGGAGATCCTCACCAAGCTGGGCATCGAGGAGATCCCCGCCCTGGGTCAGCCCTTCGACCCCGCCCTCCACAACGCCGTGATGCATGTGGAGGACGAGAGCGCCGGGGAGAACACCGTGGTGGAGGTCTTCCAGACCGGCTTCAAGCTGGGGGAAAAGGTCATCCGCTTCGCCATGGTAAAGGTGGCCAATTAGCCAGAAGCGCGGAGCGCCCGGGAGCAGGTGGCTAAGACCCGCAGCGGAGCAGACGGACCGCAGGGCCGGAAGGCCCGGAGGCCGGCTTGCGCAGTCAGAGGGGCTTAGACACCGTCGCGGAGGGTGCGCAGCGTGACAGCCCGAAGCGCGGAGGCGAGCGGAGCAGCGCGGATGGACCGGAGCGAGGGCGAGCGGAGGACCGCACAAGCGGTCCGCAGACCAGCCCGAGACGAAGGGAAGCCGCGCGTCGCGCAGCCGCCGCAGCGTGACAGCCCGAAGCGCGGAGCGCCCGGGAGCAGGTGGCTAAGACCCGCAGCGGAGCAAACGGACCGCAGGGCCGGAAGGCCCGGAGGCCGGCCTGCGGAGTCGGAGGGGCTTAGATGACGTCGCGGAGGGTGCGCAGTGTGACAGCCAGAAGCGCGGAGGCGAGCGGAGCCACGCAGACGCCCCATTTGCTTCTCGTTACCCCGAATTCTTCGGAGAAAAGGATAAAATAAAAATCATTTACGATATATTGGAGGAATCAGTTATGTCTAAAATCATTGGTATCGACCTGGGTACTACAAACTCCTGTGTGGCGGTCATGGAGGGCGGCGAGCCCGTCGTCATCGCCAACGCCGAGGGCAACCGCACCACCCCGTCCGTGGTGGCCTTCTCCAAGGACGGCGAGCGGATGGTGGGCCAGGTGGCCAAGCGCCAGGCCATCACCAACCCCGACCGGACTATCATGTCCATCAAGCGGAAGATGGGCACCGCCGAAAAGGTGACCATCGACGGCAAGGCCTACACCCCCCAGGAGATCTCCGCCATGATCCTGCAGAAGCTCAAGGCGGACGCCGAGGCCTATCTGGGCCAGACCGTCACCGAGGCGGTCATCACCGTCCCCGCCTACTTCAACGACGCCCAGCGGCAGGCC
>DWWJ01000052.1 GCA_019119795.1 Candidatus Intestinimonas pullistercoris
GTGGCGGAATACCTCTCCGGGACCTGCCCGGTGCCCGTGGTGCGCCACGGGGTGGAGGACGTCTTCGGCCGCTCCGGGAAGGCGGGCGAGGTCCTGGCCGCCTACGGCCTCACGGCCCAGGGCATTGTGGAGAAGGTCCGGGCCGCCCTGGAGCGGAAAAGATGAAGGTGGTGTGCCTGGGGGACAGCCTGACCTACGGCTACGGCGTCCCCCGGAAGGACTGCTGGGCGAGCCTGACGGCGGCACGCACCGGCCACACCCTGGTGAACCGGGGGGTGAATGGGGACACCACCGGGGGGATGCTTGCCCGGTTCGGCCGGGATGTGCTGGAGGAGCGCCCCCAGCGGGTCCTCCTGATGGGGGGCGCCAACGACATCATCTACGGCGGCAGCGACGCCCCCGCCCGGCTGAACCTGATGGCCATGGTCCGGCAGGCGGAGGCCGCCGGCATCCGCCCCATGGTGGGGCTGCTTCCCCCCATCTACGCCCAGGGCATCCCGGAGCCCTGGCTGTCGGTGACCGACTACCGGGCCCTCTCCCCGGTCTTTGCCGCCTACCGGGCCTGGCTGGCGGACTTCTGCAAGACCTCCGGCGTGAAGACGGTGGACTTCGCCGTCCCCGGCCTCCTGCCACCGGAGGGGGCACGGCACTACCTGGACGGCCTCCACCCGGACCGGGAGGGCCACCGCCTGATGGCCGAGGCCGCCTGCGCCGCCCTGCCCGCGCCGCGAATTTGAGCGCGATCCGCTCCGACCCATGGGGTCGGAGCGGATTTTTTGCCTTTTTTCCGAAAAAGACTTGACTGTAGACCTCCTTTACCCCTTATACTGGTCTCGACAGGAGGTGGAAGCATATGCACATCGCCCAGCTGGAGGAGGCCCTGGAGCTGTCCCGGGCCAGCATCCGCTTCTACGAAAAGGAGGGACTCCTCTCCCCGGAGCGGCTGGCCAACGGCTACCGGGACTACTCGGAGGAGGACCTGGAGACCCTGCGGCGCGTCAAGCTCCTCCGGGCTCTGGGGCTCCCCCTGGAGGACATCAAGGCCCTCCAGGCCGGAACCCTGGACCTCCCCGCCGCCCTCCGGGCCCAGGAGGAGCGGCTGCGCCGGGAGCAGCGGCAGCGGGAGGCCGCCCTCTCCCTGTGCCAGACCTTAGAAGGGGAGGGGGTGGCTTACCGGGACCTGGAGGCAGGGCCCTACCTGGAGGAGCTCTCCCGGCTGGAGCGGGAGGGGGTCCAGCTCCAGCCCCCCGCCGCCGACAGCCTCCCCTGCGCCCCCTATCCCTGGCGGCGGTTCTTTGCCCGGCAGCTGGACCGAAGCCTGCTCTCCCTGCTCTTTTCGGCGGTGCTGTCCCTGGTCCTGCGCCGGAGACTGGGGGATGGCCTCCCCTGGGACCTGTTCGAGACCTATCTGCTCTGGGGCATTCAGTTTCTGGTGGAGCCCCTGCTCCTCTCCACCTGGGGCACCACTCCGGGGAAGTGGATCTTCGGCCTGCAGGTCCGCAGTTCCGACGGGAGAAAGCTCACATTTGGGGAGGCCGCCAGCCGCCTGTGGGAGCTCTTCCGGTACGGGGAGGGCTATGGCATCCCCTTTTATAATCTCTACCGCAACTATAAGAGCTTCCGAGCCTGCGCCGACGGGGAGGTCCTGCCCTGGGACCAGAGCCGGGAACTCTCCTACAGCATCAGGGACACCCGGCCCTGGCGGGGGGCGGCCTGGCTGGGGGCGGTGGGCCTGGACCTGAGCCTGGCCCTCCTGCTAGCTGTCCACATCACCATACCCCCGGTGCGTCATCCCCTGACGGTGGCCGAGTTCGCCCGGAACTACAACGACGCGGTCCGGCAGTATGAGCTCAGCAGCCTTTCCCTGGACTCCAAGGGCCAGTGGGTGGTGCCGGAGGGGACCCTCGACCTGGGACGGGAGGGAGCGCCGCCCATCTTCCACTATACCACCGCCGGGGACGGGACCCTCACCGGGCTCACCTTCACCTACCGCACCCCGCCGGAATTCTTCGGGAGCGGGACGCTGGATGAGCAGACCGCCGCCCTCCTGGCCATGCTGGCCGCCCAGCCGGAGGCGGGATTCCTGAACTGGCTGGGCCTGATCGAAACGGTATCCGAAAATATGGGCCGCCCCTTTGAGGACTATACCTTTCCCGTGGCCGGCCTCACCGTCACCAACGAGGCGGCCTACAGCGGCTATGAGATCGTGGGGGACGCCTACCTCTTCCCGGCAGAGGGGGAGGAGCAGACCTTTTCCCAGACCTTCTCCATCACCCGGACGGCGGAATAAGAGGCTGTCACGCCTCTGTTACCCAAAAGACACCGCCCCGTAACGCTTTCGGCGTGCCCTTCTGGTAGAATGATACCAGGAAAGGTGGGATGCCCCATGAAACACCAGCTGATGGTCCTGAGCGCCCTCTTCCTCTGTCTGGCCCTGGGGGCCTGTTCCCCGGCCGGCGAGGGACCTGTGCCCCTGACCCAGGAGGAGATCGACCAGGTCAACGCGGCCTTCTCCTCCACGGTGGAGGAGGAGAACGTGGTCTGGAGCACTCCGGTGAGCGGCTTCTTCACCAGTCACTATGCCGATGTGCGGGAGCTGGACTTCGTCGAATTCCTGCGCTACTTCCCCGGCGACGGCACTCTGGAGGACACCGACCAGGAGGAGTTCGCGGCCCTGGCCGCCCTCCCCGGCACGTCCCTTGCGGAGGCCTACGCCAGCGGGCGGTGGACCAGCCCCTCCGACCTGCCGGTGCCGGTCCACCGCATCCTCCGAAGCTCGGTGGACGCCACTCTGGAGGAATGGGCGGGTATCACCACGGAAGACCTGCGAAGTACAGACGGGGTGCTCTACCTGGAGGCCTACGACGCCTACTACACCTTCACCAGCGACTTCGGCCCCGGCGTGTTCCTCTGCGCGGGGGGCGAGAGCGACGGGGAGACCGCCCGGCTGTGGACCGAGACTGGGGAGGACGGAAGCCGGGAGGAGCTGGTCCTCCAGCGGGACGGGGAGGACTGGCACATCCGCTCCTTCCAGACGGTTCAGGCGGCCGGCTGACGGGCCCGGCAAATTGTAAACAATTCTTGAACCCCCTTGAAAAATCGTGTGCGAAGGATTAGAATAGGTTAGCACTCAAAAATGGAGAGTGCTAACCTATTTTGTTTTCAAACAGTTATCATATAGAAGGAGGCGCCAGTTATGGCGAAAAAGCAATTCAAGGCCGAATCCAAGCGGCTGCTGGACCTGATGATCAACTCCATCTACACCCACAAGGAGATCTTCCTTCGGGAGCTGATCTCCAACGCCAGCGACGCGGTGGACAAGCTGGCCTACAAGGCCCTCACCGATGACAAGGTTGGGCTGGACCGCTCCGACTTCAAGATCACCCTGGTCCCCGACAAAGAGGCACGGACCCTGACGGTGAGCGACAACGGCATCGGCATGACCAAGGAAGAGATGGAGTCCAACCTGGGCACCATCGCCCGCAGCGGCTCCCTCCAGTTCAAGCAGGAGATGGCGGCCAAGGAGGGAGAGGACCAGAACGTGGCCGACATCATCGGCCAGTTCGGCGTGGGCTTCTACTCCGCCTTTATGGTGGCCGACCAGGTGACGGTGATCTCCCGGGCCTACGGCAGCGACGAGGCCTGGAGGTGGGAGTCCTCCGGGGCCGACGGGTACACCATGACCGAGTGTGAAAAGGAGACGGTGGGCACGGATATCATCCTCCACCTGAAGGCCAGCACCGAGGACGACGACTATGACCAGTACCTCCAGCAGTACCGGCTGGATGACCTGGTCAAGAAGTACTCGGACTATATCCACTACCCCATCGTCATGGAGATGGAGCACACCCATAGGAAGCCCAAGCCGGAGGACGCCGGGGAGGACTACAAGCCCGAGTACGAGACTCACAAGGAGTGGGAGACCCTCAACTCCATGGTGCCCCTCTGGCAGCGGCCCAAGAGCGAGGTCAAGCCCGAGGAGTACAATGCCTTCTACAAGGAGAAGTTCGGGGACTGGGAGGACCCCCTGGCTGTCATCCACGTGAAGGCCGAGGGCGCCGTGGAGTATACCGCCCTCCTCTTCATCCCCGCCCACGCCCCCTTCAACTACTACAGCCGGGACTATGAGAAGGGCCTCCAGCTCTACTCCTCCGGGGTCCTTATCATGGACAAGTGCGCCGACCTGGTGCCCGACCACTTCTCCTTTGTCCGGGGCGTGGTGGACTCCCCTGACCTGTCCCTGAACATCTCCCGGGAAATGCTCCAGCACACCCGGGTCCTCCAGGTCATCTCCAACAACCTGGAGAAAAAGGTGAAGGCCGAGCTCCTCAAGCTCCAGAAGGACCAGCGGGAGCAGTACGAGAAGTTCTGGACCGCCTTCGGCCGCCAGCTCAAGTACGGCGTGGTGTCCGACTACGGCGCCCACAAGGACCTGCTCCGGGACCTGCTGCTCTTCTGGTCCTCCAAGGAGGGGAAGCCCACCACCCTGGCCGAGTACAAGGACCGCATGGCCGAGGAGCAGCAGTTTGTCTACTTCCTCCAGTCCGAGAGCGTGGAGCAGGCCGCCAAGCTGCCCCAGGCCGAGCGCATTCTGGACAAGGGCTATGAGATCCTCTACCTCACCGAGGAGGTGGACGAGTTTGTCATGAACACCCTGGGCGAGGTGGACGGCAAGGCCCTGAAGAACGTCAACGACGGCGACGCCCTCCCCGAGAGCGAGGAGGAGAAGGCCGAGACCGAAAAGAAGGCCGAGGAGAACAAGGACGTGCTGGACTTCGTCAAGGAGACCCTGGGAGACCGGGTGAAGGAGGTCCGTGTCTCCAAGATCCTCAAGTCGGCCCCGGTGTGCATGACCGCCGACGGCCCCGTCTCCCTGGAGATGGAGAAGTACTTCCAGCGGGTGGACCCCAACGCCGCCAAGGAGATGAAGGCCGCCCGGGTGCTGGAGCTCAACCCCGACTCCGGCGCCTTCGCCGCCCTCCGCTCCGCCCTGGAGGAGGACAAGGAGAAGGCCAGGACCTATGCCGAGCTCCTTTACCAGCAGGCCATGCTCATCGCCGGCTTCCCCCTGGAGGACCCGGCCGGGTACACCCAGCTGGTGTGCTCCCTGATGAAGTAAACCGGACAGAAAGACAGACACCCCCGGCGGGAGGCCTCTCCCTGCCGGGGGTGTTTTGATTGGCAAAAACAGATTGGTACTACCAATCATTTCTGTGCAAATCGCCTAACGCAACAAAAAATGGCTTCAAACGAAAGAATAGAACCCTTCTAATTTTAGTCATCCTGCCTATTGCGCTGGAAAACCTCACCGTGTTATACTCTGGCTGTCAGGTGGGAGCGGCGCACGCGACCCCTGCGAACAAGCGCGCCGGGTCCTTGACCCGTGATTTCAGAAAGGAGGCCATGACAATGGTCATACCCATGCAGATCGATTCCTTTGAGGAGCTTCAGGCCCTTCAGCGTCTGGCCTGTCAGGTAGATGAGGACGTCTTCCTGCACGCGGAGGACAACTCCATCATGGTGGATGTGAAATCCTTCATTGGGCTGTTTACGCTGGACTTCTCCAAGCCGGTCTATCTGGTCACTGAGTCCCCTTATGTGATCCAGAAGCTGAGCAAGTGCAGAGTGTAAGTCCCGCGCCCGGACCGATTCCAGACATAAAAGCTGCTGCGGGCCCTCTCCCGACGTCAGGGAGAGGGCCCGCAGTCTTTTTTTATTCGGTGCGCCCCTCCTCGGCCAGGGGGCGGCGGCGGTGCTCCTTGGGGCCCCAGGCGGGGAGGGGCAGCCGCTGCATGGCCGAGAAGACCCGCTCCCGCAGGTCGGGATACTGCTTGGAGAGGCTGCGGATGAGCTCCTTGACCTCCTGGCGCTTGGTGGCGCCGTCCGCCGGGCAGGGGTTGAAGACCACCGGCAGGGGGACCGTCTCGGCGGCCCGCCGGAGCATCCACTCCGAGCAGTAGAGGAGGGGACGGATCTGGGTGATGCCCGTCCGGTCCAGGTAGGTCACCGGCTGGAAGCAGGAGAGGCGGCCCTCATAGAAGAGGGAGAGGAAGAAGGTCTCCACCGCATCGTCGAAGTGGTGGCCCAGGGCGATCTTGGTGATGCCCCGCTCCCGGATGGCGTTGTGGAGGGCGCCCCGGCGCATTTTGGCGCACATAGAGCAGGGGTTTTTCTCCTTCCGCAGGTCAAAGATGATGTGCTGGATCTCAGAGTGCAGGATGGTATAGGGCACCCCCAGGGACTGGCACAGCTCGGCCACCGGGGTAAAGTCCATCCGGGGGCCGCCGTCCACCGGCCCCATGTCCAGGGTGAAGGCCTCCACGGTGAAGGGGAGGGGGTAGAACTCCGAGAGCTTAGCCAGGGCCACCAGCAGGGCCAGGGAATCCTTTCCCCCGGAGACCCCCACGGCGATGCGGTCCCCGGCCTGGATCATGTCATAGTCCTCCACACAGCGGCGGGTATAGCTCAAAATACGGTTCAGCATGGTATCGGTCCCTCTCTGTCGAAATGCGTTCCCGGACATTGTACCACATCATTACCGTTTTCGGAACCAGGCATAGAGGAAAAGTCCCGAGGTGGCATAGAAAAAATAGGCCTGGAAAAGCTGCTGCCCCGCCAGGCCGAACAGGTGCAGGAAGCCCGGCTGGCTCACCAGGGTGTAGAGCCCGGTGCCCACCACCAGGACGATAAGGCTCTCCAGGAGCCGCTGCTTCATAGGGCATCCCTCCATCACCTCTAAAATATAAAGGGGACAGAGCACGAAGTCTGTCGAATCTAGTCTATCATATTCTCATAGAAAATACACTAGAAAAATCTCAAGTATAATAAACGATATTTTTTTATTAAAATAAGGCCGTCAGGAGGGACGGCTTATGAGCTTCCAGTTAAAACCGACCAAGCACAAGGTGTCTACTGTTTATAAGTCGCTCTATATCCGGGAAGAGCTGGCCAAGCAGGTGGAGCAGATCGCCAAGGACAACGACACTAGCTTCAACAACGTGGTCATCAGCATGATCGAGCACTGCCTGAGCGAGGATGACCAGGAAAAAACGAAAAATGAAAATCAGGATTCAGAAGGATAAGAGAGAAAATAAAAGAAAACAAGAGATTTTATTTTGTAAATCAAAAAAGTTGGGAAAATCGGTTGACACATCCTGGCATGTGGGTTATAATACAACACGCTCCACTCCGAATGAGTGGGGCGTCAGTCATGTTTGGACCAAATTTAGCATAAAAGTACAAATTGGAGGTTAGACCATGTCCACTTTTATGGCCAACAAGGGCAACATCGTCCGCAAGTGGTACATTCTGGACGCGGCGGGCAAGCCCCTGGGCAAGACTGCCGCCACTGCTGCCACCCTGCTGCGCGGCAAGCATAAGCCCGAGTACACCCCGCACGCCGACTGCGGCGACTTCGTCATCATCATCAACGCCGAGAAGGCCGTCCTCACCGGCAAGAAGCTGGAGCAGAAGTATTACCGGACCCACTCCGGTTACCCCGGCGGCCTGCACGAGACCAAGTACCGCCTGCTGATGCAGGACAAGCCCGAGCTGGCCATGAAGCTGGCTGTCCGCGGCATGATGCCCCGGAACATCATCACCAAGGACTCTCTGACCCGTCTGAAGATCTACCGTGGCGCCGAGCACATCCACGCCGCGCAGAAGCCCGAGACCTGGACCCAGGAATAAGGAGGAAGTTGGAACATGTATAAGAGCAAGAAGCCTTACCACTATGGGACTGGCCGCCGGAAGTCCTCCGTGGCCCGCGTCCACCTCTTCCCCAACGGCACCGGCGCCATCACCATCAACGGCCGCGACATCGACGATTACTTCGGCCTGGAGACCCTGAAGCTCCTGGTCCGTCAGCCCCTGGTCACCACCGACACCATGGGCAAGGTGGACATCGTGGCCACCGTCGTGGGCGGCGGCGTCACCGGCCAGGCCGGCGCCATCCGTCACGGCGTCTCCCGCGCCCTGCTCCAGATGAACGAGGAGTACCGTCCCGCCCTCAAGGCCGCCGGCTTCCTCACCCGCGACCCTCGTATGAAGGAGCGGAAGAAGTACGGCCTCAAGGCTGCCCGTCGCGC
>DWWJ01000053.1 GCA_019119795.1 Candidatus Intestinimonas pullistercoris
GGCAGTCAGGATCCGGCGCCCTACACCGCCCGGCGCACCACGTTAGTAGAGGCTAGCGGGAGCAGCCTGGGCGTCTATCTGGAGACGCCGGAATTTGAGGAAACCAGTGGAGGTTACCGTCAGATCAACGAGTATTTTGACGAGATGCACCAGAGCTTCAACCCAGAGGGCAGCCGAAGGGTGAACTGGGCACTGGAACAAGGGCATGACTACTTGGTGACCGGCCAAGTGGCCTATCAGGACCGGCACTATCTGTCGGTGACCTTCATGGAGAGCCAGGATAGCAGCTACTCCTCCCCCACTGGCTGTCCCACCGCCCTCACTTTTGACGTGGGGAGCGGAGAGCTGATGACCCTGGACGACCTGTGGAGCAGCGCAGACGATGCCGGCGGGGCAGAGGACGCAGCCCAGTGGGTGGCCGGCCTGATCGACGAGCTCGGCTACGGCTCCATGCTGACGGAGCACAACTACCCCAGCGGCGGCGAGAGCTTCCGGCTGGCCCGTTGCGATATGGAGGCCCAGGGCTATATGCAGGGGCAGCCCCTGTACGTCTGGAAGCAGGACGCCGATCATATCCTGACCATCCCCCTGCCGGTGGACCTTCTACCGGAAGGGGCCGGGGCGGAGGACATCCAGCCGGTGGAGCTCCCCCCGGTGGTGGCCTACCGCACCGACCTGGACTCCGAGATTTCCTTCATGGAGGACTATTACATCGAGACCCCGGCCTTTGAGTCTGAAGCCCCCGGGTATCAGACCATCAACGCCTATTTCGAGGAGTGCCACGGGGAGTTTGCCAACCAGGAGATTACGGCGGGGTTCTCCCCGTCCACGGAGGAATGGCCCTATTACAGCTATGCCACCTTTGAGATCATGGGGCGTGACGCCCAATATGTCAGCGTACAGCGGACGACGCAGTACTATCTGGGTGTACAGAATGTCGGCCAGACCAGCTACGTCACCTTTGACGTGGAAACCGGACAGCCGGTGACCCTGGAGGAGCTGACGGGCCTGGCGGAGGGAGAGATCACGGACCAGGTCCGCACCTGGATTGAAAATAACCCCGAGTACGGCGGCGCGTGGGCCTCCGAGACCTTCCGCTTCAGCGAAAATTCCTTCTATTGGACCGGCGGGCAGGCCTTCTATATCTGGAATGCCAGTACAGGGCCGCGGAGCTTTGATGTGTCCATCCCCCTGACGCTCCCCACCCGGGAGGAGGCCCCAGAGGGCGACAGCGCCCCGGCCGACCCCAACGCCCCGGTCTCCCCAGCCTCCTACACCATGCGGCGCACCACGGTGGCGGAGGAGGAGGGCTTCCGCGGGATCTATCTGGAGACGCCGCTGTTCGACGAGGTGAACGAGGGATACCGCCAGATCAACGCCTATTTTGACCAGCTCCATCAGGCCTTCACGCCTGAGACTGACCCCAAGGTGGCCGCCATGCTGGCCCGGTATGAGGGCGGAGCCAGCCAGGCGCAGTACGCCAGAACCTGCCGGGTGTCCTATCAGGACGGATACTACCTCTCCATCACCTTCCGGGAGTCGATATGGCCCCAAGGGGAGGTTGCCGCGGACGGACGCATCGACTATACCTTCGACGTGCGTACCGGGGCGCTGCTGGAGCTGTCCGACCTCTATGAAGGCACCGACCAGGAGGTGGCCGACTGGGTGGCTGAGGCCATCCGGGCCAGCGAGTTCGGAAACCTGCTCACCAGCGCCAACTACCCCAGCGCAGATGACGGCTTCTATATCGCGGAAAAAGCCGTCCACCAGGAGGATATTGAGTGGGACCAGGAGTTCGCCTCCAACCATGACGGCTCCCCCTATGAGGCGGGGACTCCCATGTACACCTGGCATATCGCCGACACGGTGGATGATGTGGACATCCCCCTGCCGGCCCAGCTGCCCCTCTCCGCCGGGGAGGGATAGGGGCGGAGGGGGCCCACAGCCTGTAGGTCCCTCTGAAAAAATTCTGAAAAAATTTTTTCAAAAGATAAAACCTTCCTGCTCTGAGATGTGACTGAATATGTAGAGGCCCAAATATGGCTCAAATAAAAAGGAGGATATCCCATGAAAAAGAAAAATCTGACCAAGCTGATGTCCCTGACCCTGGCCCTGGCCACCACCCTGACCCTCACCGCCTGCGGCGGCGGAGGGGATGACTCCGGTGCAGAAAACACCAGCTCCGGCACCCCGGGCGGCGCCCAGTCCGTCCAGGAGACGGCCCAGGGCACTACCCTGAGCCAGTACCTCAGCGGCGGCGAGAGCGTCTGGTATCTGGTGAACGGCTCCGTCAGCAGCGTGGGCAAGGACACCGAGGTGGAGCAGATCTTCCTGCTCAACCCCGACGGCACCGCCTGGGGCGGCGAGGTGAACGGCCTGACCTTAGGGGACATTTCCCAGATGGAGGAGGCCGAGATCGCCGACCTGGCCCGGGAGGCCCACCGGGAGACCGCCCTATGGGGCAGCTACTTCTCTGAACTGTCCGGCGACGACCCGGCGTACAGGGGCGAGGTCCTGGGCGCCATGCTGTTTGGCGACTACACCATGCTGGGGGACTTCTTCTCGACGGCTGTCGGGTCAGACCTGACGGTGGACGAGATGATCGACTACTACTGCTCTCCGGATTTCCCCGACCTGCCCCAGGAGCTGAGCGCCCTCGTCCGAGCCTGCCTGGACCCCATCGCCAGCTACTGCGAGTACCTCAAGGCCAACCCCATCGACCTGGAGGTCTGGGGACTGGCGGACGCCCTGACCTTCGGGGACCGGGAGCTGATTCCGGAGTGCGTCTACTCCGACGACCCGGCGGCCCTGGAGCGGACCTACCAGCTCTTTGACGAGTACCTGGCCGCCGCGGAGGCGGTGAGCGCCTATGTGGACAGCTATGAGCCGGACCCCGGCCAGTACGCCCTGTCCCTGAACACCGACCGCACCGGCAACGCCACCGAGAGCGTCACCTTCGCCATCGCCGTCCCCCAGATCTCAGGGAGCACAGAGATCACCAGCTTCACCTGCTACGCCACCGCCGGGGAGGCCCAGACCGTCTATGACGCGTCCTACGGCGGCATGAGTGTGGAGGGCGGCGCCTTCATCACCCAACTGGAGGGCAGCTACAGCTTTGTCCTGGAGCAGCCCGGGGACAGCAATCTGCCCGTGGATGCGGAGCCGGAAGAGCTGTTCTCCTGAGCTTCCAGCGGTCCCCCACTTTATCACAGGGAAAGGAGCGCACAGTATGAACAGAACGAAAACGAAGCGGCGGCCCTCCCGGCTGCTGGCCCTGTGTCTCAGCCTAACGGTGGCCTTGGGGCTGCTGACGGTGCCTGTAGCAGCCGTCGACTATCAGGAGGGTATAGACGAATATTATGAGGGGCATTCGACCCAGCAGTTTGGCAACAACCATCTGATTTTTAACGTCCCTGTTCGGTACTACGACACCGCTGCTGGCGAAAACGTCTACAGCAATACCCTGCAGGTGTCGGGCGTCCTGATGATGGACGGGCTGGAGGAGGTCGCGGTGACCTGCGGCGGCGTGTCCAGGACCGTGTCGGCCAGCAGCGGCCAGAAATTCTCCCTGGAGCTGACGCTGACCCACAGCGGCACCGCCGCGGCGGAGGTGGCCACCCGACGCAGCGGCGAGACGGCCTTCCGCAATGTGACTCACGGCCAGTACCTCTACCAGCGGATGCCCAACAGCGGCTATGATCTGGCCTTGTCCATCCGAGAGTATGAGCGCGGCAGCAATGGCGCCTACATCGCCCAAAACCGCAACAGCCCCACGCCGGAGAACCAACTGCTCCAGCCGGTGCCCGCCGCGGTGGCGGCCATGTCCGCCCAAATCGTGGGCGATGAGACCGACCGCTACGCCAAGATGTTCCTGCTGTACAAATGGGTGACGGACAACATCGCCCACGACACCGCCATGGAGAGCGGCGCGGCCGAAGCGGTGACCGACTCCGAGAGCGTGCTGACCCTCCGCCGGACCAACTCCACCGGGTACGCCAACCTGCTGCGGGACCTGATCCTGGCCCAGGGCATCCCGGCTATAACGTGCGAGACAGAGTACCTAACCAGCGGCTCCTACGCCACGGCTGGCGCCACCGGCGTGCCCCACAGCCACGCAGAGGCGTACCTGGATAATGGAAATCCATCCATCTTCGGCGGCGAGCGGTGGGTCTTCATGGACCCGGCGACAGACTCCCTGAACACCTACACCGGCGGTGTGCTGCACACTGAGAGCGCCAACGGCTACAACACCTTCGATCTGTATGGTATGTCGGTCGACCTGTCCTACCACTACCTTGACCGGAGCGGCCTGACCCACATCGACAACGGTGAGGGCTTCATCCTGGGCGGCGCGAACTTCACCGAGGTGTGGGATTACTACGGCCCCGGCGGCGAGGTGACCATCCCCGACGGCGTGACGAGGATCAACGAGGGGGCCTTCGCCGGCCGGCCGGACATCACCGTCGTCCACTTCCAGGAGGGCCTGGAGCGGATTCAGGATGGCGCTTTCCGGGGCTGCACCGGCCTGACGGAGATCTCTTTCCCCAGCTCACTGGAGTATGTGGGCAGCTACGCCTTCGCCGGCTGCACCGGCCTGGAGCGTGTTGATCTGAGCACGCTCCGTACCAGCAACGCCACCATCCAAACCTATGCCTTCGCCGGCTGCACCAGCCTGCGCAGCATCTACATCCCCGATATGCACAAATTCGCCTCGTACGCCTTTGCCGGCTCCGGCATCCGGGTGCTGCAGTTCGCCGACGACTACACCCTCTCCACATACACCAACGGCCAGTATGCCTTCTCCGGCATCCCCTACCTGACGGCGGTGGAACTGCCGGGCAGCGGCACATTCGACCGGATCTCCTATCGTTCGTTCAACGAGGAAGGCCGGGTGCTGGACGAGCCCCTCCAGATCTACTACAAGGGCACGGGAGAGGAGCGGGAAAACCTCGTCATCGACAGCGGCAATGAACTCCTCTGGGAGGGGCGGTGGCACTACAACAGCGGTATCCCGGAGGACATGATGGCACGGATCCTCTCCGAGGAGCTGCCCCCGGTGACGGGCCTGAGCCTGCTTCCCGGCTACCCCACTGTCAGTGACTGGGCCCAGGGGACGGTGGAAGAGGCGGCGGAGCTGCTACAGTTGGCGGAGGTGCCGTTCCTTCAGGACACCTTCGACTACACGGAGGACATCACCCGGGCGGACTTCGCGGCCCTGGCGGTGCAGACCTACGAGGCGCTCACCGGCGATGAGGTGGCGTATGCGCCGGGGGATGCGGTCTTTGCCGACAGCACTGGCGATGAGGCCATAGCCAAGGCATACAACCTCGGCATCATGGGCGGCTACAACAGTGCCGATGACCGCGCCGAGATCCAGGTAGGCCCCAATGACCTGATCACCCGGGAGCAGGCGGCCGCCATGCTGGCCCGGTTGAATGAGGTGCTGGGACAGCCCTTGGCCGCAGCGGAACGCCTGCCCTTCACCGACTCCATCTCCGACTGGGCCCAGGACGGCGTGAGCAGGTCCTATCAGGCGGGCATCATGACCGGCACCGGGGCGGATACCTTTGGCGCTGCCGAGAATTACACCATCGAACAGGCTATTGTCACCATGTATCGGACCTATCAGTTTTAGCCTGATAGACCCTCTGAACCCTGGCAGCCCTGTGGGCCGGAATGACCCATGGGGCTGTCGAGTGCTTGGTGGCAGAGGGAAGCGCTTAAATTTCCATATAACGTAGGATAGAATGTTGTCGAAAGACAGAATGCCGGCAGTCCACTGGCTCCCCCCTGCACCTTTCCCTTTTTGTGTCAACATCAGGGCAGAGCAAAGAAAGAAATTTTCAAGCCTTACAATTCTTAGACGTTTCAAAACTGTGCAGAATAGGGCGGCACCGAAAAAACAGAAAATTGTTGTAGAGACAGGATCAACCGATTGGAAAACATCCGAATTGTTGCCCCTTTCCATTTGAACAAGGGTAGAAGTATTGAACAGTTTTCTTGGACTGTCCAATACTTCTACCCTCGTTTTATAGGAGAAAGCCTTGTTATTTCAGGCTTTCTCTTTTCTCATGCACAGCCCGGTAACCAATATCGCAAAGATAAAAGACACAAGCTTTGTGGTTGAAAAACGAAAAATACCCAGTTTTGAACCCCTTGTCCAGATCAGCCTGTCCGCTCTCTCCTTTGCTCATGGAGCAATTCGAACCCATCCGGTGTCTTGTAGTTGAGTGTGCTGTGAGGGCGCTTGGTGTTATAAAATTCTATGTAAGTATCAACGCTTTCCATGAACTGGCGTTCGGAGTGATATTGGGTCCGATAAATCTCCTCTCGCTTCATGGAGGCAAAGAAGGACTCGGCCACAGCATTGTCATGGGGACGGCCGGACTTCGAGAAAGACTGGACAACCTTGTTCATGCAAAGCAGTTTCCGGAATGTGTTGGATGTATATTGCGGGCCTTGGTCGCTGTGAAACATCAGCTGCTGGCTCGTTTCTGTTCCGATATGCCTGACGAAAGGTAGAGGTAACCAGATAGGTACTATTCTTTGGCGATACTCTGTGGGCCACTACTTTACGTGAGAAAAGGTCCAGAATGACACAGACATGAGGCTTCTTCAAATTATGTGTAAACCTCCTGAGTGGTGTAGAATAGAAGCATCACACAGGAGGTTATACATATGGCCCAAAAGAATCGAACACCGGAAGAAAAAGCCCGCCGGGCGAAAATCCGTGAACT
>DWWJ01000054.1 GCA_019119795.1 Candidatus Intestinimonas pullistercoris
AACCCCTTTTCGGTGCCCCGGATCGCCATTACCGGCCGGACCGTCACCTACCTCAGCGGCATCCACTTCACCCCCCTGCGCTCGGACACCGTCATCGACGCCGCCGGCGTCCGGGACATCGTGGCGGAGGAGTATGAAAAGGCGGGGCTCCGCCGGGAGGAGGTCCAGACCGGGGCGGTCATCATCACCGGGGAGACCGCCCGGAAGGAGAACGCCCGGGAGGTCCTTGCCGCCCTCTCGGCCTTTGCCGGGGACTTTGTGGTGGCCACCGCCGGGCCCGATCTGGAGTCCATCCTGGCCGCCCGGGGAGCGGGGGCCGACCGGGCCTCGAAGGAGCGGCACTGCCGCCTGCTCCACCTGGACATCGGCGGGGGGACCTCCAACCTGGCCCTCTTTGAGAGTGGGGAGCTCCGGGACACCGGCTGCCTCAACATCGGCGGGCGGCTTTTAAAGCTGGACCCGGATGGCCGGGTGGTCTACCGCTCCCCGGCCCTGGACGAGTGGACTAGGGACGGGGCGGTGCCCGTGCCCGGGCTGGGGGATTGCCCCGGCCCGGAGGACCTGGCCCCCCTGCTGGAGGCCATGGGGGAGGGGCTGGAGCGGGCCGTCCCGCCGGACACCGGGGTCCTCTCCTTCTCCGGGGGCGTGGCCGACTGCATGTGGGACCCGCCGGCGGACTGGCGGGCCTTCGGGGACATCGGACCCCTGCTGGGCCCCGCCCTCCGGCGGCGGTTCGAGGCCCGGGGCTTCACCCTCCTCCGGGGGGCGGAGACCATCCGGGCCACCGTCATCGGGGCGGGGGCCCACTCGGTGGAGGTCTCGGGCTCCACCATCTGCTACCGGGGGGTGGCCTTCCCCCTGAAGAACCTGCCGGTGCTCCGGCTGGAGGGGCGGGACGCGGCCCTGCCGCCGGAGGCCCTGGCCGGGGCCATCCGCAAAAAGCTCTCCTGGTATGCTGACCAGGAGGGCCTCGCCCAGGTGGCCCTGGCCCTGGAGGGGGAGGCCTCGCCCCCCTACCGCCGGGTGCGGGAGCTGGCGGAGGGCATCCGGGCGGGGCTCTCCCCCCTGGAGGAACAGGGCTTTTTCCCCATCGTGGTGGTGGAGCGGGACCTGGCCAAGGTCCTGGGCCAGGCCATGGGCGGGACGGGTCCCCTGCTGTGCCTGGACGGCGTGGCCGTCCGGGACGGGGACTACATCGACATCGGCGCCCCCGTGGCGGGGGGCACCGTCCTGCCGGTGGTGGTGAAGACCCTGGCCTTTCAACAAGGCCCCGGACAGCCCGCCGGGGCGTGATAGGAGGAACACTGATGATCTTAAAGACCAAGCTGCTGGGCCATGTCTATGACTTCCACACGGTCCGGGAGGTCATGGCCAAGGCCAACGAGGAGAAGTCCGGCGACCGCCTGGCGGGCATCGCCGCCGAGAGCGCCGAGGAGCGGGTGGCCGCCAAGGTGGTGCTCTCGGAGCTGACCCTGGCCGACCTGCGCAACTCCCCCGCCGTCCCCTATGAGGCCGATGAGGTCACCCGCATCATCCAGGACGGTGTCAACGAGAAGATCTATGGGGAGATCCAAAACTGGACGGTCTCCGAGCTGCGGGAGTGGCTCCTGGACGAGAAAAATGACGGGGCGGCCGTCCGGCGGCTCTCCCGGGGCCTCACCAGCGAGATGGTGGCGGCGGTGGCCAAGCTCATGAGCAACCTAGACCTCATCTACGCCGCCAGAAAGCTCCGGGTCACCGCCACCTGCAACACCACCATCGGCGAGCCGGGGACCCTCTCGGCCCGGCTCCAGCCCAACCACCCCACCGACGACCCCGACGGCATCATGGCCTCCCTGCTGGAGGGCCTGACCTACGGGGTGGGGGACGCGGTGCTGGGCCTCAACCCGGTGGACGACTCGGTGGAGAGCGTCACCCGGGTGCTGGAGCGGTTCCAGGACATCAAGACCCGGTGGGAGATCCCCACCCAGACCTGCGTCCTGGCCCACGTCACCACCCAGATGGAGTGCATCCGCCGGGGGGCCCCCACCGACCTTATTTTCCAGTCCATCGCCGGCAGCCAGAAGGGCAACGAGGCCTTCGGCTTCACCGCCGCGACCATTGCCGAGGCCCGGGAGCTGGCCCTCCGGGAGGGCACCGCCACCGGCCCCAACGTCCTCTACTTCGAGACCGGCCAGGGCTCCGAGCTCTCCAGCGAGGCCCACAACGGCTGGGACCAGGTGACCATGGAGGCCCGGTGCTACGGCTTCGCCAAGAAGTTCCAGCCCTTCCTGGTGAACACGGTGGTGGGCTTCATCGGCCCGGAGTACCTCTACAATTCCAAGCAGGTCATCCGGGCGGGGCTGGAGGACCACTTCATGGGCAAGCTCACCGGCATCCCCATGGGCTGCGACGCCTGCTACACCAACCACATGAAGGCCGACCAGAACGACATCGAGGACCTGGCCGTCCTCCTCACCGCCGCCGGGTGCACCTACTTTATGGGCATACCCCACGGGGACGACGTGATGCTCAACTACCAGACCACCGGCTACCACGAGACGGCCGCCCTCCGGGAGCTCTTCGGTCTGACGGCCATCCGGCCCTTCCAGGACTGGCTGGAGAAGATGGGCTTCGTGGAGAACGGGAAGCTCACCCCCCTGGCCGGGGACGGCTCCCTCCTGCTGGGGTAGGAAGGGGCCCCCAACAGAGCCCGGCAAAGCGGGTCTGTTGGGGAGAGGACGAGCAACGGAATGAATGAGCCCTGCCGCTTGCGGCGGGGCGAAGGAATGGAGTTTGTGAGGACGATATGAATGAGAAAGAACTGCGCGCCCTGGTAGAGCGGATGGTGGCCGACCTCATGGGACA
>DWWJ01000055.1 GCA_019119795.1 Candidatus Intestinimonas pullistercoris
GGCAGATCGTGGGGCACGTTGTGAGCCGGAACAGATCAGCCCGGACGATTCAGCGGATGGTGGACAAGGCCGAGGAGGCTGCGATTTATTGCACAGACGGATACAGCGGATATTTGGACGTGGTCTTTCCGGGCAAGCATCTCTTCAATATCCACAGCAAGAGGGACACCTTCACCGTAGAAGGCGTCAATGCTGACTTACGTCATTATATTCCCACCCTTACCCGGAAAAGCAGGTGTTTTCCAAGAAAGCTGGAGAATCTTCAGGCTGTTCTTGCTGTTTTCGTTCATGCCTACAACCGGTTTGGCCGTCACAAAGACTCCTATCGTTCCCTCCATCCCGGCTCTGCTGTCCCTTTTTCTTTCTTTGACCTCCTTTAACTCTTCGTTTGGACGTTTCCCGGCCTGCGCGGGGCTTGACAGCCGCCCCAGGCTCTGGTAAAATAATTCCATTCGCGGGTCAGAAGGCCCGCCGGGCCCCAGAAGGGGCCGTCTCCCGCTTTTCCAAGCAAGAAGGATGATACAGAAGTTTCAGGCGGGCAAGGAATGTCCCGCCGCGGCCAGAAGGCGCGCCAGCTTTGGCGCGCCTTTTTGTGTGACAGGAGGACCTCTATGACGCTGCAAGCATTTTTCCAGGCCCACCCCCGGGCGGCCCTGGCCTTTTCCGGCGGGGTGGACTCGGCCTATCTGCTGTGGGCGGGGAAGCACTGGGGCTGCGACCTCACCGCCTACTATGTCCGCACCGCCTTCCAGCCGGAGTTTGAATACCGGGACGCCCGGCGGCTGGCGGAGGAGGTGGGGGTCCCCCTGCGGGTGGTGGAGGCCGACATCCTCTCGGTGCCCCTGGCCGCCGCCAACGGCCCTGACCGCTGCTACCACTGCAAGCTGGCCCTCTTCACCCGGCTGTGGGACGCCGCCCGGGCTGACGGCCACACCCTCCTGCTGGACGGCACCAACGCCTCCGACGACGCCGGAGACCGCCCTGGGATGCGGGCCCTCCGGGAGCTGGAGGTCCGCTCCCCCCTGCGGGAGTGCGGCCTCACCAAGGCGGAGGTCCGGCGGCAGTCCAAGGAGGCGGGGCTCTTCACCTGGGACAAGCCCGCCTACGCCTGCCTGGCCACCCGGGTGCCCACCGGCACCTCCATCAAGGCGGAGGACCTCCGGCGGGTGGAGGCCGGGGAAAACGCCCTCTTCGCCCTGGGCTTTACCGATTTCCGGGTGCGGCTGCTGGGGGGCGGGGCCCGCATCCAGGTGCCGGAGGACCAATGGGACCGGGCCGCCGGGATGCGGCAGGCCCTGCTGGAGGCCCTGAGGCCCTGGTTCGACGCCGTCACCCTGGACCTGGAGGCCCGGTGACGCTCTTATTTCCAAAAAGGAGGTCCTGAGATGGACAGCAAGCATGAGATCCTCTCCCTGCTCCGGTCGGTGGCCGCGGGAGAGACCGCCCCGGAGGAGGCCCTGCTGGAGCTGAAGACCGAGCCCTTCGCCGACCTGGGCTACGCCAAGGTGGACTTCCACCGGGGGGTCCGGCAGGGGGCCGCCGAGGTGGTCTACGGGGCCTCCAAGACGGCGGAACAGATTTTGGGCATCGCTCAGGCCATGGGGGAGCGGGGCTGCCGGAACATCCTCATCACCCGCATGGACCCGGAGAAGGCCGCCTTCGTCTCCGCCGGGATCGACCTGGAGTACCACCCGGATGCCCGGCTGGGCATTGCCCTGCCCGGGCCCCGGAGGGCCCTGGGCTCCATCGTGGTCTGCACCGGAGGCACCAGCGACCAGGGGGTGGCCGAGGAGGCCGCCCTCACCGCCGAGGCCCTGGGGAACCAGGTCACTCGGCTCTACGACGTAGGCGTGGCGGGACTCCACCGCCTCCTCTCCAACCTGAAGCCCCTGATGTCCGCCCGGTGCGTCATCGCTGTGGCCGGCATGGAGGGGGCCCTGGCCTCGGTGGTGGGAGGGCTGGTGGACTGCCCCGTGGTGGCCGTCCCCACCAGCGTGGGGTATGGGGCCAGCTTCGGCGGGCTCTCCGCCCTGCTGGCCATGCTCAACTCCTGTGCCTCCGGGTGCAGCGTGGTGAACATCGACAACGGCTTCGGGGCCGGGTATCTGGCCAGCATGATCAATCAAATGGAAGGTCTGGAGGAATCGTAACATGAAAACCCTGTATCTGGAGTGCAATATGGGGGCGGCCGGTGACATGCTCATGGCCGCTCTCTACGAGCTGCTGGAGGACAAGGAGGGCTTCCTCCGCGCCATGAACGGCCTGGGGCTCCCCTGTGTCCGGGTGGAGGCCCGGGAGGCCGCCACCTGCGGCATCATGGGCACCCACATGGCAGTGACCGTCCACGGCCAGGAGGAGGTGGAGCCCCCTGTCCTGGAGGGGCACGCCCATCCCCACATCCATGACCACGGGGAGGAGCACCCCCACGCCCATGCACACCACCATGAGCACGAACACGGCCATACATATGACCATGACCATGGTCACACCCATGAGGAGGCCCACCACCATCACCACCATGCCACTCCGGGACACATCGCCGGGCTCATCGACGGCCTCCCCCTGCCCCAGGAGGTCCGGGAGCATGCCCGGGGCGTCTATGACGCCATCGCCCGGGCCGAGGCCAAGGCCCACGGCTGCCCCGTGGGGGACGTCCACTTCCACGAGGTAGGGGCCCTGGACGCCGTGGCCGACGTGGCCGGGGTGTGCTACGCCCTGTATCTGCTCCAGCCGGAGCGGATCGTGGTCTCCCCTATCCATGTGGGCAGCGGCACGGTACGGTGCGCCCACGGCGTGATGCCTGTTCCCGCTCCGGCCACAGCCAACCTGCTCACCGGGGTGCCCATCTACGGCGGCGCGGTCCAGGGGGAGCTGTGTACCCCCACCGGGGCCGCCCTGCTGACCCATTTTGCCCAGAGCTTCGGCCCCATGCCCGCCATGGCGGTCCAGGCCGTGGGGGTGGGCGTTGGCACCAAGACCTTCGAACAGGCCAACTGCGTCCGGGCCTTTCTGGGGGAGGCGGCCGAGACGGCCAACGGGGACATCCTGGAGCTGACCTGCAACCTGGACGACATGACGCCGGAGGCCCTGGCCTTCGCCTGTGCCCGACTACTGGAGGAGGGGGCCCTGGACGTCTACACCACCCCCGGCACCATGAAGAAGGGCCGCCCCGGCTGGGTCCTCACCGCCCTGTGTGACCCGGGCCGGGAGGCCGCCCTGGCCAAGGCCATGTTCCGGCACACCGCCACCAACGGGCTCCGGGTCCGCCGGTGCGAAAAGTACTTCCTCGCCCCCCGGACGGAGACGGTGGACACCCCCTGGGGCCCGGTCCGGGTGAAGCGGGCGGAGGGCTTCGGCGCCGCCCACGCCAAGCCGGAGTTCGACGATGTGGCCGCCCTGGCCAAGGCCGGCAGCCTCCCCTTCGACACGGTCTGGAAGGCCGCCCTGGCCCGGCTTTGAGCCCACGCGGAAAAGGAGTACGCCTATGAAACGCCTGTCCGCCCTTCTGCTCTCCGCCCTGCTGGCCCTGGGCCTTCTGTCCGGCTGTCAGAGCGCCGGGGAGACGCCCTCCTCCGCCCAGCCCCGGGCCGACGACGAGGTGGTCATCGCCATGGGCCCCACCTCCGAGCCCGCCGCCGGCTTTGACCCGGCCTACGGCTGGGGGGCCGGGGAGCACGTTCACGAGCCTCTGATCCAGTCCACCCTTACCGTCACCAACCCCGACCTCACCATCGGCGGGGACCTGGCCACCAGCTGGGAGGCCAGCGAAGACGGCCTCACCTGGACCGTGACCATCCGGGATGACGTGTCCTTCACCGACGGGGAGGCCCTCACCGCCTCCGACGTGGCCTTCACCTACAACACGGTCAAGGCCGCCAGCTCGGTAAACGACTTCACCATGCTGGACCACGCCGAGGCCATAGACAACACCACCGTGGTCTTCCATATGGTCACGCCCTATTCCATCTGGCCCTACACCATGGCCATCGTGGGCATCCTGCCGGAGCACGCCTATGACCCCGCCACCTATGGCTCCCACCCCATCGGCTCCGGCCGGTACACCCTGGTCCAGTGGGACCGGGGCCAGCAGGTCATCCTGGAGGCCAACCCGAATTACTACGGAGAGGCCCCCAAAATGCGGCGGGTCACCATCCTCTTTATGGAGGAGGACGCCGCCTTCCTGGCCGTCCAGGCGGGACAGGTGGACCTGGCCTACACCTCCGCCACCTACTCCGACCAGTCCCTGGCGGGCTACTCCCTGCTCTCCTGCGAGAGCGTGGACAACCGGGGCATCAACCTGCCCACAGAGGGGAACCCCGTCACCTCGGACCTGGCCGTCCGCCGGGCCATCAATATCGGTGTGGACCGGCAGGAGATGATCGACCACATCCTCAACGGCCACGGCACCCCGGCCTACAGCGTCTGCGACAAGCTGCCCTGGTACGAGCCCGCCTCCCAGGTAGACTATGACCCGGAGGAGGCCGCCGCCCTGCTGGACGAGGCGGGCTGGGTTCTGGGAGAGGACGGGGTCCGGGTCAAGGACGGAGTCCGGGCCGAGCTGAACATCCTCTACGCCACCGGGGACTCAGTGCGTCAGGCCCTGGCCGCCGACCTGGCCGGCCAGCTCGCCGAGCTGGGCTTCGCCTGCACCATAGAGGGCGTGGGCTGGGACACCGCCTACGACCGGGCCCTCACCGAGCCCCTGGTGTGGGGCTGGGGGGCCCA
>DWWJ01000056.1 GCA_019119795.1 Candidatus Intestinimonas pullistercoris
GGGTGGGCTCAAAGGTGTGGACAATCTCGTCCTCCACGCCCTCGGGGCCCACGGGGAAGGCGCCCTTGAGCTTGGCGATGCTCTCGGCGGTGGTGCCGGGCTTGGGATACTCGTCCACCTTGAACTCCACGACTTCCTTCTTCTTCTTCACAGGGACGGGGACGATCTCGTCGTTGAAGCGGCCGGAGTCGATGGCGGCGCAGGCCTTCTGCTGGGAGGCGGCGCCAAAGGCGTCCAGCTCCTCGCGGGTGATGCCCCACACGTCGCAGATGTTCTCAGCGGTGGTGCCCATGTGGTAGTTGTTGTAGGCGTCCCACAGGCCGTCCTTGATCATGGTGTCCACGACCTTCTTGTCGCCCATCCGGGCGCCCCAGCGCTCGTCAGGCAGGGCGAAGGGGGCCTGGGACATGCTCTCGGTGCCGCCGGCCACGATGACGTCGGCATCGCCGGCCAGGATGGCCCGGGCGGCCTCCATGACGGTCTTCATGCCGGAGCCGCAGACCATATTCACGGTAAAGGCGGGCACACTGTAGGGGATGCCGGCCTTGACCATGACCTGACGGGCCACGTTCTGGCCCAGACCGGCGGTCAGCACGCCGCCGAAGATGACCTCGTCCACGTTCTCAGGGGCGACGCCAGAGCGCTTCAGGGCCTCCTTCACCACGATGGAGCCCATCTCCACGGCGGAGACATCCTTCAGGCTCCCGCCGAAGGAACCGACTGCAGTGCGGCAGCAGTTGACGATATAAATGTCTTTCATGTATGTGCCCTCCATTTTCGTTTGAATTGTAGCTCCCCTTGCGGGGGTTCTGCTGATTGTCATTATATCCGATGTTTCCGTAAAAAGCAACGGTGCTTTTGGCAAGTTTACAGCAAAACCGCCTGACCGGGCATTCTTTGTGCAAACCTGCAAAAGCGGGGTGCACGCCCTGCGCAAAACTGGGAATTTTTCACGATTCCACTGAAAAATGGGCCCTGCGTCCCCCCTCAGCCCTGGGCGGGGGCGGCGGCCTGGAAGTCCTGGACCAGCCGGGAGGCCAGCTTCAGGGTGTCCTCTCCCTTCCGCACCTTCAGGGCCAGATAGGGCTTCTCCCCGGCGGAGAAGAGGAGCCGCCCCCGGTAGGCGCTCCCCCCGCACAGGGCGGAGACCCGGCCAAAGTCCACCTCCCGGAGGGTAAAGAGCAGGCTCTCCCCCTTCTGGGCGATCTCGGAGAAGCCGCATTCGGCGGCGGCGGCGCGGAGGAGGGCCACCGAGATCAGGTTGTTCACCGTCCGGGGTGGGTCGCCGTAGCGGTCCACCAGCTCATCCACCAGGTCGTCGGCCTCGGCCTCGCTGCGGATGCGGGCGATGCGGCGGTAGAGGTCCATGCGCTGCTCGGGGGAGGGGACATAGCGGTCGGGGATGGAGGCGGCCACGGTGAGGTCGGCGGAGCACTCGGCGGGGACCTTGGGGGCCTCCCCCTTCTGCTCCAGGACGGCCTCCTCCAGCAGCTTGAGGTACATGTCGTAGCCCACGCTCACCAGGAAGCCCGACTGCTCGGGGCCCAGGACGTTGCCCGCCCCCCGGATCTCCAGGTCCCGCATGGCGATCTTGAAGCCGGAGCCGAACTCGGCGAACTCCCGGATGGCGGCCAGGCGCTTGGACTGGACCTCGCTGAGGACCTTCCCCTGGCGGTAGGTCATGTAGGCGAAGGCCCGCCGGGCCGACCGCCCCACCCGGCCCCGGAGCTGGTGGAGCTGGGAGAGACCCATCTTGTCGGCGTCCTCGATGATGAGGGTGTTGGCGTTGGGGATGTCGATGCCCGTCTCGATGATGGTGGTGCACACCAGGATGTCCACCTCGCCGTCGGTCATCTGGCTCATGACATCGTTGATGGCCTCCTGGGTCATCTTGCCGTGGGCCACCGCCACCCGGGCCTCGGGGAGCATGGCCTGGATGCGCCCGGCGGTGCGGTCGATGGTCTCCACCCGGTTGTGGAGGTAGTAGACCTGGCCCCCCCGCTCCAGCTCCCGGTCCATGGCGTCCCGGAGCACCGACCAGTCGTGCTCCAGCACATAGGTCTGGACGGGCTGGCGGTCCTGGGGGGGCTCCTCCAGGGTGGACATGTCCCGGATGCCCGAGAGGGCCATGTTCAGGGTCCGGGGGATGGGAGTGGCCGAGAGGGTGAGCACGTCCACCTGCTTGGAGAGCTCCTTGAGCTTTTCCTTGTGGGCCACGCCGAAGCGCTGCTCCTCGTCCACCACCAGCAGCCCTAAGTCCTTGAACTGCACATCCTTGTTGAAGAGCCGGTGGGTGCCGATGAGGAGGTCCACCCTCCCCTCCCGGACCCGGCGGAGGGTCTCCCGCATCTGGGCCGGGGTGCGAAAGCGGCTGACCACGTCGATCTCCACCGGGAACTGGGCAAAGCGCCGCTTGGCGTTGAGGAAGTGCTGCCGGGCCAGGACGGTGGTGGGGGCCAGGACGGCGGCCTGCTTGCCGTCCAGCACGCACTTCATGATGGCCCGGAAGGCCACCTCGGTCTTGCCATAGCCCACGTCCCCGCACAGCAGCCGGTCCATGGGCCGGGGGGCCTCCATGTCCCCCTTGACCTCCTGGATGCACCGGAGCTGGTCGTCGGTCTCGGCGTACTCGAACTGGTCCTCGAACTCCTTCATCCAGGGGGAGTCCGGGGCAAAGGGGTGGCCCGGCAGGCGCTCCCGCTCCGCGTAGAGCTGGATGAGCCCCTTGGCCAGGTCGGCCACCGCCTTTTTGGCCCGGGTCTTGGTCTTCTCCCAGTCGGTGCCCCCCAGCTTGGAGAGCTTCTTGTGCTCGGTGTCCTCCCCGGAGCCGATGTACTTGCTCACCAGGTCCAGCTGGGTGGCCGGGACGTAGAGAACGTCGGCCCCGGCGTAGGCGATCTTCACATAGTCCTTCTGGACCCCGTCGGTGGTCATCTTCACCATGCCCACATAGCGGCCGATGCCGTGGTGCTCATGGACCACCAGGTCCCCGGGGGAGAGGTCGGCGTAGGAGGCCAGCTTCTGCCGGTTGGTGGACTTCTTGGGCCGGGGCTTTCTGACCGGGAGGGCCCGGCCCTCGGTGAGCACCGCCACCCGGGCGGCGGGGTACTCGAACCCGGCGGTGAGCCCTCCCACGCAGAGGACCGCCTTCCCCGGCTCCGGCAGGCTGTGGAGCTGGAAGTCCACCGCCGTCCGGACCTTCTGCTCCCGGAGGAGGCTCTGGAGGTCCAGGCACCGCTGCTCCCCGGCGCAGAGGACCACGGCGCCGAAGCCGGCGCGCTGGTAGTGCTCCAGGTCCGTGCAGGCCGTCTCCAGGCTGGCCCCGTAGGAGGGGAGCTGCTTGGCCATCACGTCCAGGAGGGTCCGGGGCCGGCAGGGATAGCTGGAGGTGGGGAAGGTGTCCAGATAGAGGAGGGGCCAGTCGGCCAGCCGCTGGGAGAGCTCCTCCCAGCTCCGGGCCAGGACGGCCGCCTCACCGGCCAGCAGGCCGGACTCTAGCAGGCTCTTGCAGTCCTCCTCCAGCCGCCACAGGTAGTTCCGGGCCCGCTCGGCCACCCGGGGGCTCTCAGAGAGGCAGACCACCGCGTCGGCGGGGAGGTAGTCCGCTGCTGTGGTCATCCGGGGGTAGATCAGGGCCAGATAGCGGTCCACCGCCGGGAAGGAGACCTCGTTCTCCAGCCGCTCCCGGTCGGCGCTCAGGGTGCTCAGGAGCTCCGGGCTGGCGTTCTTCTCCTTCCGGACCCGCCCGATCAGGCCGTCCAGAGCCTCCAGCAGGCCGGGGATGCCCCCCGGCGCGCACTGGGGCAGCGCCTCCGCCACCGGCAGGAGCTCGGCCTCCTGGAGGTTCTCGGTCCGCCGCTGGGTGTCCGGGTCAAAGAGGCCCATGGAGTCCAGCTCGTCCCCGAAGAACTCACAGCGGATGGGCCGGTCCCAGGCGGGGGAGAAGAAGTCCAGGATGCCGCCCCGGAGGGCGAATTGGCCCACTCCCTCCACCTGCTCACAGCGGACGTAGCCGGCGGCGGTCAGGGCTCCGGTGAGCTCTGCCAGGTCCCGGACATCCCCCACCCGGAGGGTCAGGGCGGTCCGCTCCAGGACCTCCGGGGGCAGGGTCCGCTGGAGGAGGGCGTCCGCCGCGGCCACCACCAGGGGGGCCCGCCCGGTCATCATGGCCCGGAGCACCGAGAGCCGCCGGTGCTCCCACTGGCGGGAGACCACGGCGGCGTTGTGGAAGGTGAACTCCCGGGCGGCGAGCCGGAGGACCTCCTCCCCGGTGAGGGCGTGGAGGTCCTCGGAGAGCCGGGCAGCCTCGTTCTCGTCGGCGCAGACCAGCACCACCGGCCGGCCGGTCCGGGCCCGGATGCCGGCAGCAAAGTGGGCCCGGTGAACAGCCGCCAGGCCGGACACCGCCACTGGGCACCCTCCGGCGTCCAGGGCGTTCAGCAGGCCCCCGAACTCCGGGACCCGGTCTAGGATGGTGAGAAGCTCTTTCATGGCTTTGCTCCTTCTGGTCATGGTTCCGCTGGGGTGCCTGCCCGGCGGGGGGCGGAGTCCCTCCGGGGGGTGCCTGCCCGGCAGGGGCAAGGTCCATTTCTTTTTCTGCGGAAAAAGAAACGGGCCTTGACTCCAAAGAAAAAGGGGGGCCGGTCTCCGGCAGGCTTTGGGTCATCCACGGCGGCCAGCGGCTTTCGTATGACTGCGGGGACCCCTTCCGGCCGTTACGGCCTGCCGTTTGGGAACAGGGACCGGCCAACGCTCTAACCACCCGCCGCCTGCGGGTGCCTCTCTCAGGGCTGGGGTGGTCAGGTGCCTCCTTTGCGGCGGAGAGGGGGACTTGATTTGTGCGCGACACCCCGGTGCACCACCGCCGCACTCTGCCGCGAGAGTGGCACATCCAGGCGGCGGCTGGATAGAACCACAGCCCCTTCCCTGTTCCACTATGGGACGGCCGTAACGGCCGGGGCTGGTCCCCAAACAGTGCGTAAAGACGCACGCCGCCGTGGTTTATCAA
>DWWJ01000057.1 GCA_019119795.1 Candidatus Intestinimonas pullistercoris
CAGTTTGATGGCCCAGGCATCATCCAAGGAATTCACAACACGGACAAAAGCATCGCCAGCTTTGCCCGCTCCTGCTTTAACTTCGCGCTGGATTCCAAGCAGGACCTGTGGTTTGCCACCAAGGACACCATCTCCAAGCAGTACGACCACACCTTCAAGGACATCTTCCAGGAGATCTACGAGGCCGAGTACGACAAGGCCTTCCGCAAGGCGGGCATCGAGTACTTCTACACCCTCATCGACGACGCCGTGGCCCGGGTCATCCGCAGCGAGGGCGGCTTTATCTGGGCCTGCAAGAACTACGACGGCGACGTCATGAGCGACATGGTCTCCACTGCCTTCGGCTCCCTGGCCATGATGACCTCGGTGCTGGTCTCCCCCGACGGGAAGTACGAGTACGAGGCCGCCCACGGCACCGTCACCCGGCACTACTACCAGTACCTGGAGGGCAAGGAGACCTCCACCAACCCCATCGCCACCCTCTTCGCCTGGACCGGCGCCCTGCGGAAGCGGGGGGAGCTGGACAAGATCCCCGCCCTGATGGACTTCGCGGACGACCTGGAGGCCGCCTCCATCGCTGTCATCGAGGGGGGCACCATGACCAAGGACCTGGCCGGCCTCTGGGAGGGGGAGACCCCCGCCGTCACCGTCACCAGCCGTCAGTTCCTGGAGGCCATCCGGGTGGAGCTGGAGCGCCGCCTGTAAGGAGGAGAGAGCTATGAAGCTGGCAGAGGCCCTGCTGTTGCGGGCCGAATACCGGGACAAGCTGGACAACCTGCACCAGCGCATCCTGGCCAACCTGAAGGTCCAGGAGGGGGACGCCCCCCACGAGGACCCCAAAGCTCTGCTGGAGGAGTCCATGGAGCTCCACCGGACGATGTGCGCCCTGGTCCAGCGCATCGACCGGGCCAACGGGACCATCTGCCTGCCGGGCGGGGAGACCCTCTCCCAGGCCCTGGCCCGGCGGGATATGCTGCGCAAGCAGCGGGGGCTCCTGGCCGACATCGCTGAGGCGGCGTCCCAGCGGGACTACCGCCTGACCCACAGTGAGCTGCGGATGCAGACCACTCTGGACCTGGGGGCCCTCCAAAAGGAGATGGACCGCCTCTCCAAGGCCTACCGGGAGCTGGACGTGGCCATCCAGGGGGTCAACTGGACCACCGAGCTGCCTGACTGACGGCGGGAGCAGGTAGCTCCCGGCGGAGGAGGCGGGCGTGGACCCGGCCGGGGTCCCGGCCATACAGCTTGGTGGGCGTGGGGCAGCCCTGCGGTTCAATTCCGCGTTTGACCGGTCAGCCCGAGTCTCTCACATGTCCACCCCTGACTCCTTACCCTTTACTACCACACGCCGATCCTTCCAGCGGGAGCGAGGGCGGGACAGGGGTCCCGCCGTCTTTGAAAAGCGCGAAAAAGGCCCGGACCTGTTCACAAAGCAGGTCCGGGCCTTTTTCCCATGTAGGAGCTCACCGATAGACCAGCCTGGAGGACCGGAGCAGGAGGGACGCCAGGAGGAGAGTCAGGGCCTCCGCCGCCAGGGGGGCCGACCAAATGGCGCCGCTCCCCAGCAATGCCGGAAGGGCAAAGATGGCCAGGGCCTTGACCACGATCCCCCTGGATACGGCGATGACGCTGGCCGGAAGGGTCCGCTTGGTGGAAAACAGGAAGGCGGTGCAGACGAGGTTCAGGGCCATGGGGAGGAAGGAGAGGCTGAAGAGGGGCAGGGCCCCGGCGGCGGTCCGGACCAGATCGGCATCCGGGCTGAACACCTGGATGATGGGGCGGTCAAAGAGGCAGAGCAGACCCCAGATCACGGCGGAGGCCGCCAGATTGACGGCTAGGCCGGAGCGGAAGAGCCGCCGGAGCCCTTCGGTGTCGCGCCTTCCGTAGCAGTTCCCCCACAGGGGCTGCAGGCCCTGGGCCACGCTGGAGAGAATGGCGTTGGCCAGGGAGGAGAGGTAGCTCAGGACGCTGAAGGTGGACACGCCCAGGTCACCCATCAGATTGGCCAGCACCAGGTTATAGCACAGGGCTGTCACCGGCGTGTTGAGCTGGGAGACTGCCTCGGGGAGGCCCCGCTTGCAGAGCTTCCCAATGAGGGCGGGGTCCACAGGGAAGCGGCAGAAGCGGAGACGCCCCTTTTTCCGCAGAAAGTGGGTGAGCAGCACCAGCACAGAGGCCACCTGCCCCAGGCCGGAGGCGATGGCCGCCCCCACCACCCCCATCTCCAGGGGAAAGATGAACAGCCAGTCCAGGAAGATGTTGGCCACGGCCCCCACCCCCATCCCCACAAAGGAGAGGGCGGGAGAGCCGTCGTTGCGGACAAAGACGGACAGGCAGGTGCTCATGAGCATGGGGACGGAAAAGGCGGTGTAGTAGAAGAGGTAGTCCGCCGCCATGGTCCGCATCCCGCCGCTGAGGCGGGCCGCCCCGCTGAGGTCCGCGATCTCCTGGGCAAAGCACATCCCCACCAGCATCAGCGCCACGGAGGCCAGAAGGGTCAGGGCGAAGGCGGTCATAAAGGCCCGGTTGGCCCCCTCCTGGTCCCCCCGGCCCATGCGGATGGCCACCACCGTGGCCCCGCCCATGGGGAACATGGCGGCGATGGCCACCACAGAGGTGATGAAAGGGACGGCCAGATTCACCGCCCCCAGGGCCGCCGCCCCCACGCCCTGGCCCACGAAGATGCCGTCCACCACGTTGTAGAGATAGGTCACGCACAGTCCGCCCGTGGCCGGGAGGATGTACCGGCACAGGGTCTTTCCGTTCACATTCAAAAAGACACCTCCAAAAGAAAAAAGAAGTGGGACAAACCCGATACGGGCTCATCCCACTTCAACGGCCGCCCGGCCGCAAGTCCTCTGACGAGTAAGTCCATTGTAGCACAGGATATCGCAAAGTCAACCGGGCGTTTTCGATAAAGATGCCCGGCCGCTCCCACCGGAAAAGGGTGCAAAACGACCCGGAGGCTCCAGGTATAACCCGGCGGGGAAAGGGGAATCCTTCCAGTATCCAATGCTACAGGAGGGACCGACCATGTCCATCGACTTTGCCAAGAGTGAGACCCATCAAAACCTGCTGCGGGCTTTCGCCGGGGAGAGCCAGGCCCGGAACCGCTATACCTTTGCCGCCGACCTGGCCCGGCAGCAGAACCTCCAGGTCATCGAGCAGGTCTTCCGCTTCACCGCCAACCAGGAGCGGGCCCACGCCAAGGTCTTCTATGACTTCCTGGAGCCCCTGTGCGGGCAGAATATCGCCATGGACGCATCCTACCCCGTGGACCTCTCCCCCAGTGTCCTGGACCAGCTCCGGGCCGCCCAGCACAACGAGTACCAGGAGTGGGAGCACGACTACGCCGCCTTTGCCAAGGTGGCCCAGGAGGAGGGCTTCCCCAAGGTGAGCAAGGCCTTCGAGCTCATCGCCGGGGTGGAAAAGACCCACGGCGACCGCTTCGGCCGCTTTGCCGACCTCCTGGAGCACGACGGCCTCTTCCAGGACCAGGGGGGCGTGAAATGGATGTGCCTCAACTGCGGCATGATCGTGGACGCCAGCATGGCCCCCGCCATGTGTCCCATCTGCAAATACCCCCAGGGCTGGTTCGTCCGGCTGAGCACAGCCCCCTTCGAGGGGTGAGGGGACCGCTTTCTGAGCGCGGAAGCAAAAAAGGACCTCCCGGCATGCCGGGAGGTCCTTCGCGTATTTGCTTACTCCTTGGTCTCGGTGGTCTCGGGCTTGGCCTCGGCCTTGGGGGCCTCCGCCGCGGGCTTGGCCGCGGGGGCCGCCTTGGGGGCGGCGGGCTTGGGCTCGGGCACCTTGCCGTCCACAGTGATCAGCTTGCGGGGGCACTTCTGGGCACAGATGCCGCAGCCGATGCACTTGTCGTAGTCGATGACGGCCAGGTTGTTGACCATGGTGATGGCTTCCTTGGGGCAGGACTTGGCGCAGAGCGAGCAGCCGATACAGCCGTTGGAGCAGACCTTGGTGACCGCCGGCCCCTTGTCGTGGGAGGAGCAGGGGATGGTGACGTGCTTCTTGGTCTTGTAGGGCTCCAGGGCGATGATGTGCCGGGGGCAGATGTCCACGCACTGGTTGCAGGCCTTGCACTTGTCCTCGTCCACCTTGGCCACACCGTTGATGACATGGATGGCGTCGAAGGGGCAGACCTTCTCACAGGAGCCCATGCCCAGGCAGCCGTAATCGCAGCCCAGAGGGCCGCCGCCGGGGAGCCGGGCGGCCGCCACGCAGTCGTGGACGCCGATGTACTCATACTTCTGGTGGTCCACACCGCAGCCGGTGCAGTGGACCTGGGCCACCATGCGGACGGCAGCGTCAGCGGTGACGCCCATGATCTCGGCGATCTGGTCGGCCACCGCCGCTCCACCGGCGGCGCAGCGGTTGACGGGGGCCTCCCCCTTCACCACGGCGGCGGCGTAACCGGCGCAGCCGGGGAAGCCGCAGCCGCCGCAGTTGGCGCCGGGCAGGCAGCCGACGATGGCCTCCTCACGGGGGTCCACCTCCACGGCGAAGACCCGGGCCGCGAAGGCCAGGACCGCGCCGAAGATCAAGCCCAGGCCGCCCAGGACCAGCAGTGCGAATAAAACCAAATTCATATCCGACATGTCCGAACCTCCTTAAAAGACGCTCAGGCCGCTGAAGCCCATGAAGCATAGGGCCAGGAGGCCGGCAGTGACCAGAGCGATGGGGAAGCCCTCAAAGGCCTTGGGGCACTCCATGGTGGCCTCCAGACGCTCCCGGACGCTGGCGAAGAGGAAGATGGCCAGCAGGAAGCCCAGGCCGCCGGTGACGCCATAGACCACGCTTTCAATGAAGTCATAGCTGTTCTGGACGTTCAGCAGCACCACGCCCAGCACGGCGCAGTTGGTGGTGATCAGGGGCAGATAGATGCCCAGAGCCTGATACAGGGAGGGAACGCTCTTCTTCAAAAACATCTCCACGAACTGCACCAGGGCGGCGATGACCAGAATGAAGGCGATGGTCTGCATAAAGGCCAGGTTGGGACCCTCCTCGCCGAAGATGGCGGGGTTCACCAGCAGGAACTCATTGACCACCCAGCACAC
>DWWJ01000058.1 GCA_019119795.1 Candidatus Intestinimonas pullistercoris
GACCACGCCGAGGCCGGTGCCTACAATGACTCCCGGCAGGGCCAGGAGACAGAGGGCAAACACCATCTCCCCCAGCAGAAGGGACAGCCCCATAAACAGGGCAAAGGAGAGAAATCCAAAGCCCACGGCGCTGAACAGGATGCCCAGCAGGTCCCTCATGTTCCCTCTTCTCCCTTCTCCATTTCCCGGGGAATGCCCAGCTCCCCCAGGATGGCCTCCTCCCGGGCCCGCATCCGGGCCTTCTCCGGCCCCTCGTCCAGATGGTCGTAGCCCAGCAGGTGGAGGACCGAGTGGACCACCAGATAGGCCAACTCCCGGCGGTTGGAATGGCCGTACTCCCTGGCCTGGGCCTTCACCCGCTCCAGGGAGAGGCACATGTCCCCCAGGGGCACCAGCCCGGTGGCCGGGTCAGCGTCCTCCGGCCCCGGCAGCTCTCCGGGGATCAGGTCAAAGGCGGGGAAGCTCAGCACGTCGGTGGGCCGGTCCACCCCCCGTATGTCCCGGTTGAGGGCCTGGATGCCCGCGTCGCTGGTGACGGACACGTCCACCTCACAGGGAAAGTCCACCCCCTCCGCCGCCAGGGCCGTCCGGATCACCTTCCGAATAAAAGCCCGCTGGCTCTCGCTGACCCCGGGCACATCGGCGGTAATGGGGATATAGTTTCGTTTTGCCATGACGCTACCCCTCTCCTTTTCTCTCCACTCAGGGACTCCGGTCCCGGGATTCTCTCTGTGATTATACACGATTTTCCTGGATTTGAACAGTCCCCCGGCGTCCTCTCTTCCCCTTGCGTTTTCCATATCCCTGTGGTAGAATGGGGCCGCCCGCTGCGGCGGAGCGAAAACAGAGGAAAGGAAGACCTTTTTTGATCGGTAACTGTGATTCGGTGGTTGCCCGCTGACCGGGAGGTCCGCGGAACGGAACCATCGCGGCGCCTCCCAAAAGACAAAATTTTGACTTTTCGGAGGATAAGACCCATGAATCGGGAAAACAAACGCAGAGCCCTGGAGAAGGGCTATTACAAGACCCACCCCTGCCACGACAGCTTCACCTGCAAGGTCTGCGGCCGTCCGGTGGTCTCCGCCGGCTCCGGCAGCGACCACCGCAACCACTGTCCCAACTGCCTGAGCAGCCTCCACGTGGACGAGGAGCCCGGCGACCGGGCCTCCGACTGCGGCGGCCTCATGGACCCCATCGGCGTGTGGGTCCGGAAAAACGGCGAGTGGACCGTCATCCACCGCTGCCGCCGGTGCGGGAAGCTCTCTTCCAACCGGGTGGCGGCCGACGACAACCCCATGAAGCTCATGTCCATCGCCCTCAAGCCCCTCACCCTGCCCCCCTTCCCCCTGGAGCGCATCCAGGAGCTCACCGTCCTCATGGGCGGCGACGGCAGCCTGTGAGCGGCCCCTCCTCCCCTGCGAAACCAGAAAGGCTGGCATCCGGTTTGGACCGGGATGCCAGCCTTTTGATCTTCTATTTCCGTTTGCCCTCTTCGGACCTGCGGCGGTGCTCGTCCTCCTCATAGGCCTTGATGATGCGCTGGACGATGACGTGGCGGACCACGTCGGCCCCGCTGAGGCGGCAGATGGCGATGTCCTCCACCCCATTGAGGACCCGCATGGCCTCCCGGAGGCCGCTGACCTTGTCGGCGGGCAGGTCGATCTGGGTGACGTCCCCGGTGATGACCACCTTGGAGCCGAAGCCCATCCGGGTGAGGAACATCTTCATCTGCTCCCGGGAGGTGTTCTGGGCCTCGTCCAGAATGATGAAGGAGTCGTCCAGGGTCCGGCCCCGCATGTAGGCCAGGGGGGCCACCTCGATGCTCCCCCGCTCCAGGTACTTGTTGTAGGTCTCCGGCCCCAGCATGTCAAAGAGGGCGTCATAGAGGGGCCGCAGGTAGGGGTCCACCTTGCTCTGGAGGTCTCCGGGCAGGAAGCCCAGCCGCTCCCCTGCCTCCACCGCCGGGCGGGTGAGGATGATCCGGTTGATCTGTCCCGCCCGGAAGGCGGCCACGGCGGCCGCCACCGCCAGATAGGTCTTGCCGGTGCCGGCGGGGCCGATGCCCAGGGTGACGGTGTTGGCCTTGATGGCGTCCACATACCGCTTCTGGCCCAGGGTCTTGGGCTTGATGGGCTTGCCCTTGGCGGTGACGCAGAGCACGTCCCGGGCCACCTGTCCGATCTTGTCCTCCTGGCCGGACTTCACCAGCTGGAGGACATAGCGCACGTTCTGCTCGTTGAGGGGCTCCCCCCGGCCGGAGAGCTCCAGCAGGCCCTGGATGGCCTTGACGCCGTACAGCACGGCCTCTCCATCGCCGGAGACCTTCAGGCTGCTGTCCCGGTTCACCACCGACACGCCCAGCTCCCGCTCGATGATCCTGATATGCTCGTCGAAGGAGCCGAAGAGCTCGGCGGCATCCTCCACGCGCTCCAAACTGACGGTCTGTTCTGTCAAATTTCCTCGCTCCTTGTACGTCCCGCGGCCGGGGGCTCACCCCTCCCCGCCGCTCGATGTGCCTGGTATGAGCTCTCCCACGCTTCCCGCAAAGGGGACCTCCCGGCCGATTTGCTCCCGGCACTCGGCCCGCAGGGTAACTGCCAGCATGCCGTCCTCCTCCCGGACGGTGAAGACGGTGTCCAGGACCTCTCCGTCCTCTCCGATGAGGGCATCCAGACGCTCCAGCAGCCGCTCCTCCAGCATGCTCCGGGCGGCGCCGGCGTTCAGGGCGGCGGGCTCGGTCACATAGGCCCGGTACTCCGTCCTCCGCAGGGCCAGGGGCATCACCCGGCCTCCGGGGAGGGTGAGCGGATGGGTCTCTACTATTTTATCATACCCCTCGGAGAAAACGCCACCCTTTCCGAAAAAATTTACCGTCCGGCCCAGCGCCAGCAGGGACCACTGGGTCTCCTCCTCGCCGGTGTACCGCTTTACCTGGGCCTCCAGGGGGATCTGGGCCGTCAGGGTCCGGTAGGTCCGGGCCCAGACGTTTCCCCGGGCGTGGACCAGCCGCTGCCCGGCGTCTACCGCCGAGTACTCCGGCTCCCGCAGGTCCATGGTCCCGCTGATGACCACCTCTCCCCGCAGCACCGCCTCCCCCTCCTGGAAGGCCGCCTGCCCGTCCAGGACCTCCAGGTCCAGGATGACCCCGTCAGCCTGGGCCACCACATTGGCGGGGGTGCTCTCGTCCCGGACCTCCGGCTCGGGCAGCTTCTCCCGGACCAGCACCTCCGCCCGGGTGCCGTGGAGGTTGATGGACATCCAGGCCAGGCCGTCCAGCCGCAGGAGGGACTCCTGGCTGATGCGCCGCACGTCCAGCCCCGGGCCGTAGGCCCCCACCCGCACTCCCTGCCGGGAGAGCTCGGTGAGGATGGCGGCGGTGGAGACCGTCTTGTTGCCGGAGACCTCGATGGTGAGGACGAACCGGGAGAGGAGGCACACCGCCGCCAGGGAGAGGGCCAGCCCCAGCAGCAGGGCATACCGCTTCCGGAAGCCCGCCAGGAAGTAGGGGAAGCCCAGGTGCCGCCGGGCCCGGGCCTCGCACAGGACCTTCTCCGCTAGGGGCCCCACCCGCCGGGCGTCCCGCCGGGAGACCCGGAGGCGCAGGGTATGGGGGTCCAGCCACTCCAGGTCCCAGAAGCCCACCCCGGCCTGGGCGCACAGGTTCAAAAACCGCTCCGGGAAGGCCCCGGTGACGGTGAAGAGGACGCTGCCCCGCAGAAAATTGATGATGGCCTGCATGTCGATCCCTCCCGCTTCGGCTCAGGCCAGGTCCACCCCGGCGATCTCCCCGGTGATCAGGAGCTCCGAGGCGTTCATGGCCCGCAGGGTCAGCCCGGCCCCCCGGACCTTGACGATGAGCTTCCCGCCGCTGATGTGGATCTCCTCTGTGCCGTAGGCCAGGATGCCCTTGTGGTTCTCCATGCGGAGCTGCCGGTCCCCCAGCAGCTCCACCCGGGGGAGCCCCGCCACCACGTCGCCGGGCAGGTCGAAGACCTCCGCCGTCCGCTCCAAAAGCCCCTCTTTCCGCCCCTTTTTCTCCATGACCGCTTTCCTCCCGCACCGCTCCGCCGCTCCGTCAGGCCGGCCTCTGTCCAATCCTGTCTTGCAATCGTATGCGAAAAGGCCGGCCGCCTTGCCTGTCCCAGGCAAAAGCGGCCGGCCAGGGCGCCGCCCGCTTGACGCGGGGAGGGCGCGGGGTGTATGCTCTTTCTCAGATTTTACTGCTCAGGAGGGATCGCGATGCGCAGAAGCGACAGGGAGCTCCGGGACCCCGGACAGCTCCTGGAGGTCATCGACGCCTGCAAGGTCTTCCGTCTGGCCATGGCGGCGGAGGGCCGCCCCTACCTCGTCCCCCTCAACTTCGGGTACGCCTATGAGGGCGGACAGTTCGAGTTCTATTTCCACAGCGCCCTCCAGGGCCGGAAGCTGGACCTGCTGCGGCAGAACCCCCAGGTCTGCTTCGAGCTGGACTGCGGCCACGCCCTGGTCCCCGCCGACCTCCCCTGCGGCTACAGCTACCGCTACGCCAGCGTCATCGGGGAGGGCACTGTGGAGCTGGTGGAGGAGCCGGCCAGAAAGGTCCTCTATCTCCAGCGGCTCCTGCGGCACCAGACCGGCCGGGACTTCCCCCTCCGGGAGGAACAGGCCGCCTCCGTGGCGGTGGGGCGCATTCTGGTCCACTCCCTCACCGGAAAGGCCCACCGCTGAGCCTCACGCCCGCTCCAGCTCGTAGCCCTTCAGCCGCCGCCGCTTCTCCCGCCAGTCCGGGAGGAGGGCGCCCATAGCGGCGTAGAACCCCGGCCCGTGGTTGGGGTGGAGAAAGTGGACCAGCTCATGGAGGGTCACATAGTCCAGCAGCTCCCCCTCCACCGCCGCCAGGGCGGTGTTGAGGACGATGACCCCCTTGGCATAGTGGCAGCTCCCCCAGCGGCTGGTCATATAGCGGGCCCGGAGGACCGGCTTGGGGACCCCCAGGGGCGCCACCAGGGGGTACATCCGCTCCAGGGAGGCGGCCAGAATAGGCAGGGCAGCCTCCCTGTCCGGCGCTACCAGGGGAAGACGCTCCCGCCGGAGCCCCTGCCGGTGCCGGAAGATCCACTCGGCACGGCTCCGGACAAAGGCGTCGGCGGCCGACTTGGGGGCCCGCCGGGGCAGGGAGACCGCCACCGTCCCATCGGGGCGGAGCCGCAGGTTGAGATTCTTCACCGCCTTCACCGTCAGCAGGTATTCGATGGGCCCCAGGGGAGTCTCCACCCTTCGGTGCTCCTCCATCATAGGGCCTCCTCCGGCCGGCCGCGGCCGGGTATCCATTCCATTTTCATTTTCCTGCTCCTCTCTGCCGGCATGGGACAGCCTGCCTTTCGCATATCCTCCTTCCATGGAGGTGATGTCCCATGTACCGGCTGCTCTCCCGCCAGGGGGTCCGGGACCTTTTTCTGGGTCTGGCCCTGCTGTGCGCCGTCCTCTCTCTGATGCTCTGGCCCCAGGAGGCCATGGAGGCCGCCCGGGAGGGGCTCCAGCTCTGCTACAATGTCATCATCCCCTCCCTGTTCCCCTTCTTCGTCCTCTCCGCCCTGGTGGTGGACCTGGGGCTGGCCGGCTATGTGGGGAGGGCCCTGGAGGGCCTCATGCGCCCCCTCTTCCACGTGCCGGGGGCCTGCGCCTCCGCCTTTGTCCTGGGCTTCGTGGGGGGGTATCCTGTGGGGGCCCGCACCGCCCTGTCCCTTTACCAGAAGGGCATGTGCACCAAGACCGAGGCGGAACGGCTCCTCTCCTTCTGCAACAACTCCGGCCCTGCCTTCATTCTGGGGGTGGTGGGGGCAGGCGTCTTCGCCAGCAGCCGGGTGGGGGTCCTCCTCTACCTGGCCCACGCCGCCGCGTCGGTCTGTGTGGGGCTCCTCTTCCGGTTCTACAAGCGGGACCGCCGGAGCGGGGCCGACCGGCCTGCCCCCCAATTCCAGGCGGAGCGGTTCACCACCGCCTTCACCGGGGCGGTGAAGAACTCCTTCCTCTCGGTCCTCAACATCTGCGCCTTCGTGGTCTTCTTCACGGTGGTCATCCGGCTCCTCTTCCTCTCCGGCCTTCTGCCAGGGCTGGCGGGGCTTTTGGGCCGAGCCTTCGCCCCCCTGGGCTTCTCCCAGGCCTGGGCCGAGCGCCTGCTCACCGGGGTCCTGGAGCTCTCCTCCGGGGTCTGGTCCCTCTCCGGCGCCGGGACCACCGCCGGGCCGATGTCCATGGCCGCCTTCCTGCTGGGGTGGGCGGGGCTCTCCGTCCACTGCCAGGTGCTCTCCTTCCTGGGGGGCAGCGGCCTGTCGGTAAAGACCTATCTGGGGGGAAAGCTCCTCCACGGCGGCCTCTCCGCCCTCTTCACTGCCCTGCTGGTCCGGGCCTTCCCCCTGGAGGCGCCGGTCTCCTCCTACCTGGCCGAGCAGGTGGAGGGCATCGCGGAGCTGGATTTCTCCACCGCCCTCACCATCTCCATCGTCTGCGCCTGGGTGCTCTGGCTCCTCTTTTTTGCCGCCGCCGTGGCCGCGGTGGGAAAAACCAGTAGAAAACGGCGTCGAAACGTAGTATAATGACGGCAAGAATGTTTGGAGAGGATGCGTCCTGTCATGCTGTTTGAGAAAAAGATGGAGCCCCAGTGCGCCTATTGCGCCCGCTGCACCCCCCTGGACGAGGAGCAGGTGGTCTGCCTCAAAAAGGGCGTGGTGCCGGCAGGGGGGAGCTGCCGGGCCTTCCGCTATGACCCCTTGAAGCGGGTCCCGCCCCGGCCCAATGCCCCCGACTTCTCCCATCTGAAGAACGAGGACTTCACCCTGTAGGAAAAGCGGACGGCTGTCTCACGGCAGCCGTCCGCTCTTTTTACGCCTCTCCGGCCGGCAGGGCCTCCTCCAGATGCCGGGCGAAGGCGGCGGCCCCCTCCTCCTGCCCCGGCAGCAGGGGGAAGGCCAGCGTCTCCCCCAGGACCGTCTCCACCACCAGGGCAGGGCGGCGGCGGGGGCCCGGCGGCGGCACGTCGGCCTCCCCCACTGCCGCGCCCCGGATGCGGCCCTTCTCCAGGTAGACCGTCTCACTGCCGTAAAAATCCGTGCGGATGGCCGCCAGGCCCCGGTCCAGGAGGGCCAGGAAGGCCTCCGGCCGCTGCTTCCGGAACCGCTGAAGGCCGTAGTTCCGGCCCTGGAGCCAGAGCTGCTCCCGGATGGGCTCCCCGAAGCGGTAGCACAGCTTGGCGGTGTGGTACATGGCAAAGCTGTCCTCCCGGAGCCGGGCGAGGGCCGGGGTCTCCGGATGGGTCTGCCGGGGGCGGAAGTCCGGCGGATCGCCCAGCAGCAGGTTGACCACCGGAAAGAGCTGATCCTCCTTGGTCTTGTTGTAGAAAAAGCCCGCCCGCACCGGGCCTTCCGGCCGGTCCAGAACCGCCTCCACCCCGCAGCGCAGGAGCTGGACCGTATAGCGCACGCCCGCCACCTCGCCGGGGCGGATCAGGAGCTCCTCCACCCCCTCTGCCCGGCCGGTGAGGAGGAGGACCTCCTCCCCCCGCCAGGCCGTCACATACTCCACTCCGCCGGTGTGCTGGTGGACCCGGGGGATATAGGTCACGTTCCCAGGGGGCAGGCCCTGGTCCCGCCACGCCGCCAGGGCGGGCCGGAAGGGCTCCGGCAGCTCCGACCAGTCATAGAGCCGCTTGGGCCAGGACGCCAGCGTGGGCCGCCCGTCCTCCCGTATCGCCATATTGTTCCTCCCCTCCCTTTCCACGATCAAAAGAGGGCCGGCGCCTCCGGTCCCCCGGCGCGCCGGCCCTCCGGCCGGGACCTCCGCTGGGGCGTCAGTCCACCAGCTTGTCCAGCTCCTTGATATGCTCCGTGTCACAGGAGACTTTATGGTTGGCCTGCTTGGCGTAGAGGTTCACCATGGTCTGGGACTTCTTGATGGCCTGCATGGTGCCGGCGCCCGCCACGCATCCGCCGGGGCAGGCCATGCCCTCCAGCAGATAGCCGGGGTACTTGCCGGCCACCGCCTCCTTCATCATCTGGCGGCACTCCCGCAGGCCCTCGGCGGCGGTGACCTTCACCTCCCGGTCCGGGTAGCGCTCCTTGATGACATTGACCACCGCCGTGGCCACGCCGCCGGAGACAGCGAAGTTCCGGCCGTCGGTGGAGGCGTCGTTGACGCCGTCGGGGTCCTCCGGCAGGTTCTCCAGCTCCAGATGCTTGGCGTCAAAGATCCCCGCCATCTCCTCGAAGGTGAGGACGAAGTCCACCTCGCTGCGGACGCTCTTGCGCATGGCCTCCAGCTTCTTGGCGGCGCAGGGGCCGATGAAGACCACCTTGGCGTTGGGGTGCTCATGCTTGATGAGCCGGGCAGTGAGGGTCATGGGGGTCAGGGCCATGGAGATGCAGTTGGCGTGGTCCGGGAAGAGCTTCTTGGCCATGACGGACCAGGCCGGGCAGCAGGAGGTGCCCATGAAGGGCAGCTCCTCCGGCACCTCCCGAATAAAGTCCTCGGCCTCCTGGGTGGCGCACAGGTCGGCGCCGATGGCCACCTCAAAGACGTCGGCAAAGCCCAGGGCCTTCATGGCGGCCCGGAGCTTGCCCGGGGTCACCTTGGGCCCGAACTGGCCCACGAAGGCGGGGGCCACGGCGGCGTAGACCCGCTCGCCGGACTGGATGGCCCGGATGACCTGGAAAATCTGGGACTTGTCGGCGATGGCGCCAAAGGGGCAGTTCACCAGGCACATGCCGCAGGAGACACACTTTTCGTAGTCGATGTCCGCCTTGCCGTTGCTGTCCGAGCGGATGGCGTCCATGCCGCAGGCGGCGGCGCAGGGCCGCTCCTGGACGATGATGGCGTTGTAGGCGCACACGTCGGCACACCGGCCGCACTTGATGCACTTGTCCTGGTCGATGTGGGAGCGGCCGTTGTAGCGGTCCAGCTTGACGGCGTCCTTGGGGCAGACCTCTTCGCAGGGGTGGGCCAGGCAGCCCTTGCAGCCGTCGGTGACGAAGACCCGCTTCTCCTCGCAGCCGTTGCAGGCAAACTTGATGACGTTGATGAGGGGCGGGGTGTAGTAGGTCTCTGGGCGGTCGGCCGCCTCGATATTGTCCGAGAGGGGAGCATGCTCAGCCGCGCTGCGGCAGGGTAGGCCCATGGCTAGGCGCAGCCGCTCCCCGATGATGGCCCGCTCCAGGAAAACGTCGTTGCGGAAATTACCCACCTCGCCCGGAATGATCTTGTAGGGCAGCTCCTCGATCCGCTTGTCCACGGGCCATTCGGTGTGGTAGGCCATCCGGGCCACCTCCCGGAACACCCTGTGACGGAGCTCCTGGATTCTCGTCTCCACGCCTCGCATGTCTCTCCATCTCCTTCTGTCATTGGGAATTGGGACACGGGGTCCGTCCCGCTCAGGCAGGACCTCTCCCGCCTGTTTAGGATACTTCAAATATTCCCGCTTGTAAAGCGTCAATTTGCGAAAAAATACGGGTTCTTTTTGCGGGTTCTTGCAAAGATTGGTCCTACCATGTCGTTTCCCCCGGTTTTCCTTCAGCCGCGGCGAGAAAAAAGCCCTCTCAGCCCTGGAATACAGAGGACTGAGAGGACTTTTCCTCCCCGGCGGAGCGGATGCCGGCCCAGATGTGCTTTTGCTTTATGGAAGCTATTTTTACTGTAGGTCTTTTCCTACGGGCGGGCCTATTCTCCCAGCAGCTCTCCGGCTGCCCAGTCCGCCATAGCGTGGACCCGCTCGAAGTCCACATAGGGGTTATAGATGGCCTCCAGCTCGTCGTGCATGGCCTTGGCCTGGGCCAGGGAGTCCACGGCCTCCTCCACCAGGGCGTTGGAGACCTTGCGGGAGAACTTGAGCCGGGCCTTGTTCCGGCGGACGGCCTCAGGATCGGCCATGGCGTCCATCCGGATACGGCGGTAGGGTCGCTTGTCATAGGGCAGGGCCGGGCTGCTGGTGACAAAGGCCAGGGACAGCCCCGGCACCAGCACATGCTCCAGCCGGTCGGGGGCCATGGGGGAGGGGCAGGCGATGACATCGTGCCCCGCGGCGGCCGCGCCGGAGAGGATGTGGGTGAGCATCAGATGGCTGAGGCCGTAGGTATCGGAGAGCTCATAGACCCGCCGGCACAGCCGCTCCACGGTGTCGAACTCCACCAGCAGCCCCTTGTGGGTGACGGCGGAGAGGAACCGCTGCCGGACCCGGCCGGGCTCGCCCCCGCCGCGCCTGACCTCCCGGGAGAGGATTCCCTTGGCCCGCTTGGCGATTTTGGCCTCCACCGCCGGGGTGACCACCAGAGAGCGCATGTCGGAGGCGATCTCGGCCGCCGCGTCCAGACAGCGGTAGGCCCGGGCGTAACAGCCCTTGTAGCCCTTCATGGCGTTCCGGAGCTCCTCCCGGAGCTCCTTCAGCCCCTTTCTGTCGTAGCAGTCCCCCAGATTGACATACCGCTCCACCGCCCCGGGACAGGTGGGCTCTACCACATGAGGAGCAGTTCCGTCGACGATGGCGGCGTGGCGCTCTGGCAGGATGATGGCGTCCAGGGAGTCCGGGTCACCGGAGCAGGGGATGTACTCCACCTGAAGGCCCCGCTCCTCCGCCTGGGCCGCCACCCGCTTCATCAGGGTAGATTTCCCGCAGCCGGCCCCCCCTTTCAGGATCAGGATATCCTCCGCCTCCAGGGGGTCCATAAGCTGGTCATAGAGTGAATAAAAGCCGGTGGGGGAATTGGCCCCCAAATAAAATCGGACCTGTGGTTCCGTTGCCATTTCCATACCCTCCAATGCATGAATCTACCTCAGCGTATGCGGGAGAAAACCCGTCCGTGTCCCTCCCGGCGGGCTTTTCTCCGGTTTCCCGGCGGCCCCGCCCCGGAAACAGAAAAAGCGCCGGACCGGGGGACTCCCGGTCCGGCGCATGTTTTCTTGTTTCACGGTCTGTTTTCTCTCTCAGAAGAGCCCCACCATGGCGGAGTCCACCACCTGGAAATGCTCCCGCATCATCCGGACGGCCTCCTGGGCGTTGTGGTCCTGGAGGGCCAGAACGATGCCCTGGTGGGAGTCCTGGAGCCGCTTGCGGTAGACCTCATCCCGCATGGTCCGCTCCCGGATGTGGCTGATGAAGCCCTCGATGGTCTCACTCATGGCCCGGAGGATAACCATGATGAGCTGGTTCCCCGCCGCCTCCGCAATGAGGAAATGGAGGCGCTTGTCCAGCATGGTGCTCCGGTTGATGTCATCCTCCTCCCTGAGCTTCCACACCAGGTCCTCCAGCTCGTTGAGCTGGGCCTGGGTGATGCGCTGGGCGGCCAGGCGGACCGCCTCGCTCTCCAGGCCCTGCCGGAGCTCGCTGACCTGCCGGTAATCGGTGGCCCCCAGCAGCATCATCATCTGGGTGGATTCGGCCAGGTTCTTCTCGATGTCACAGGAGACAAAGTTCCCTGCCCCCTGGGTGCTGGAAATAAATCCCATAAGACTCAGCATCCGCAGGGCCTCCCGGACGGAGTTCCGCCCCACTCCCAGCTGTTCGGCCAGCTCCCGCTCCGGGGGGAGCTTCTCGCCCTGCTTCAGCTCCCCCTTCAGGATCTCGCTCTTGATGTAGCTGATGACCCGCTCGTATGCCCTTCCCTGCTGCCCGTTTTCCTCTCTCATACTCCCGCCTACTCTGTCTGATACTCAACCGCCCCCAGCCGGTCTGTCCGGCCCCTTCCCAATGGGGCGGTTGGCTGACCAATGGCCTTCATTGGTCACACCGATTTCTCAATCATTATACCATGTATGATAAAAAAAGCCAGAGGGCTTTAGGTCCGGCCTGACAGGGACAACTACAAATTTTAAGGATAGGCAGGTGTTGCATTGGCAGCACCTGCCTGTTCCTTTACGCACTTTTCGTGATGTTCATATTCCCAATCACGCCAATATCCGTGTAATGGATTTCCACCGTTTGGCTGGCGTGTTTGGACCACTTCACATCCTTCTCATGCACCACGATTTTCTCAATAAACAGCCGCAGCAACTCCGGCGTCAGCTTCTGAATGTCTGTGTAGCGTTTGGCCCTGGCAATGAAGTTGTCTGCGCCGGACACCGTGGCCTTCAGTTTGGCGACCTCCCGCTCCTTTTGCGGGATGGCAGTTTTCAACTGCTCCTGCTCCGCCACATAACTGGCGGAGAGGGTCTGGAACTGCTCCGTGGTGATGCGGCCCAGTACGCTGTCCTCATACAGTCGCTTGAAGATGGCCTCCAATTCCGCCTCGCGCTTTTTCATCCCTGAAAGTTCCAACTCCTGCCTGCGGATCTCCCGCCGCAGTTCAGCGGACTGCCGGTCACAGATATAGGCGGCGAACTCCTGCGTATGCTCCCGCGCCATCGCCGTCACCCTGCGGATGTCCTCCAGCACAATCTCGTCGAGGACACACTCCCGAATGTAGTGGGCCGTGCAGACCTCAGACCCTGCTTTCTTATAGGTTCGGCAGGTGAAATTGTTTTGCGTTGGTTTCATGGTGCGCGCCCTATGCAGGACCATTGTGGAACCGCAGTCGGCACAGATGACGAGGCCGGAATACTTGTTGAGTTCCTCCATCTTTGTGGGGCGCTTCCGGTTTTGCCGGACCCGCTGGACGATATCCCAAACCTCCCGCGTGATCAGCGCCGGATGGGTCCCCTCAAACACCAGACACTCCTCCCTGGGATGCTGCACATACCGCTTGTCCTTATAGGATTTTGTGGTGAACTTCATGTTGACCGTGTTCCCAAGGTAGGTTTCATTCTCCAGGATGTTGGCGATGGTGCTGTCGGACCAGTTATAGGGCTGGGACAGATCGAGGCAGGTATGGCCGGATCCCAACTTGCGGTAGGTGTAGACCGCCGGACAAAGCACGTTTTCGGCTCTCAACTGTTTAGCAATCTGACTCGGGCCGCGGCCGGCAGCGCAGAGGGCAAAAATGCGACGCACCACAGCGGCGGCCTCCTCATCAACAACGAGTTTGCCCTTGGCATTCTCATCCTTTTTGTAGCCGTAGGGTGCCCGTGTTCCCAGGCGCTCCCCGCGCTGAGCCTTGGCCCGCTGTACCGCCCGGATCTTCCGGCTGGTGTCCCGCACGAACCACTCGTTGAACAGGTTTTTGAAGGGCATCAGGTCGTTGCTCTCGGCGTTTTCCGTGTCCACATTGTCGTTGATGGCGATGTAGCGGACGCCGAACTGCGGGAACCGCTCCTCGATGTACAGCCCTGTGTGCAACTGGTTTCGCCCCAGACGGCTGAGATCCTTGGTGATGATGATCCCGATTTTCCCGTCCTCCATGTCGGACATCATGCGCTGGAAATCCGGTCGGTTGAAACTGGCCCCGGAGTATCCGTCGTCCACATAGAATTGGATGTTGGGAAAGCGGTGGTCAATGGCATACTGCTCTAATATTCTCTTTTGGAAAGAGATTTGTCAAGGGTGTTTTACCATTCAGCAACGAATTAAGGCATAAACAATATCACATTTTTATAATGCTTTTTGACCACAATCAGTCCGGCACTGACTGTGGTCTTTATTTTGAAAATGACATTTTCCCCTTAAATAAAGGAATCAATCGTCGTTGCGTTTTTCGTCAATATCTGCCATAATAAAAAGGAGTGTAAATAAAAGAAAAAGGGGGGAATTGCCATGCCGCAAACACCGTTTCATGCC
>DWWJ01000059.1 GCA_019119795.1 Candidatus Intestinimonas pullistercoris
GGGATGGGGCCCTCATATCCGGCGATGAAGTCCATGGTCTCCCGGACCAGGGCGATGGCCGCCTCCGGCGCCATGTCCCGCACCAGGAAATAGAAGCCCGTGCGGCACCCCATGGGGCCGGCATAGATGACCTTGTCCGACTGGGGGCCGCTGCGGACATAGGTGGCGAAGAGGTGCTCAAAGCTGTGGATGGCCCCGTAGCCCAGGTAGGTCCCGCAGTTGGGCCGGACCATGCGGATGTCGTAGGTCACCACATCCCCGTCCACCCGGGAGGTATACATGCCCTCGGTGAGCTTTCGGTGGTCCACCTGAAAGCTGGCGATCTGTTTGAGTTCCATCGGTACCCGCGCTCCTTTTCTTTCGTTCTTCTCCCTCAGAATACCACAATTTTGGGGGGCGGGCAACGCCTATCTTTCCCTGGCGCTTCCGGAGCGGGCCGGCGGCGGCGGAAAAACCGCCCGCGCCGTCTGGTGCGGCGCGGGCGGTTGGTGGTCAGGAGAGCAGGATGCGGTCGTTGTCCAGGTCCTTTCCGGCCCCGGCCCGGAAGCGGGAGAGCAGGTCCTCCACGGTGAGGCCCTTCCGCTCCTCCCCGGAGAGGTCCAGCACGATGCGCCCGGCGTCCATCATCAGGGTGCGGGTGCCCAGGTCCAGGGCGTGCTTCATGTTGTGGGTGACCATGAGACAGGTGATATTCTGCCGGGCCACGATGTCCTGGGTCAGGGAGAGGACCTTCTCCGCCGTGGCGGGGTCCAGGGCGGCGGTGTGCTCGTCCAGCAGCAGCAGCTTGGGGGGCACCAGGGTGGCCATCAGGAGGGTCAGGGCCTGCCGCTGGCCGCCGGAGAGGAGCCCCACCGGCTGGCGCATCCGGTCCTCCAGCCCCATGCCCAGCAGGGAGAGCTGCTGCCGGAAGAACTCCTTGTCCTTTTTGGTGATGCGGCTGAAGTAGGCGTTCCGGGGCTTCCCCGCCCGGAGGTAGGCCAGGGACAGGTTTTCCTCGATGGTCATGTGGGGGGCGGTCCCCTTCATGGGGTCCTGGAAGAGCCGCCCCAGCTCCCGGCTCCGCCGGTACTCCGGCTGGAAGGTGATGTCCTCCCCGTCCAGGTCGATGGAGCCCTCGTCCACATAAAAGGCCCCGGCGATGGCATGGAAGAGGGTGGACTTTCCCGCCCCGTTGGAGCCCACGATGGTGACAAACTCCCCCTTGTCCAGGTGGAGGCTCACCCTGTCCAGGGCCTTTTTCTCGTTGACGGTGCCGGGGTTGAAGGTCTTGGAGATGTTCAGCAGGTCCAGCATGTCAGTTCTCCCCCTTTCCGGCGGAGGCAGTCCGGCGGCGCTGGAGGGCGGTCCGCTTCCGGCGCTGGAAGGCCGCCCACTGGCGGATGGTGGGCATGGCGATGGCCAGGGCCACCACCACGGCGGTGACCAGCCTGAGGCACTCCACCGGGACGATCTTGGTGTAAAACACGACGGCATAGATAAAGCGGTAGATGACGCTGCCCACCACCACGGCGACAGCCCCCTTCACCACCGAGCGGCGGCCCAGCACGGTCTCGCCGATGATGAGGCAGGCCAGACCGATGACCACAATACCGGTGCCGCTGTTGATGTCGATGGTCTTCTGGGCCTGCCCCACCATGGCCCCGGAGAGGGCAGTGAGGGCGTTGGACAGGCACAGCCCCACCGTAATGGTGAAGGTGGGGTTGATGGAGGAGGCCCGCACCATATCCCGGTTGTCTCCAGTGGCCCGGATGGACAGGCCCAGCCGGGTCCCCAGGAAGAGCACCAGCAGCACGCCGGCCAGGATGGTGACGGCCGCCGAGAGCAGCAGCTCATAGGAGCTCCCGCCGATGCCGGTCTCCCGGAAGAGGGTGAAGATGGTGTCCTCCCGCAGGAGGGCGGCGTTGGACTTCCAGCCCATGACCATCAGGTTGATGGTATAAAGCCCCGTGTTGGTGACGATGCCGGCCAGGATCGAGGGCACCCCCAGCTTGGTCTGGAGGAAGGCGGTGACGCCTCCGGCGCAGGCCCCGGCCAGCATGGCCAGGGGAATGCCCAGAATGGGGTACCCGGCGATGGCGGCCGTCACTGACACCGCGCCCCCCAGGATGAAGCAGCCGTCGGTGGTCAGGTCGGCGATATCCAGGATGCGGTAGCTCAGGAAAAGGGCCATGGCCACCAGGGCATACTGAAAGCCCAGCACCAGGGCTGTCTGGGTGATATAGAGCATGGGGCATTTCTCCTTTATCCATGCCAGGGCCCCCGGCGGAGCCGGGGGCGGACGGCAGCAGTATGGAACAGCGGGGGATCAGTCCACGGTGGTCTGGACCTCCACGACCTCCCCCATGCTGTCGAAGACAGCGTAGTCGATGCCCAGGCCCTGGGCGGTCTCGGTGTTGACGGTGATGATGCCGCCGGCGACCTGGTAGACATCCTCCATGCCGTCCATGCCCTGGGTCATGGCCTCGTAGGCCAGGTCGGCGGTCTGGGCGCCCAGGTCGGTGTAGTTCACGCCGCAGGTGGCGAAGGCGCCGTTGCGGACAAAGGAGTCGGCCCCGGTGTAGTGGGGGATGCCGGCGTCGATAAAGTCCTCATAGATGGCCAGCTCGGCGGCCATGATGATGTTGTCCGTGGGGGTGAAGACGGCGTCCACCCCTTCCGCGATGAGGGAGCTGGCGGCGGCGATGACCTCGTCGTTTGTGTTGGCCGTGGCCTCGGAGTAGGCGATCCCCTTCTCCTCCAGGTAGGCCTTGGCCTCGGCGATGGGGACCTCGGAGTTGGGCTCAGACAGGGAGTAGAGGAGGCCCACCTTGGCGGTGTCCGGATTCTGAGCCAGCATCATGTCCAGAATGAGCCCGGTATCCAGGGCGTCGCTGGTGCCGGTG